>NZ_KB904243.1 GCF_000379925.1 Porphyromonas levii DSM 23370 | reverse complement strand
TTGACGGTCTCTATGAGCGTTGGCATCCTAATGGTCAGTTGTTTGAGCAATCTAACTATAATAATGGTCTGGAAGACGGTCTCTACGAGAAGTGGGACAAGAATGGTCAGTTGTCTTTCAGAACCAATTATAAGGAAGGCAAGAAGGATGGACTCTGCGAGAAGTGGGACAAGAACGGTCAGTTATCTTTCAGGGAAAATTACAAGGATGGAGAGCTAGACGGTGTTGTTGAATACTGGTACGCTAATGGTCAGCTAGAAGAGCACTCTCATTGGAAGAATGGTCAACGAGAAGGTCTCTATGAGGAGTGGCGCTCTAATGGTCTGATGGACGAACGTAGTCATTACAAGGATGGAGAGCTAGACGGTCTTTGTGAAAAACTTAGAGCCGATATGAAGGTGGACTCTGTTATATACGATATGGGTAAAGAGGTAAGTCGTCAAATCCTTAACGACTTCACACCTGTTGATGCTAGTATTCAAGCAGGCAAAAAAGAGAAACAACTGAATATCCTTTCCCCTAAGCGGAAAAGAGGTCGAGGTCTTTGAATTTTATCTTCTTTTCTTCTGTGGAATCGTATGCCACGATACCCCACTTTTTGAGTTGCTGGTTTGGAGCGGCTACTTTTGTCCTATATTATAGAGAGTGTTCAGGTTGAAAACATATTAAAACAAGATTGCTTAGAGGAATATGATTAGGGATCGGACGAAAAAAAATAATTGGTGGTCGTGGATCAAACGGTGGGCTTATGTTTCCACCAGTATTGACTTTGTCAGAGCTTCTCGAGTGCTATCCTTTTTTACTGGGAAAGATACATTTCTTGTGAAGATTGTTTGTGCTCCTAATCTAACGAATGAGCAAAAGAAAGTTCTTGGAGAGAGGATAAGTGGTTATCGCAAACTAAAGAGCCGAATAATACTGTGTGAGAGCTACTCTCATTTGGGAGATACGCATGCATGGATTGAGAAAGTGTATTGGTGTGGCACACTACAGCGAGAGGTGGTGTATTATTGATTTTTCTCTACTATATTGTGTGATACTTTGCTTCTAAAAGAACTCTTCTACACTCACTCTAAGTATTTTATATAAGAAAAATGAGGTTCTTATGATTATGACCACCAAAAACACCTTTTTGACTACTTCTGGTAAATAAGGAATAAGCTGCTTCATGAATTCATTATCAGGGTATAACGCTAGTATTAAGAAGTAAAACAACAATGAAAATACAATCAGTAGCAAGAAGAACAGGCAGAAACTCAGAAACCTCTCTGAAAGAGAGCAGCAATCTATCCTCAGAAAAATCTTGTTCTGCTCTTGACGTGAATATTGTTCGATATTTTGCATTACAGCAATATGATAGGGATGTTCTCGCAATAAGAATAAGAGAGTACCAGAAATTAGGCTACAAAGTGCAAGTGCAATACAGCAATACACGTAAAGAGTACGACCCTCTGTGGGTTGAAACTGTTCTGGAAGGAGGGCAATTAGTACGCCAAGTAAAGTACTACTTACGATCAGAATTAGCTGAAAGAAGTCGTACTTGTAACGCAGAGCCGTCAATTCATACTGCACACCCTCGTCATCCGTTTTAGATTTTATTGGAATTATATTTTTCATGATAGATGTCTAAAAAGTTAAGTGGTACAAATTTACTAGAAAATTGCATCGTATGCCACGATACCCCACTTTTAGGTGAGAATAAACTTTATGGTGACCTTTGCTTTGTAATTTATAATTACTCACTTTTTGTTTTGAATCCTATTGTTCGGGATTGACGTTTTTGTTCGGTTGTTTCTTTGGGCGGATCTCCACTTTTTTCATGGGTTTGTGTGGGGGTTCGCCCTTGCTTTGTGTTTGGAACCCGATTTTGAGCTATACGCCCCGTTTTTTTGTAGTTGCTGATGCACAAAATCTTCTTTTCAAAGAAAAATTGCATGCCACGATACCCCACTTTTAGGTGACGCTGTTAGTAGCGGCTACTTTTGCGATACCTAGTTAGTGCCACTAGGTGAACGAGATGATATTGTTTTAGATGACTTTTTAATGATTTTATTATTATGAGTGATGAAAAAAGATTCCCTTTGAGGGAAGCAGAGCTGCCTTGGGGTCTGATGGCTTACAATGGCGTTGATGTGGAGTGGTTGCGTAATCAGAGAGAGCTGGTTGATTCTCTTTGTAGAGGTGAAGAGACCCACAAGGTCCCTATCTATATGAGAGAGCAATTTTCTTCAGAAGAAATTGATGAGATGAAGGCTAATGGTCGTAAGATCCCTGATATGAACGAACGAAACATGGTTGAAGGAACCATGCGAGTCTATATCAGACGTGATTCAAACGAGGTATCAGCAATCTTCACCTCTCGACGACCATTTCCAGACTTGGCAAAGAAAGATAATGTATTCATGGGGCATTCCTTCACAGAGGAGGATCAGTTCATGCTGTTGTCGACCAACTCTATTGGTCGTCCCGTTACTCTCACCAACAAAAACAACGAGAGTTTCGAGGCTTTTGTGGGATTACATCCTATCACCAACGCAATGCGATATTTGCGTACTGATCAAGCTGTAAAAAAGATCCCACGAGAGGTGTGTGGACATAAGTTCACAGACGCAGAACTAGACACCTTAAAACGTGGAGATATTATCAAGCTCACAGGCCTTAAGAGCAAATTCGACTCTAAAGAATTTGACGCTTACTACATGCTCTCTCCTGGGACGTGGAGTACTCAATTCCTTAGCGAGAAGGCGATCCTTAAGAACCAAAGGAATAGAAACGTTATTCCTTATAAGGCAACTAAGATTAAGGAGGTCTTAGGAGTCGTTCAGAGTCCATCTCAGAATGACAACAAGCAGGGAGTCAGTCTTTCCAAACCAAAGGAAAGGAGTGTTAAGCAGAGTTTTTAACCGTTAGCTGAAGGTCAGGTGGGGCAAGAGGCACAGCACACCTGACCTTGACTAACTATTAGTTGTGTAATCGTATGCTATATAATGAAGAGTATAAGAGACAGATTCTTAGAGAGGAGTATGATAGATACTGTCAGGAAGAAATGAGTTTCAAGGATTGGGTGAAATTGAGTTCGGAAAGTGATGATGGCTTTGCCCATTGGTTGTTTGAAGGACATCCAGATCGAATTGATGAAGACAATATTCCTGATGACCTTTATGCGTTAACCGACGAGCAAGAGCAAGAGTGGAAAGATTTTCTAGAGAGATTAGGAGAAGACACCAACCTTAGCGAATTGTATGAAACAATAACTGGAAAGGATAAAATTATTAGATCTGCCTCCGATGACTTAAACGAAAAGTTTAAGAGCGACGTGATCGAAGCCTTTGTCGGAAACTTCGACCCATTTGACGCCAGATATGACTTTGGAGCTGACCTCAGAGATATTGCGAAAAAAGAACTTAAGATGCAATCCCATGGAAACCTCTATAAGGTTTATCTGTCAGAAGTGATGTCGCATGGTTGTGCTTCAGGTGTTGTCCCGAGTCTTATTAGTTCTCCTGATTGTGAAGAATTGGTTACAAAACATTTAGATGACTATTTACTTTATCTAGGAGATCTAAGCGATGAGCTTGATCCTGACATTGCAGTAGAAGCTCTTTCTAATGGAGTTGCAGGTATTGCGTGGACTGCTTATGAGCGATATATTACGAGTCTTGTATGTCGTGCATTAGATATAGAGGTCGAAGATCTCTTTAAGGAGGTGTTGGAGAGTTGGGCTCAGGAAGATGTGGTTAATCTTATCACTCATCTTCCACCTTCTATGGACTGTTCAATTGGGATGTCCGATGACGAAGAGGATGCTTTGTTAGAGGTTTTTGCTAATGATGTGCTATATAATCTTAATAAAGAAGAACAGGTGTCTATTGCAAAATATATCAGCGAAAATACTCAGAATAAAAAGGTCATAGATATGATTGTTGACTACACTAAAGATAATGAGTTAAACTTTAGTCAGTCTATGGAGGTTGGGGTTGAAAAACGTATCGCAGAACCAATCCAGAAGAAAAGAGGTGGATTTAAGATGTAAAACGAATTATAGAATATATATGGAACGAATTACTTTAGTTGGGTTTCTTGGCTCTGATGCTAAGATTGTAGAGATAGAGGGTGTAGAAAAGTATATTCAGGTGTCATTAGCACCAGTAAGAAAGAAACAACAGGACGATAAGAGTCTGTTGTGGTATCAGCTGAATTTGCCTCTTGGTCTAAGAAAGCTCGTTGAATACCTTAAGAAGGGAAGTCTTATCGGTGTTACTGGAAGATTTCGGATTACGGCTTACTTGGATAAGTATAATAATGCGACACCGTCTTGCGTTGTGTTTGTGGATCAAGTCGATTTGTTGGGGAAGAAGGAAGAGGCCGCCTCACAACAACTATCAGAACCCATAAACACTGCTCCTGTTGCTCCAAGAGCAATTAACAAAGATGACGAGCTCCCTTATTAGGGGTGTTCAGAGTTGTATATAATGTATAATACGGGTTATTTTGGTTATGAAAGATATAGAGAAAAACAACACAGAGGCTCAGAAACCTTTTTTCTATGATTTGCTAAGTGGGGGTCATGGTCATAAAGATGCTATATATGATAAGATTGCTGACGGGATCCGTTTGACAATTAAACCTGATGGTTTTGTAGAGTCACCACGAGGCGATCGGGAAAACCTCTGGTGTTTCTCCTTCACTCATAAGGCGTATGATTTAGGGGATGATAAATATAGACTTAATCCCAATGATTATAAGAGTTGGAAGGAGTATGGCACAGCATTACAAGAAGAGTTTGGAGCCTTGGAGCTTCGTCCTATTTCTATGTATGAGCACAGTGGTGTGTGTTTAAGTGTCGGAGCTCCTACGGATCGATTTGATTCTGGATATGTTGGGTTTGCCTTTGTTACTAGAGAGACGTTGGAGGAGGCGGGATTGACTCTTGATGAACTGGGAAGCGATTCTATTGAGACTGATCTCAAAGGAGAGCTTGAGTTATACAATGCTTACCTAAATGGGGAAAGCTATGAAATCCTAACGACTGAGGTGTCCACTGGAGAATCTGAGTTTGTAGGGGGATTCTTGGGGTCTGATTTTGTAGAAAATGGACTCGTTTATGAAGTCCCAGATTTCTTTTTGGAAGACGTTGTTAAGTCGCTGCCTGGTTACGTTAGTATAGATATTGATACAATAAAAAACGCCACATACGGTAATCGGGTTGACCATGAGCCATTATCTGAGGAACAAGTCGAATTATCTGTAGAGTCACAGACGTTTGATGTAGTACATTTCATTGGTGATGTTTTGGATAATGCTCTTTCTACGGCAGCTTCGCAAGCTGGATTGGGTCAATATTCTTTCTCTGATGAGTTCATCGATTTAATTTCTGGTGAGATACAATGCTCTGGGGAGTACTGTGGTAAATCTTTCTTTGAGGACTTGGCTTATGGCGGGTGCGTCTCTGGGATGATTGGTGGTTTGGTATATTATTCGGAAACAAAAGAGATGTATATAAACCACATGGATGATATTGAAAGGTTTATTTCGGATCTCCAAGAGGAGTTGGGAGAACCAATTGGTTTGACCGACCCTAGATACAATTCTGCTGTATGGCTTGTTTTCGAGGAGTATTCAAGGAGAATTAATGACTACTTTGACTTCAACACGGAACTTGAGGAAGAGGCGCACGAGCTTTCCCTTGGTCAAAAAATAGCACTTCATAACCATCTTGAAGACGATGATCAAAAAGAGATTGTTATAGAGCAACTGGAAGAAGAGTTTAAGGAACTTAATCTTAAAGAGAAGGCTAAGGCATTTGATCTTTTTGATTATTCTTATCAGGCGGTTAATGTCGCACATTGGGTTTTGGACGATCTGGAGGAGATGGAATATACTATTGAACGCTTGTTTGAAGAGATGCCAGAACTTGGCGCAAACCTTCAGGCGATGGATGTGGATATACGCATCTGGTTGAACGAAAAGGAAGGTGTTGATGTTGCTCCTGAGGTAAAGAACGCTGTGCTTCACGAAGGGGAAAAGAAAGTGCGCACCATTCACCCCAAAACGACCAAAGGACCAAGATTGTAATATGTGTTTTTTGAGTTGTTATGGAAGATAGTAATAAAGGAGAAGAGTTGTATCCAGTTGTTGAACTGTGCGGGTTAAATCGAGGTCATTATGAAGTGATTGATTTTGAAACGGATCGTTTTAGACGTAATGATGGACTTGATCTTGGGGAGATTATTTACTCTGAAGATTTGGATTTGCTGGGCGACAATATTAATCTCTTTGTAAAGGCTGACTTATATGACGAATTTGTTGACTTAGAAGATCGTCCAGAAGTCGCTGAACTTCTTTCTAAGGAAGACGTATATTACGTGGTGCTTGACCAATGTAGTAATGAAATCGAGGGTTATCCTGAGTTCCCTAAGAGTTTCAGTTTTGATGATTTTACTTTTACTTATGTAGAAGATCTCCCTACTCGGCTTGGCGAACTTGCGGCTGAAGGTCTTTCTAAGTATTCTAAGGATGAGATTATTGATGGGGATAGGCTTATTTCTAAAGATGAAATGCCAGAGATGTGTCTTACCGTTATAGATAAGAACAGAGATCCTTTTCAGTATAGAAGAGAGACATTGAGGCCGGGCTTCAATCTTCTTTTCCCTTTTTCGGAGAGTCATGCTAACAGGTTTCTTGCCGGGTTTGAAAAAACTCTTGGAGCTAAGCTGCCCTCACGTTTTAGAGAGGAAATGTTTCGTAGTCTAAGGGATGATATCTCCTTGTTTGACGAAGAACAGGAAGTGGCTCGAGAAAGAAAGGAGTCTCTCCGATCAGGGAAGTCACGTGAGCCCGAGGCGAAGACAATTTATATTAGTCAAGGGAAAAAGAAAAAGGGTAGAATGATGTAATTGTTTTAGTTGGTATAACGATAAACAAGAAAAGATGTATTAAGATTATGTTGAATAAAGATTTAGAAAAGGATCAGAAGGTAATTGCGAAGTATGCCCGACGAAGCGACACGCTGTTAACCTTAGTCTCAAACGATAATGTTGCTGTCGCCGCTAAGAGGGTTGCGGCGAAGAATCCTGTTCTCAGCACAAGTGCCATAAGGGCTATCGTAGATGATATGTATATTTACGATAAGGAGGTGTTAATGGGTATTGCTGAGAACCCGTGTATTTCTCGAGAGGATCTTGTTAAGTTGGCTCGTCACCACGACATCGAAGTCGCAAAGCATGCTTTGAGTGCAAGGAGAGGGCTTACAGCAAATCCTAGCGTGTTGTCTGAGTTTATTTATAGCGATAGAGTAGAACTTGCGATGCATGCTATGGAGATCGGACTCAATGGTTTGCATAGGGAGGTCGCTTTAGAGATCGCCACGCAAGCTAAGTCGGAAACTAATTCTGACTTGGTGGAGATTTGTATTAGAACGGTGTCGGACCCTTTCGTTATACATGCACTGGCAATGAGGAATGAGCCCGAACTTCTTATCGCATTGTCCAAAAACAGGCATCTACCAGCGGCTACAGTAGAGTTGATGCTTAATAGGGAGGATAGGGATATTAATTTGAACCTCCTCCAGTACCCAAGTCTCTCTCTAGAGCACTTGTCAAGGATTATTGATTATTCTCTGAAAAGGGATGACCTTGAACTTCTGGTTAATGCTCTCAAGTCTCCATATATTAATGGTTCTGAGTTGGATCGAATTATGGAACAAAGACATGATTTCTATGAGAGAATGATAGAGAAATTGCCTTATATCTCAGAAGAAACAAAAACTCAGATAAGAACGGAGATGGAGCATACTCTTCAAGAGGCTCTTCGGGTTAACCCCGCACTTTCTATAGATCTTATTAATACTCAATATAATTTGGAGATAGAGCGTCCAGAGGTTTCAGTAATGCCTTCTATTGAGAGTCTTTTAGGAAGAGATGATTTGCGACCTCTCGACCTGTTTGAGGATTTAGATAGCCTTTCTTCCTCAAATATAGATGCTGAAGAACTTCTGCGTCTAGCGGATCAGGAGGACATAGACCCTGATATACAAAAGACGGTTATGTTGGGGTTAATCAACCATAATAGGAATACTCTGGAGTCTATGAATGCTATGCAGAGCAAACTTGAGAAGAGTAAGAGCCAATTGGTGAGTCTGGTTGGAGTTAATTCAATTGGTTACAGAAAGAACTCTAACACTTATCTATCTCATCGTCCTCTGAAGATGATTTCTAGAGTCCGTATCGCAATGCATTCTTTTGGAAAAAACTTATCTAATGCCAAGAACCTGATAAAAGATACTGTTGGGAATAAGATAACAGAGGTGAAGGATAAGCTACCAACAGAGAAGATGGCTGACATGAATCTTCCTAAGCAGGTTTTCACAAAGGTCGTTACTGAAGCTCGACGTTTGAACTTTACAAAAAAGAAAAAGAATAAGAAAGGCTTTAAGAAATAAAATAGTTTTGTTAATCATAAAATAAACTTTTTCCAAAAAAGGGTCGTGTTGTGAAGCATGACCCTTTTTATTGGCATAGGTGATAAAGATCAATTCGGAAGGCACTATTCTAGGAGTATAGCACTGAAAGGACAACAGACCAGTGAACCCTCTTCGCCCTCCTGCAAAGCCTTGGCATAGCTAAATTCTCCGTTTTCAATGTTACTAACTAAATACTGTTCTCCTATTGTCTTGATAATGTCTAATCTAGTCATACTGTGTTATTGTTTTGTTTCTTGCAAAGCTACTATTATTTCTCTTTTTCTTCAGAGAAATCGTATGCCACGATACCCCACTTTTAGGTCTCGTGGCATTTCTGTTTGACCTTTGCTCTACGTGTAATAAGAACAGATAATTCGATTGTATGAGTGAACAGGTTGCGACCAAGAGAGTGTTGGAGACTGTAGATATATGGCTAAGGAGAGATCTTGATTTATCAGAGGAGGATAAAATGTCCTTCTTAACATATATCTCTCCTATGCGTAATGTCAANGCCCTAATGACNGGGCGATGGTTTTCTAAGAGTGTAGTAAGGGTTCCTGAGGATCAGCCTAAGATTGATGAGGCGGTGGAGATAGCACGTAGAGCGAAGGTTGATCCTATGAGTTATGATAGTCCTATGTCCCTCATTGAGGCTTTCAAGAAATATAAGTTGCGAGAAGGAGCCGTTAATCCTGATACTGTACCCGAACTAAGTAATAAGCGAGAGATCGGATATGGAATTACAGTCTACGATGTTGATGACACTCCTGAAGGTCAACTCGCTATGCGACGGATTGTTGACGCCCATTTAGGAGAGGATGCCAACCCTTGGCTCGTCCTTTATGGTAATGGCATTGGGGGTGTTACTGATTATGCGATGGATTATTGGCAACAATATAACGGATGTCAGAAGAAAGTTGCTTTTGAGAATGGAAAACTGCTTGCTTTCTGTGCAAGTGAAATGGAATTAGACGTATGGCGAGATGTTATGGATCGTCCATTTATTGGCATTCCTCTTTCTTCTCGCCCTATTCCGGGTGATCGTTTAGGGAGATTGGCAATTATCGAGTTGGATATTAATGGTGATATTGTAGAGATGTCAGATATTCATAAAGGGAATCGGCAGAATGACCTTTATGAGGAGTGGAATGAGGAGGGGCAGTTGCTTGAGCTATCTCATTGGAAGGAAGGTCTGGAAGATGGTCTCTGTGAGCATTGGCACGATAATGGTCAGTTGTCTGATCGCTGTACTTATCAGGAAGGTCAACTTAATGGTCTCTATGAGTGTTGGCACGAAAACGGTCAGCTAGAAGAGCGCTCTCATTGGAAGAATGGGAAACGGGAAGGTCTCTTTGAAAGTTGGCACGCTAATGGTCAGTTGCGAGAGCGCACTAATTGGAGGGACGATCAAAAGCATGGTCTCTACGAGTATTGGCACGCTAATGGTCAGTTGCGAGAGCGCTCTAATTGGAAGGATGATCAAAAGCATGGTCTTTATGAGCGTTGGCACTCTAATGGACAACAGTGGGAGCGATCTAATTGGAAAGATGGAAGAAAAGACGGTCTCTTTGAGGCTTGGAGGAAAGGATGTAGGGTTTTGCGTTGCCATTACCAAAATGATTATATGGATGGCCTTTTGGAGCGTTGGCACGATAACGGTCAGCTTGCGGAGCGTTGCCATTACCAAAAAGGTAATAAAGAGGGGCTTGAAGAGTTTTGGTCTCATAATGGTAAGCTGCTTGCCCGTCATACCTATAGGAATGATATGCGAGATGGTCTTTCTGAATTTCTTCTCGATGATGGTAGGGTCGGGACTATTTTGTATGAAATGGATCGGGATGTAAAACATCAAACCCTTGATGACTTTACTCCTGTTAAAAGAACCGAGGCAAGCCAAGAGGGCAAGAGTCTGAATTTTGCCCCACCAAAGCATGGTCGTAGCAGAGGAATGTGACGATTCGTTTATTAGTAGTTTATAAGTTTGTGAGAGCGTAGTCAAATCGTTAATTTGGCTGCGCTCTGTTTAATGTTCAAGTCATACAACAGGATTCGGCTTCCCTCTCTTGCTGTCTTATTTCAGAAACTCGTACTTGAATAGTACTGGTACAATCTCCTTCAGGTAGTAGTCTTTCACCATAACAGCAAGCGTGTTAATGTCTCCATTTAATAGAGGGTAGTCGTAGACTGTTGATTGTGTTTTTTCGTCCTTGTGTGCGGTGTTTAGCTCCACCTTTATCTGGTATAGTCCATATACTAAGTTTGGGTTATATGCCTTCGTTTTCTTCGCTTCTTTAATGATTTTCTCCCATTGTTGGATCATTTCCTTTTCCTTTTGGTTCATCTGCATGTTTCTAAGATGCTTTGAAGCGAGTGTCTCACCATGAGTTGTATCAAGACAAAGCTGGTTGATATAATTTCGTCCATCTGATCCCTTAAAGCTCCTCATGTGGTTCTGCGGTTCGAGGCAAGTGAAGAGTAAGCATTTCTGTAGGAATGGGTGGAGTTTCTTATTCGTAACATCTTTATTGAAGGCTTCATGCCCATCTGCCGATTTCATGATACGAGCTCTCTCAGTCCACTTTGCGTTATATCTAATATACCTACTAGCTGCAAACATAGGGAGTTTCTCAAGGAAAGACTCTTTGTGTAGATAGAATCCATTCCCATTGTATCTCCCCGCAACTAGAATGCTTGATTTAGCATCAGGATTGTCAAATGTATAAGAATCTGCTACAAGGTATCCTATCATGTCTTTATGAAAGAATGGAGCAATTCTTTTCTTAATGCTGGGCAGTGCCTCCACCCCTGCTAATCCACATAAAACACCATTCTCAAGATGAGGCTGTGTAAACTCGTCTTTCTTTCCGTAATACTTCTGACTGTAGGTATAATGCACTCTCTTCACCTCGAGTTCACCTTCGTCTACAAGTTTACCTTCCTTATTAATGTCAAAGGACTGTAGTGTAATTGATTGAATATCAGTGCGTTTTACCCCCCCCAATGGGCGCACATGATGCAGGCATTGGTGGTGGTGTGGAAGTGCCTGCGGTTGAAAGCGAAGCCTCCGTGAAACTCTTGATTCACTAGGTGTTGGGCTTTCCAATACTTCACTGGTGAGAATACGATATAGCTGTCGGTCTCTTGTCGGAGGTAGTACTTAAAAGCACTCCAGATGAAGAGATTCCCAAGGTCATTTGAGGCAACACCCCTGACCTCTTTTTTCATCTCCTCACAGACAAATGACTTCTTCCATAGGTCTGCGCTCTTCTTTCCTTTCCCTCTTTTCTGGTGCTCGATAGATGTTGGTTCGGAATAGGGTGGGTTCTCTAAGAGTATAACAGAACATTTTGGATTGTCTATGTACTTTTTGATTATGGTGTTTTCTATGAAGTCTTTGGAGAGCGCATCGGCGCCCCTCACTAATCCACCTGAAAAAGTGTCTTTTGCTTCCACTGGAGGAATCACATGGAGTACCTTATCTCCAAGTACCTCCACAAGGACCTTATACTCGTAATATTCTAATGTTGAGACTATGGTATGACTTAGTTCCTCCTCAGTCATGAGTTGCTCTAGATTACCTGTCCCTGCACACCTATCAAGGATGATATAATCATTCCCTTCAGGTACCCTCTTAATGGCATTTCTTACTAGTTCTAGAGCCTTTTCTGCGTATGGTATAGGAGTGTAGAATGCGCCTAAATTCTTCTTTTGTATGAAGTCATTGAGGGCATCCATGAGGTACTGAAACCTTACGTTGTCCTTTTCTTCGTAAGGAAGTATGTATTCCTTGAATTTGTCAGGCTTTCTTATCTCTCCTGTGATTTGAGTTTTCCCGGTCAGGTCGCCTAAGAAACTTGATTTGTCGGCAGTAGGAAAAAGGGAATAGTAATTCATGGCCCACCCTACGATACAATTCTCGTCGAGGTTTATCTTTGTGTATCGCTTCTCTCGTAAGAGTGCTACTATCTGTTCCGCATCCTCCTCTCTTGATAGAGAGAAAGTCCTCTTCGGCTCTTTGCCCTTGAAGCCTCCTGTGTTTATGGATGCTGCTCCTATATACTCCTTCTCGATGTTACTTAAATATTCAGAAGAGTCGTAGAGATAAGCGGTATCCGTGTTGAGAGAAATGAGTAATATGTTTGCGGGGATGGGTTTCCCTTTTATTCTTCTTCTTGATAGATACTTGATGGTCTGAAAGAGTGTGGTATTTAGATCGTTAATGTTGATCTTAAACTCTAGTATGGTGCCATTAACGATTCCATCACTATAGTCTTCTAGTACATTGTCTATCGACATGCTTTTGTCTACTCTTGGCAGAAAGCTCTCGTAAAAAGCCTTCTGTCCCTCCCTCTCATCGCTATAAACTGTTGTCATATACATAGGCATAATTATTTTGTATAAAGATAGTAAAGTCTATCAACATAGCAAAAACACCTCCTCCTTTTTGGGCTCTCTATCCTTCCTTTCTCTTTTTCTTGAAGAAATCGTATGCCACGATACCCCACTTTTAGGAGTGACTATACTTAATGACGACCTTTGCTTTGTAACTTTTTTCATGCGTTTTTGGGGCGGATCTTCACTTTTTTCATGGGTTTTGTGGAGGTTCGCCCTTGTTTTTGTGTTGGGAAACTGATTCTTTATAGTTGCTGATACACAAAAACTTCTTTTCAATGAAAAATTGCATGCCACGATACCCCACTTTTAGGTGACGCTATTAGTAGTGGCTACTTTTGCGGTGAGTCTAGAACACATACTCTTGATGAGTTTATTCTGAGATAGATTTGAGAAGGATATAATTGTTTAACTATAAAAAGAGATTGATATGAACGGTATTGAATTAAGACAAAAGTTGGTAGAAATGTGTGATGACATAACTGTAGCAGATCTGCCAATCATTGAGGAGTACGTAAAGACAGGAAGAAATGATGGTATTTATAAGAAGGCCATAACCGATGTTCGGGAACTCTATGAGAGATACTCACGTGATGTTAAGGATCCTAATATCCTTGAGTTTATGAATAAGTTGATGGATCTAATTCACAGCTCCTTTTTTGCGCCATTCGATCGAGTTGGCAGTCAACCAACCGCAATGGTTGATGATGCAAAAACGCAAGTGACAATGGAAGAGCTAGACCCTGAAACAAGGCTTCAACTTGTAAAGATGTGTTCCAAATTCTCTATTAACGACTTGCCCGCCATCACAAGGTTTGTAATGACAGGCAAGACAGATGGTCTTATTGCCAAACGGCAAACAGCCGATTTTGCAGATCTAAAGTACTTCGCATGCCACAATGGCAACCCCTTGCCAATGTATTTTGTACAAGAGGTTGCGAAATTGATTCAGCATTGTTTTGATAGATCAGTAGACCTCACCGCCCTCGATGAGAGCTTAGTTTAGTTCTTTGACGCACATGATCGCTAGGTGGTAAAGAAATTCTTTGTAGTTGGCAGAAGGTTTGTCCACTTCAATAATACTAAAGGATTGGACTTCCCACCCATTTGGAATGTAAGCGGTAATATCAAATTCACGCTCTGGGCTAAACATCATGCCATTAACGACTTTGTAAATCAGTTTATACTGCATACTTGTAAAGTTTAATTGGTTAATAATAGTGACAACGCAAATGTAACAAAAATTATTGGAGGGTAAAAGGATAATACAAGTTCGGTTAGCAATAGTGACATATTCTCTCAGTACTGCATGGCTTTTACCCTCCTTTTTCTTCTTCATGGATAAATTTCATGCCACGATACCCCACTTTTAGGTTTAGGGTATGAATTGATTGACCTTTGCGTGTAGTAAGTACTGTTGCACTGTCGTGTGATAGTCCATTGAGTTTAATTATTGTTTGTAAAACGAAACATTTTTAGTTATGAAAGAAATGAGTTTATCTTGGATGAAGAAGGTGGGTATAGGAGTACCCACCTTCATGACGTTGCTTGTGGGCGTGTCCCTTGCTTCATGTAGTAAGGATCGCCTTGCTGTACCTGATGTTGTTAATCCTGAAAAGGAGGCTAACATCAGTAATGAGGAGAGAGGTCCAGGCATTGAGATTATCTTTGAGGGAGACCTCAGGGCTGGCGGTTCTATCATGGGTTTTGATGGTGATGGAAAGCCTGTAGAGATTAGTCTTCAGAAGTTCTATCCCTGGAAATATATTAAGGATAATGATAGAAAAATAAAGTATGACCTTAAGGCAGACCAAAAAATCTATCTTAAGGCTTTAGGTCATCGATTCTTTGATAAGGAGAACCCTGATGTAGACCTTGTGAACACTAGTACTAGTATCGAGAAAGTGCAACTGAAGGATGGAAAAGTTGTGGCTTTTGGTGGTATCATTAATGTCCCAGCTGAGTTCTCAGAAGACAAGAGCTATAGTCTGAGGGTTCGTCTTGATGGGGGTGTTTTCGAGGAAAAGGCTGAGACGTTTACTGATCCTCTTAAGATATTCTCAGATATACTTCCTTATTCAGTCTATAATGATCAAGATTTGAATAACTGGATTAAGGAAGTTATAGCTGAGCTTAAAACGTGGGATTCTGTAGACTGGGGTAATGTTAATGGGGGTACTGGTGGTACGATAAAGACCTTAGAGGGGCTAAAGGAGGAGCTTGATAAGGCCAATAAGGCTTTTGTATATGCTCATACTTCTTCATACGGTGCATCTTTTGAAGACGAAATAGAAAAAAGCTTTTTCTATGCAGCTATTGGTTATCAGTATGACAATGCTGATGAGAGTGAAATCTATAAGAGTAAGTTCCATCGTTTCCGTAAAAAGATTGAAGCTAAAAAGCTTATGTATATGCGGCAGTATGAGGATCTTATGAATGATGGTGGCGAAGATGCGGATGAATACTTGATGGATTTAGATAAGCGTTTTTACAGCAAAATGGGTTTTGCTACGATAATGGCTATCTATGATGTATATGTTAAGGATGGGGTAAACAAGGCGGATAACCTTTCCTCTCTTTATCAGGCAAGAGCAAAAGCAGTATTTGATTTTCGTGTTCAAACATTAGAGGAATATGTCAAGGTGTGCAATAAGATTCAAGACTTTAAGTTTGAAGGTTATAAGAAAGATTCTTTTTGGAAAGGCGATAGTAAAGCCTATGCTCCATTTAGGTCTAAGGATCCGTTTTATCATGCTATTCCAACAGACTATGTTGATAGATCGGCAAAGACTGAATGGATGAAAATTAATAAAATAATTAATGAAGATAAGGAGAGCTTTATAAGGTATTGTAATGCATTAAAAGCTATTGTCCCTGAAGATTATGTTGATATGTACGTTATTAGGGATTGTGAACGCATATTGTTTGTCGATAATATGCATCAATATATTAAGAGAAGGATTTCAGATGGATATTCTTGGAAAACTAAAGAAGTTGACTGGTAATAAGGCAAGTCTCTTTTGTGAATGAGTTGGATTGATTATTGTTTGACTTTGTTGTTGTAATTTATTAGTGTTTGAGTAGGAGGTTAATGCTTATAGACGGCATTGACCTCCTGCTTTTTGTACTCTTGCTGCTAGTGTTTTACTACTTAAGGGATCTATTTCTTGTCGTTGTGTCACCTATCGTGTTGTCAGTAGCTTCATTCTTAGTCCCATGATTTGTAGTTTGCTTAAGGGCGTTGAGTAATGACCATTGACGTGTTGTTTATGATCATTGGCGTAAGCTCTATGGATGTTCTGCCTGTTAAGTTGCTTATTCTGTCTTGATGTACGAACAATCCTTGTTCTAAGTTTATCTTCCTTGCTGTGGATGTTGAATGACAAATAAAGACGACCGCCACCCAAGAGTTGCCTCTGTGGTGACGGTTGTCTAATTTTGTGTCCAAAGAGCTTGATGGGCTCCTATTCTCTAGGAATCTTTGGTTCCTATGCCCTTAATGTCCAAAAACAATGGCATTCCTGCAAAATGAAATATTTTCAGTGCCGTTTCCTTCTGCTCCTGGGCATATCAAGCTGAAAACACAGTCGTTCCTGTTGAACCCTTCTATATCCTGCCACCAACCAACGTGTTTTGAATTAAGACTTCCCCAGTTTCTATCTTGCATTATTGCTAACTCTTTCGCATTCCCTTTGGTCATAAACAGTCTTTCCTTCTTGGGGGTGTCTTGCCAATAGAACACAGTGTGGACGCCTGAGCCAATTGGCAAGTTAAGATGTCTATAAGCCATTGGATCTCCGTCATAGGGGTCATTGTTATAATTGTATGTCCTATTCCTAAGTTGGAATTTGATCGTCACCTTTTCATTGGGGAGGAGCCGCACCATCTGTTCTCCTCTGTCATTCTCCCAGTTTTCGTAGGGGTGCTTTTGCTTGGGTTCTTTTATCCACACTTTTTGCATCCTCATATCCATAAGATGCCTACCTTCTTCATGCCACCATCGACTATAGCCATCAGCGACGATAACCTTCCCCTCCATTCTCTGATTGGTCACATTGGTAATGGTAAGGGTTATATCAACAGATGATTCCTCGATACAATTTTTTTCTCCTAATAACTTAATTTCGTCATCGTCCCATACTGGAGTGGCGATTTGGTTGTTGCTTCTGTTCTTTACGTATATTATATCACCATCTCGGTACCAGTTTTGGTGTGGTGGAAGAGGATCATATGCACTCCATCCATAGTCCTTGCCATAATATTCGTCTGCCAAAGAGAAAGTGGGCATCATAGGCATTAAATGCCAAACCTCTCTTTCGTTTGGGAAGTTAACTAGTAATGCTACTCTATATTTCCCCTCGGGAACCGTTATATAATTCAATTGAGGGAAGTTGCCTCCAGAAACAGAATAGCTAGGAGGGAATATCTCCACAATTTCATTGCCATCAAGAGTGGTTAGGCAATGAGTATATCGATATGCCTTCTCAAAATCTCCATCAGTAATACGATATGGTTGGTACTTTGGAGAGCCATCCAAATCGAAGAGCTGCGGTGAATATTGGTAAACAGTTCTCTTTATCTGTGTGATATCGAGAGAGGGTTGCATATAGGCGAATCCAGTTACTCTTTTAGCCTCCTCAATATCGTTGTACCTGCGAATGCGAGGCTTAATGTAGTTCATGGCTTCACGGTTTTTTTGCACCCAATACTCATGCCCATATATGTTATCTATTTTCAACGCAGGAGCAGAGTACTCCTCAAAGACGGCCACAAAGGTCATATCCTCCTTTGCATTTAGGTGAATCTCTGCCATCTGTTCTCGTTTCATTGTAAGGGTATTTTCAGTTCTATCCTGATCAACCATTCCCTTTGCCTTAGTGAAACCGCCCTTCTCATCCTTTTCGTATAGTGCAACAAGGGTGTGCTTCATAAAGTCTTTGATTTCGGCATGTATGGAGACTTCTCTACCCTCCTTATAAGTTCCCTCACCAGAGATAACGCCATATTCATAGTCTCCCTTATCCTCCCCAAGTGGTTGTAAGAGGACTAGTTTCCCATCGACTTTTAGATATGCTTCAACGCCTATCTTATACTCCTTCGCCTCTGGTGTAGGCGTAGGCTCTTTTTGTTCCTTCTTCTCGGGTTCTGGGATAGGCTCTGGTGTATCTCTTTTGTTTTTGCAACCTGTTGCTATAACTCCCATTGCAAGGACTAGACTTGCGATTAGTGTAACTCTTGTCTTCATTTTCCGTTTCAATAAAATGTTACTTGTTTGTTGGGATCGACGGTCATCTCATACTTGTAGTTTTTCCATTGCCCTTAGTGGGCGTCATCTCGTTCGGTTGTCTTTCCACTATAAATATACCAAAATATATTTACACAGCAAAATATTTTGCTGTAAAAATACTTTTTGTTTTCCCTCACTCCGTTATTTTGTAGTTTGTGCCCCCTCTCTTTGTTACCTCGTCATATCTTTATAGGATGATTGTCGATGTACTCCTCTATGATCTCTTGTACAAGGGCTTTAAGGGTCTTTCCTTCTTGCATCGCCAAAACCTTTAGCATGAAGTGACTTCTCTTTTCCAAGAGAATGTTGCAGTTTGCAAGTGTCTTCTTCTCTCCTGTCTCTTCTGTCGTTGGTTGGATGATCGCATCCAGTCCTTCAAATTTCTTTGCCATAACTGTATATATGATTAAATGTAAAATACAAAGATAGTAATAAATGAATTATTTTTCAATACTTCCGTGATAAGTTGGAAAGTGGGAACCCTATTCCCCTAGTATTTCCTTACATAACGCATCGTAGTCTTTTGCGCCATTTGAGTTTTTGTCGTAGTTGAATATATCAACTGCAACAGCGGCTGTCTCGGCCAGCTTT
Organism: Porphyromonas levii DSM 23370; assembly: GCF_000379925.1. Taxonomy (GTDB): domain Bacteria; phylum Bacteroidota; class Bacteroidia; order Bacteroidales; family Porphyromonadaceae; genus Porphyromonas_A; species Porphyromonas_A levii. The sequence continues at coordinate 16,512 of NZ_KB904243.1, read as the reverse complement.
ACATTGTCTCTAATGATCGTCTTAAAAACGAGATCAGGATAATGCATCTTTGCGGTCTCTAATACCTCCCTGTTGATGATTTTTCGTCGATCAAACTTGGTTACTAGAACCCCCATAATCTTTAGATCTGGATTGAGCCTTGACTTTACCTTGTCTATGATACCCAAGATAGTGTTCATGCCTTTTAGAGACAACGGTTCTGCCTCTATCGGAATAATCACATCCGTTGACGCTGTTAGCGCATTTAGTGTTAGTAACCCTAATGACGGAGGGCAGTCAATGATGACATAGTCCAATTGAGACAAGTACGGAGCCAATAATCCCTTAAGAAGGAGTTCTCGCCCTGGCTCTGCGGCTAATTCGAGCTCCGCAACTTGTAGATCAAGAGTAGAGGGGACCAGTTTAAGTCCTCTTTCGTTCTCAAATATAGGCATCTTTTTACCCTCCTTCAGTGCCGTATAGACGTTCTCATCTTGTTCACCGATACCCAACACCGAGGTTAGATTGGCTTGTCCATCGAGGTCTATTCCTATTGCCCTCTTTCCCATCTCCGTTAAGCCTGCTAACAAAGAGGCACTTGTTGTCGTTTTGCCGACACCTCCCTTGTAGTTGACTATTGAAATAATCTTTGTCATAAAATATGTTTTTGGTTAGTAAATCATTTACACTACAAATATAGCAATAATATTCCAATAAATCAATAGCTATGGGTGAATATATTAATCATTAAATCATATATCATTATATGCAGCAAATATATTTACGTGAATAATGTCGTCTTAATTACTTTGTATGTGCTGAATATAAGCTATTTACGCTGGCTTGTAATATTGCAGTATATTGTTATATGATAGTATGTTTATTTCATTGTATGGATAATATTATATTATACTATGTTGAAACTATTGTATTCAATAAAAAATATCGAGTATTTACGTCTATAACATATTACTTATTCTCTTTTTCTTATTTCTATGTGCTATTCCATATTTTCATGTAATAATAGAAATGTAGTATGGACAATATGTCGTTTGGCAAACTATTCATTAATGATATTGCTCTTTTCGGAGATCTATGCGAGGGAATATTTCTCCTCTTCGCACTAGTATATTTCTATTTTTACGTATATTTGTATGAAAATAGAAATAGAATATGGATTATATTAGATTCAGAGAGTTGTTTATAGATGGGGTTGCTTTTACAACTCGTCAAGCTAAGATCGTAGCTCCAGACTTAAACCTAACCAATTTATATAGATGGACTGATAAGGGCTACCTTGTTAAGCTGCGTAATGGTTGCTATGCTTTTAGGGAGTGTACGAGAAATGGTGCTTACAATTACTTCTTTTCTCAGTTCATCTATAGACCGTCATATATAAGTTTAGAGACGGCACTGTCTTTTTATGGGCTCATTCCAGAAGCAGTAGTGAGTATGACCGCAGTAACCACTTTGGGGACAAAGACATTCATTAATGATACGGGGCAGTACAGTTACCGAACCATATCTCGTCAACATTTTTGGGGTTATAGTAAACACCTTATGTCAAATGGTCGTCAATCTTATTACCTTGCGGATATGGAGAAGGCGATATTAGACTTTCTATATCTTAATACCTTCTATAATACGATAGAGGATATAACTGATTTGAGATTTGATGACTATATTATGAGCGAAGTTTTGAATCGAGAGAAGCTCCTCAGTTATACCAAGAGGTTTGATGTGTCAGCACTGAGTGATAGGGTTGAATTGTTGTTATCTTTGTATGATTAAAAGCAGTATGATGAATATAGAAGATATTAAAAAGATATTAGGGGTTAGTGTCCCACAAGATAGTAGGTTTGATAAGTATATTCTTAAAGAATATATCTTACTTGAAGTCTTGGACTTTTTGTCAAGGAATCAGTATTTCGATAAACTCACCTTCATTGGTGGCACTGCTTTAAGGGTGGCATATAATATCAATCGATTTAGTGAAGATCTTGACTTTGACTGCAAGAATTTGTCGGAGGAGGAATTTAGGTCTATGACAGATGATATTGTAAGGTTTCTCTCGAATATCGGCTATGAGATAGAAACCAAAGACAGATTCAATCCGAATTTGAAAGCCTATAGAAGAAATATTTTGTTTCCGGGCTTGCTTTATTCTCTGGGGCTTAGTCCTCATAAGGAAGAACGTTTCTTGTTAAAGATTGAGGCACAAGACCAAGGGATAGACTATGAGACCGAACAACAAATTATCTCAAAAGCTGGTTTTTATTTTCCTATTACTCTTCCTAAAATAGGAGTCCTTTGTTCAATGAAGGTCTCTGCTTTTTTAGGTAGGTCAAAAGGCCGAGATATTTATGACCTAATGTTTTTATTGGGACAAACCCGTCCAGACATTTCATTTCTGAGTCAATCAAATGGTCTAAGCAATGATAGGGAGTTATGGTGTGCTATTGACAATAGACTCAAGGAGATAGATTTAGAGCACAAGATGCTAGACTTTCAACACTTATTGTTTCGTCAAGATAATGCGAACAAGCTATTGCAATTTAAGGAGTTGACTTCTCTCGAACTAAATAAAGTCTCCTTGAATGACCCTCAAAAGAAAAGTATCAATCTGTCTTCACCTCAAAGCAAGAGAAAGGGAAGAAAACTATGATCGTTTTCATTCCCTTCTCTTCATACGTTCACTGGAGGTGTGTTGCAAATGGAAAGTAGACATCTACTCCTCTATATTGTTATTGTTATTATTGACCAGTTTGACAAAGTTAATAGATGGTAGAACAACAGTTTCGTACCCTGACTGCATTGTTAAGTTTGAAATATAACTTCTAACATATGGGAATGCAATTGCGAGGGCATTTATCTTAACAAAATCAGATTTTTTGAACTCATCAGTAATATTTTGATCTGTTACAAAAAGAACCGTATGCTTAAATCTAAACTGAAATTATTTCCTTGTAAGCTTGCCTGAAGTCTATCTTGTAGTGTCCTATGTGCAAATGTACAATAATAATTCTCCCTTTTCAAGATTTTGTTCAAGAGAAAAAGCCTATCTTCTTCTTATTTTACCCCAATTTCTTTCGGCTTGTCTTTGATACATCTGAGCGATAGCGAGTGCTCTATTTCCACCTACGTTATTCTCCATCGCATCAATCATGTCGTCAAGGAAAGACTCACTATCGGATGATTGCTTATTTGAAGCCTCAGATAGATGTTTCTCTTCCCAGAGAGCTCTTTTGTACTCAATATTATATGAGTCATTAGACCAAAAGTTTACACCATCCTCTTCAAAGTAATTACGTAAAAGAATAGTAGAATAATGGTCGCTAAGATTATCTGACCCCATCACGGAATAGTGCTTATTATCTGCGAATACGAAGTTGGAAATACCACCATCTTTGTTCCGCTCCACCATCACTTCTATTCCTCTTTTTTCCATCTCTTTTACAAACTCATCAAGGGATAGATCCTCTTTTAGAGACTGACTAATGGCTTTTTCAATATGGTAAGATCTATCAGGATTCACACTCCATTGATATGAGGTTTCACCATTGAAATAAGTCTCCAGGGTGTTTGCAGAATACTCTTTCCCGATGTCAGATCCATTGCAAACATTTCCTCTTTTTGTGTCAATAAAAGTAACACCGTAGATACGACCATCCTTGCTAAACCTTAAGAGCGCATTGATCCCCAGCTCCCTCATGTTTGATACAAACTTGACTGGGTCTTTTGTATTCCGAAGAGCCCAAGGTATAGCGTACTTAATCCTGTTGGCTCTCTCCTTTTTCCATTGTCTCTTGTTCTCTTTGAAGACACCTCCAAGCTGCTTTTTAGTGTAGAAATAACCCAATTCAGACGCTTTTATCCCGACACTTTGTCGATTGTTTTCTTCATCAATAATACTGAATAAAAGACCACCATCTTCCTCTTGTGTATGACTGTTTTTTACCGTTTCCATTCTAATGTTGTATCCAATAAGTATCGCAGAAAGCTCTCCTATACTTTTTGGCCTATACACTTCCATGGCATAATTTACAGCACGTTTAATTTTGTTTACGAGATCTCCCTCTTTGTATATTATTGGTTGAGGGGCATTCTTAATTAGTTCATCCCGTTCTTCCTTTAGATGTTTGTTTGGAGGTATGATACCGTATTTCTGACTTAGTTTTTGAAGTATTTGCCATGATCTTCTTTTAATAAAGCTATCATCAATTTTCCTGCCATTCTTGTCCACATTTAGTGAAACTACATGGTAATGGATTCTATCAATATCCTCATGCTTAAATACTATATACGGTTGAGATCCATACCCTAATTCTTCCATATAATCATCGATAAAATACTCCATCATTACTTCATTTAATTTGTCAGTAATGTGAGGGTTTATTGATGCATGGAAGACAATATTATTTGTTCTATATTCACTCGGCATGCTCCCATACATCTTCTCTTTTGCCTCAGAAAAAGTGATTTCACTTGTGCTAGGGAAAGAGAGATTTCTGGTATATAAGACCTTCGCTTCATCTTCTTCAACCTTCTTGAAATTGTATCGAAGAGTGACCGCTAGATTGTCATGAGGAGGATGAATTTTGGTGATCATAGATATTCCTTTTTCTCAAAATCCCGCTCTAAATCTGCCAATATATTCTTGCACCTTTTGTTTAACTCATTTAGTATGGCACCAGTTTCTTCGTAGAAATTAAATGGTATTGGCTGACCTAAATTTACTCCATAAGCAATTTGATTTATATTGACTCCTATCTTTCTAATTTGGAAAATAAGTTCCCTAAGGAGTTCAATTTTCTCTGGGTCTTCTACGTAGACTTGCTTAATTTTTACCTCTTCATTTCTCACAAGAAATCTGACATAATCAGATATTGTTTTAAGTTGAAGTTCATCTTTTTTCTTGTCAAGTTCGTTAAGCTCGCTTCCCTTCAACCTAAAAGAAACGACTTTATCATTAAGCCCATTTGACTTCTTCTTATCCTTCTTTTTCTTGTCCATATATATGAATTAATTTGTTTCTGATTTACGCCTATAATAGCGTTTCTCCTAATCGCTCCAAAAGTAGCCGCATTGGCTGAGTCTACCTCAAAGTGGGGTATCGTGGCATGAGTGATGGATTCCAGTTTAGTCTTCTGGAGAAATATGAGGGAACTGCGAGTATAGATTTATGTCTATTGGGAAAGGAAAAAATTATCCACGTCCCACCCTTGCGACTTTGGCGCAAGGGAATCCCCCACTACCTCCCTGTCACCTTTGGGTGACTTGGGTGAGGTGGTGGGGGTCGTCTTTTGTTTACAAAAGACACATCTAGCTATTCGTATTGGCTCTGCATCCTGCCGCACTGCATCCTGCATTTTATCACCCTGCACCCTGCATCCTGCCGCACTGCATCCTGCATTTTATCACCCTACACCCTGCATCCTACCACACTGCATCCTGCATTTTGTCACCCTACACCCTGCATCCTACCACACAAAAATATGCTTTCGTCTTTTCTCTCCTATAAAAAAATTGCATGCCACGATACCCCACTTTTGGGTTTTTCTCCTTTTCCTTTGAATCTTTGCAAAAGAAATTGTTGTTGTTCTAAGCAAAAAAAGAAATGGATAATAAGATGAAATTGCTACTTGAAGTAGCTGAACAATTCGGAGAGAAGCCGGTAGATTTTTATGATCACTTGAAGACGGTTTACGAAATGAAAGGTGTTACTCCGATGGAGGAACAGGCTAGTAAAGGTGTTATTCTTTATAAGAAAGATGAAGACCAGTTTGTCAATGCTAGGGATTACTTCGAGAAATGTCTTTTGAGATCTAATCAAGATTATTTGATAATTCTTGGGCTCAATAGAGATGACATTCTTGGTGGTAAGAAAGATGCGTTTATTGAGATAAAAGAGGGTACAAAAAATTTCTTTTCTAAAGAAATTGCCCTCAATCGAAATAAGAAATTACGCAAGTGTGCGTATGCTAAATTAGAGTTCTTTGAAAATTTCATAGAGCGTAATTCGGCTTGTCAAGTTGATAACCTGAAGGTGTTTCTAGACAAATCAAAATTCTTTTTTAGGAGAGCTCTAGAAGCTGGTGTTTTAATTAATGAGCAAGACTCTATTAAGGCCTTTTTTAGTACGAACCATAGAGAAATAGTTACAATGAAAAGAGAGGGTAATGATAAAATAACTTGTGTTTATTTGTCTCTGGAACTGTGGGCAGAGTTAGAGAAGTTCAAACCGTTTTTGCCTAAGGATTTGAGTAGTGAAGATGTAGCTAGAGGGTTGTTCTTCTTCACATTTGAAATACTTGCAAATAAGTCAAATGGGATTTGATCCTGTATGAATTTAGAGTAGATATATATATACATATATATAATAGGTATGGACAAAAAGAGAATCGCTGTATCTGGAATTAAAGGTGGTACTGGGAAGTCTACTATCGCCATGGTTATGGGTGTGATTTTGAGAGAGAGTTATGATAAAAAAGTCTGTTTGGTTGATTGCGACGAGTATCAATCTACTTTGACAAATCAGATGAAAGCAGAGGAGTCTTTCTTCTCGAATAATCCTGATATTGCAGAGAAAATTTGTGCGGCTAGAAATCGCGAAGTGAAATACTCCTCAATACTTCCTGTTGAAAAACTTGACAAGATTACTGAAGAGAATATATTGGAGATAGAGAAAAAACATGATGATTGTGATGTCTTCATTTTTGACACAAAGGGTTCTGAAGGTGATCTTCCTTTTTTTCGTTCACTCACTTTAATGGATTATATTGTTCTTCCAATTATCCTAGACAAGATTAATTCTCAGTCAGCTTTCACATGGATAAAAGGATTCAATTATGTCTTAGGATTAGAAAAAGCTGAAGTTCGTAATAAGGGTATTTGTCTCTTGTCCAATAAGATTGTTTGGGGTGATATTGAACAAGCTGCCCTGAGTGGGTGGTGGCAAGAGATTGCACGTGCCGAAGGCGTTTTTTATCTCGAAACGGGGTTGAAAATGAATACTTTCGTTGGCAAGAGTATCGACAAAATCAAAGGAGAAAATGATTCATTTTTTGAGTCAATATCTATTGTGCCTGATGATGTGGTACTGAGGATGTCTAACGCAGGAGAGGTTGTCAAAAATATCATTACCTTTGTGGATAGTAAGGAAGAAAAAAGGATAAGAAAGGTTCCATCTTCTGTGCGAGTAAAGGCACCGAACGTTGGTCAACCAAGTAATATTCTTGATCTGATAGATGAGCGTATAGAGATACTTAATCGGCTTTCTGAACAGGTTAAAACCAACAGTCTAGTTGCTTCTAAGTATCATTCTATACACGACTGCTTGATGCAATTTAGTGTGTCACAATTAGAATATCTCATGCGAGATATGCCTCCTTTGCCTGGAGTTGAGCGTAGAGCAAGGGGAGGAGGTAGAGACTTAATAGAACCATTGGAAAACAATGGGACAGATGAATTTCGTAACGTCGAGGGTTCCCCTGATGTTGCACCCAGACCAGATGATAACGACACGCTTGATGAGGTTGATAAGAGGGCAATAGCTCTCTTTACTGACTATCTAAGAAGTTTGAAAAGTAGTAGTAACCAAAATATTTAATTATCAAAGTTTTTATGGAAAATAAGATTAGAATTGCCCTTGCTGGGCTTAAGGGCGGTATCGGTAAGACCACGTTGTCTATGGTTTTGGGAAGCATCCTGAAGGAGAGTTATGGGAAAAAGGTGTGCTATGTGGATAGCGACTATTTTCAGTATCCTATCACTGCGCAAAATCAAAGAGAACAGATGTTTTTTGAGCGTCACAACGATCTTATGAGGCAAGTTTTTGAGGAAAGAGGGGTAGATTTCGATACGAGAATTATGCCTCCGATCTTCAAAATGAACGAAGGTTTTGAGCGTTCCACTTCTCCTGAGGTGGTTGAGAAAGAGCATCCTGATTGTGATGTTTTCATCTATGATTTTATGGGATCACAGGGGTTTGAAGATACCTATATGTATCTCACAAAGATGGATTACATTATTCTCCCAACTGTAATCGATACGGTTAATGCACAACCTACCTATTACTGGATGAAGGGTGTTAATTTTGGGAAGAAACTCGTTGTTAAGAATGATGGAGAGATTCGGACAAAGAAAATCTATCTTCTCTTCAATGGCTTTAATGATGAGAATTGCGATTTTGAATTGAAGTCTTGGCTCGAGGATCAAGCTCGGAGCTTTGGAATTGTTACTCTTCAGAATCCTATTAAGCACTTTAGTGGTGTTGCTAGAGATGTGACTTCAATAACAGAGGATAATAAAGACTTCTTTGTCTCTCTTTACTTGCAACCCTCTCCATACTATTGTGAGATGACAAATGTTCTTCAGGCAATTGAGGAGTTTTTGTTTGATGCGGGTATCATTGAGAAGAAGGATAATGCCCCAAGAATAATTGAAGATCCACTTGAATTTCATAAGGTCGTTTTGGAGGATCTCAAGAGCCAACTTGACGAGCTCGGTGGGTTGGCAGATCGAACTAATAACTCTATCTCAGAACTGTCTGAAAAGCATCGAGAGATACTAGAGACATATCAACGTTTGTGCAGTATGTCTATCGATGATATTAAGGCAATGTGGGGTCGGAAGGCTATTACCCCTAATGACATGTCTCTTCCTGACGAGGTTGACCAAGAGGCGCAGGAGGGCGAAGAGGGTTCAGTTGATTCTAAAGAGGAGGGACTGAAAGATGAAGCAAATGAATAATGAACAACTCAATAATGTTGCCTCTGAGGGAAAGCCCTCAGAGGTCGACATTGTTGACAATAAGCAATCTGATCCTCCGTTTGTGTTTTTGCGAGGGGATTATAGTAATTCTAAAGTTACTATTGAGATAGATAGCGATGTGTTTGAATTAGCTAGATGTCTTTGCTTCGTTAAGCCCAGTATATCACCTCAAGAAATGCTGTCAAATGTTGTTTTGGAGGGGTTGGTGGCTGCTTGTCGTCCTTATTCTGATGATATTAAGGGGGTGTTCAAGCGCAATCCATATAATAAGTTGTCTAAGTATGTAGAAAGGAGGAAGTCATGAATGGGTCGTTTTTTTTGAATTATATTGGTCCCATTATACTGTTAGTGGTGGTTCTTACATATTCTTTTTACCTCTTGTATCCTATGGTGAATGATATTAAGATGAAGAATAAGTTGGCTGAGAAGGGGCAGAAAAAGGAAGAAGAGGAGTTTGAGGAAGATAGTGAGGAGGATGCTTTGTCTTCTTCAACTTCAGATGATTCTCTAAGGCAACAGAATGAGGAGCGAGAGAGCTGCCCTGTTGTTACCTATTCCGATAAGGCAAATGCTATTCGGGATGAAAATAATAGGATCGACGATATTGTTAATAGGGAGAATATGGCTTTGGCTGTTGGTGCTATGCCTAGTTATGAGGATGATCCAACTTCTATTGACCTACAAGATCTTTTGGATCTGAAGAAAGCTATTAAAACTATGACTAGGGAACTTACTATTGCAAGAAGAAGTAATGCTGATTTGCAGAGATTAATTAAGTCCCTTAAAAGAGAGCATGAGGATGCCTTAAACAGGGTTGTCGACACAGATCTTTGGGAGGCAGAGAAGAGGGGATGGCAACAAAGTTTTGCTGTTGCATTCAGGGAATATGAAAGCCAGAAGGCTTCTCTTCCCCCAAAGAAAAGAGAGGATAATAAGTAGTTTTTTCATTTTTTTATTTATTGATTGAAAGTTATTTGGGATATGGGTGCTAGTGATAGTACCCATTTCTATTTTCCCAATCAATCGCATGCCACAATACCCCACTTTGAGGTCTTGTATCTTTTTCTCGTCACGTTTGCATAAACGTCATTCTAACCAGAATGCTAGTGAATATATGTGTGAGAGTTTTGAGAGCGTTTTTACTTTGCTTTGAAATAAACGTGGAATGCAGAGATTACGACCTCTAAATGGATTTTGTTGGTTAATATTAGATTCTAGTAATCTACAACTTTATGGCAAATACGGATTTGGACAAGATGGTGGATTTCATTAGAAATATCTCTTTCTTGTTTTTATTGGTTCATTTTTACATTTGGTGCAATGAGTTGTTTGTTTCGTTTGGGTTATTTCACCCCATTGCAGACAAACTTATTAGAGCTTTCTTTTCCCCAATAGGGTTCTGCGAGAATCCTTTGTTGTCTAAATTAATTGTAGCTATAATGGTGGCTATCTCGTGTATTGGCTCTAATGGCAAAAAGAAACCAAATGTTAATCTAACTCTTGCTCTATCACTCTTGGGGAGCGGGTTCGTTATCTTTCTCGGTTCAATAGTTCTTCTTCCAATTACGCTGTGGGGATATGCTATTGTTAGTCTTTTTTCTTTTTTCCTTATTTACTACGGGGCAATCCTTTTGTCGCAGTATATCTCTTATAATCAGAATATAGACGACCCGTTTAATGACGAAAATGAGAGCTTTATGCAGAATCAAAAGTACATGGAGAACGAGTACTCCGTCAATCTGCGAACAAAGTTTTATTACAAGAAAAAATATCATGATGGGTGGATCAATGTTATTAATCCATTCAGAGCGACCACGGTACTTGGAACCCCAGGCTCAGGAAAGTCCTTTGCTGTTATCAATGAGTTCATACGTCAGCACATTGAGAAAGGCTTCACAATGTACATTTATGACTTCAAGTTTCCAGACCTTACCGAAATCGCTTATAACCACTTCTTGGTCTATAAAGAGAATTATAAGAAGATTAAAGTCAAGGTCTCTAGTAAAAATCACCAAGCTGGTAAAATGCCTAGTTTTTACATCGTTAATTTTGATGACTTGAGTAGGACGCACAGGTGCAACCCTCTCAATCCTATTTTCCTTGAGGATATGTCTGATGCGTATGAAAGTGCGTATGTTATTATGGTTAACCTCAATAAAACGTGGACGGAGAAGCAAGGAGAGTTTTTCACTGAGTCTGCTATAATCTTCACTAGTGCTTGTATTTGGTTTCTCAAACTATATAAGAATGGTCGTTATTGTACCCTTCCTCATTTGTTAGAGCTCATTAGTACAGATTATGAGGATCTGTTTCCTATACTCATATCCTATGATGAGTTGACTAACTATATGCGTCCTTTTATTGGTGCATGGGAGGGCGGAGCTCAAGATCAGTTGCAAGGTCAGATTGCTAGTGCTCAGTTGGGTATTTCACGTATTACATCTCCAGCTTTGTACTGGGTGATGAGCGGGAATGACTTCTCTCTTGATATTAATGATCCTAATGATCCTAAGATTTTATGTGTTGGGAATAATCCTCTTCGTCAAAATATCTATGCAGCGGCTCTCGGTCTAATCAACTTCCGTTTGGTTGCTCGTATCAACAGGAAATACAAACAGAAGTGTAGTGTTATTATTGATGAGTTGCCAACCATCTACTTCCGAGGTATTGATACTTTGATCGCTACAGCTCGAAGTAACTTAATCTCTATTTGCCTTGGCTTCCAAGATTACTCTCAAATTATCAGAGACTATGGAGATAAGCAAGCTAAGGCTATTATCAATACCATTGGTAATCTGTTTTCCGGTCAGGTTACAGGTGAAACCGCAGATGCGCTCTCCAGACGTTTCGGTCAAAGTGTGCAGGCTCAACAGAGCGCATCTATTAGTGACTCTGGCACGTCCATCTCACTTTCTAGTCAGATGCATAATTTGATCCCAGCAAGTAAGATTTCTAACCTTTCTCAAGGTCAGTTTGTAGGTTCAATTGTTGATAATTTTGACGAGAATATTAAGCTGAAGACATTCAATGCACAGATAGTAGTTGACACAGAGAAAATCAAACGGGATACCAAGAATTGGACCTCTATCCCTGTGTTGGCGAATATGGTGGATGAGGATGGTGAAGATCGTTTGAATGAGATTGTCCAAGAAAACTTCTCTAAAATTAAAAGAGAAGTTGAGCAAATCATTAAAGATGAAACTGCTAGGATCGCTGCGGATCCATTGCTATGTGGGCTTCTTGTCAAAAAAAATGAGGGGTAGTATAATTCTCTTTCTCTGTTTGTGTGCTATGTGCCTATCATTTCGAGAGGTGCATGACCCTCCTGTAAGAGAGTGGTACGACGATGAGTCTTGGAGTTCTCTAAGGGTGAATCCATACTTAGGGAACCGCCCTTTATTACCCAATAGGGTAATTATCCCATGTTTCCCCTTTTCCTTCCCTACAGGAGAGCTGGGTAGAGTATCGAGTAAATACGGATGGCGATCCAATAGAATGCACCGAGGGATAGATATTGCACTTCCATCTAACTCTCCCGTCTATTCCACTTGGGCGGGGATTGTTAGAACAAAGGGGGACGATGCAACTGGTTTTGGGAAATATATAGTTGTACGGCATTCCAATGGACTAGAAACTGTATATGGACACCTTAATAGCATTTTGGTGCAACGTGGTGATAAGGTCTTGTCTGGCGATTTAATCGGTCTAAGCGGAAACACCGGTCGTAGTACTGGTCCACACCTCCACTTCGAGGTTCGTTATAAGGGAGGAGATTTTAGTCCATCCCTTATAATTAATTTCGAGAAACGACACCCTATGGGTGATACCTTTCTCTGGACAAAGCATCTATATCCTAAGAATAATAAGAGAAGTGGTCTAAAAGTGTATCGACTTAAGGAAGATACTACGTTGGAGTTGCTGTGCGAAGAAAAAGATTGGGATTTAGAGGAGTTATGTCTTCTCAATGGGGTGCTACCTGATATGCAATTGAAAAAAGGAAGAATGATAAGGTGCCCTTAAAGCAAATATAATTTATATATTATATTGTCCTATATTGAACCGTTGAAAATAATTCATATTGAAATAGCGTAATATATTACACTACTATAATTATTATATAGGTTTTTGTTTTCTCTTCTCCTGTTGTTTGATACAAATATTGTTTGCTTAAAATAATGTTTGTGGTAGAAACTCTTTATGTGTTTATTGTCTAATTATTCGATAGACTATTTGAAAATCAGATGTTTCCATGTATAAAATATGTTCTTTCTGGAGTTTTTATTGTTTATCTATTCTTGCCTCTCCTTTGTATGTAAAATTATTTACTTCTTTTAATTGGAAGTTGTCTATGTAGTGATGTATCGAATATAATAATATATTATGTGCGTAACATTGTATAAGCATAATAATATTGCACTATTTATAATCGCAGAAACTCAACGGAGCAAAATCTCCGCTTCGTTTCTACCCCCTTATATTGCTTGTAAATATAATAAGTGTTTGTTGCAGGTGACGCACCTTAGAAAAACCTTGAAAAGAAAAATAAGGAACCACACAAATGTAAGGTATAAGGGCGGAAAGGCAACTGCAAGCAGCGCCACTCCGTCCAAAATAAAGCTGATTGCTCTCGCGAAAAGGCTATGCAAACGGCTTTTTTCTTTTCAAGGGGAAAGCAAATACAATAGAAGTCGGCCACATATAAATGTGTGGCTGACTTAATGAGACAAAGACGAATGGTAAGACTCGCTACTCGTTGTCGTAACTTTCGCTCGCGAACTTCGAGTGACCCTTCCACTCTCGTTTTCGCTATGCTTCAAGTACGACCCCTCCTAACGCTTCGCCACACCATTTTAGACATAGGCTGAGTACTTGCCCCAAGGGGCTACGCACACAGCCGTTTGCTCATTAAGGACCCAAAGATGTGCAAGCGAGCTGTAACAGTTCATTAGTTTGATAAAAATAGCTATCTTTGTTGCAAACAAATATTATTTAGAGTAAAATAGAGATATTAAATATATGCTACTGAGAGTTCGGATTGGAAATTTCACCTCCTACAGAAAGGTGCAAGAGTTTACTATGTTCCCAAATAAGGATATAGTGAACTTAGCAGACCATATATTTGACAGCAATACCATCCCTATTCTAAAGATGGGAGTCCTTTATGGGAATAATGCATCAGGAAAGTCTAACTTTGTAAAAGCTCTAAGATTTATAAGGAGTTTTGCTATCTCACTTGAAGACTTTAAAAGTAGTGATGTGTGGAGTCAGCTATACAGGCTTGCTCCTAATGAGGAAGTGAAGAATAGTTCACTTAGTATCTTAGTAGAGTTTAAGGTCAGCTCTAGCTATTACACTTATGAGATAGAATTGGATATGGATGGTGTTAGATTGGAACAACTGTCTAAAACATCGCTTTCTGACTTTAGTCGAGAGCCTATTTTTACTCGTAGATATTCTACTGTTAAGCTATCGGATAGGTTATCATCGAAGTCTTTATCTCAGTGGTCACATACCAAGGATGTTGTTAAACGTGGCTTGACAGGGGAAGATAATAAATATCGCTCGTTGCTTGGTCTTCTTAATGAGTTTCCTATTTTAGAAGAAAAAGATGTTTTAGAAGCCTTTCAATGGTTTAGAGAAAAACTAGTGGTTGTCTCCAAAGGTAGGGTTTACAATGAAATAAACGCTCTTTTGCATCGTAGTCCTTCTTTGAAGGATTTTTCCTTGAAGTTTATTCAAGGCGTAGACATGGGAATTGATGCATTCCGTCTTGATGTGTCGAATCTCGATACTTGGCTTAGAAAGCACACTGATATTGCAAGTAATATATCTTTAAGAGAGCTTAGCAACCCTAGTGAGGTTCACTCTCTCGTTTATAAGAATGAACGCCCTGTATTCAATAGAGTAAAAGAAAATGGTGTAGAAAAAATCTTAGAGTTGGTTTTTTCTCATATTGGAGAGGATGGGAAAGTCTATGACCTAGGAGTTCAAGATGAATCTGATGGAACTATAAGGACTTTGCATTTAATCCCTACTATTCATTACGCACTTGCAAATTCAGGTATTGTTATCATCGATGAGATTGACACAAGCCTTCATTCCAATCTGCTTCTTGATATTGTCGCATTCTTCTCGCATTCCAAGTCAGAGGGTCAACTTTTATTTACATCTCACGATACCAGTCTTCTAGACTCTATCGGTGTATTAAGAGCAGATGAGGTATGGTTCGTAGAAAAGAAACACGGAGCTAGTTATTTATATTCTTTAGACTCATATATGAGTGATATGAATGGAAGGGTATCACAACAATATAGAGAGGGAAGATTTGGTGCCAATTATAGCGGTAATCTTGGAGAACTCAATAATGAAACCAGATAAACTATCGTACACACGCACAATTAGTAGGAAGGTAAAGAGGGTGGCAACATCTAGGTTTCTTGAACTCACAAGCTTTACTACGTCAAACCGACCTATATTTGAATTAAACGACCTTCCAAAAAACTATTCACGAGAAGTAAAAACAAAGAGAGGTACACGGCTCTATATCATTATTTCAGGAGCTGAAAAGAAAGAGTATAAGTACTTCTCCAACCTTGGACACATAGTGCCTGTAGGTATGGCAGTACCACTTGTTTTTGCTTGTCCTATTGGTTTTAAGTCTGGTGCTAATACAATGTCTCATTATGGTTCAGCTCCAAATGATATTGTCTCTTATTGGGAGGAGCGATTTGACGAAGAAACTTCTGTGTTGTGTATTGATGACAGAGTTTATGAGTTATCAAATGAAGATAGAGTCTTCTTTGTCTCGGATGTAGATGAATATCACAAGCAACTCAGCCAACATCTTAGCAAATCCAACAACAGATGTTATAAATGGATTGTCAGCAATCCTTGCTTTGAAACATGGCTCTACTACAGTTATGTTGGAAATCCTGCAAAAGAACATATTGAGACACTTCAAAATGAAAGCATAAGCCAACGATCTAAGCTTCTTAAAAAGATAGGTAATGATGTGCACAAAGGTGGTTTAGACCCTAGAATTGCTCCAAAGTATATTCACAAAGCCATTGAGCGTTGTGACGAGTATGGGTACAAAGTAGATGAAAACAATGTACCTCTGCTTTTTTGTACAGATATGCTCTTTTTTGCCAAAGATTTTATAGAATACATTTCTAAATTTAAATGACAAAGCAATTGCCTTTCGGTACCACAATATTCTAGACATTGGCTGAGTACTTGCCCCAATGGGCTACGACACAGCCGTTTTTTCTTTTAAGTAGGAACAAAACTAGAGAGGAATATCGTCTTGCGACTTGTATGGACTTTATGTTCTCGCTTCTCTCGAATATGCCGTCCATACAAGCCTCTAAGACTTCTATAATAGGTCGGCCACATATAAATGTGTGGCTGACCTATTGATTAGACAAAACGAATGAAAAGGCTATACTATCGTATACGCCACTTCATTCTAAGTAAAGCTGAAAGCTACGCTACACTACGCTTACAGCATTTGAGGATTAATTAGAGCTTGCTGAATTAGGAGATGTGTTATTTTTGAAGAATTGAGACGCATGCAGGATATTGGCGAACCATTTGTAATTTTGGAGAAAAAAACGAAGGAAATAGGAGCGACAAAATAATGCGGATAAGTTCCCTGAGGAACGTTATCACATTTTTCGCTAAGAAAGACATAGCGACTGCTACCTCCGTTGTCTCTGGAAGTCGTGTCCTTATCCTAGCAGCTCCGTAGCGCATCTTCAC
>NZ_KB904242.1 GCF_000379925.1 Porphyromonas levii DSM 23370 | reverse complement strand
CAAAAAGGAGAGGGAGAGGAGAGGGAAACAAACAATTGGAAACATTCAGTAGCGAGCTAACCAAATAGCCCGCTGGCAATCTCGTGTCCCAAAGTGTACCCATTTACAATAATTGTGGTATTCAGTAGCTTATAAATAGATAAAAAAGACAAAGACCAATCTCCAAAACAGCCAAACACCTCCCAAAATACAGCAAAGAGCACCCCAAAGTACCCCCAAATACTACCCCCAACAGCGCCGATCTATACTTTGCGGAATCTAGGGCGCGCAAGTAGCAAAATTTATTCCTAGGAATAAATTTATTTTTCTCTAGGAATAAAAATATTTATCTGTACAAATAAATTTATTTATCTCTAGGAATAAATTTGCCCCCTCGCCGTCTCCGAAATAGCTGCTCGCTATCGCAGGGTTTTCAGACCTATAATAAAGGTTGATTATCAAGGTAATAGCTTAGGTGTAGCGGCACCACAATGCCTCGAAATGATATAGGATAGCGGTAGACTTAGTTCGATATATCGGGAGTTTTTGGGTACATTTGTAAGAATTAAATTACTAAACTAGGGGACAGCAGATATGCAAGACGTGGTGATGAACTTTAGGGGGAAGGCTTACAACTTAACGGAGGAGCCGATGATTGTCGGTATCCTAAACCATACTCCAGACTCTTTCTACTCGGGCAGTAGGATCGCTGGCGAGCGCGCTATACACGATCGTATAGAGGAGATTATACAGGAGGGGGGCACCATGGTAGACGTGGGGGGCTATAGTAGTAGACCTGATGCGGCTGAGGTGACACCCGAGGAGGAGTGGCGCCGTGTGAGTGGTGTACTGGAGATACTGCAGAAAGACTACCCCGACATCCCTGTGAGCGTGGACACCTTTGTCGCTGAGGTGGCACGCAAGTCGGTAGAAATCGGTGGGGCTGACGTCATTAACGATGTTTCGGGCGGGCTTATCGACCCTGAGATGCTACGAACCATCGCCGAACTAAATGTACCTTATATACTGATGCATATGCGTGGTACGCCCACGACGATGCAAAGCCTTTGCGAGTACAAAGGGAATGTAGCTGATGGGGTAATAGAAGAGCTATTGGTTACGATAGAGAAGCTGAGGGAGCTGGGTGTACGCAAGGAGAATATCATGCTGGATCCAGGCTTTGGCTTCAGCAAGACCACGGAGCAAAACTACGAACTGATGAGCGACCTCGGGAAGTTTAGGGCTCTAGACTATCCTCTGTATGTAGGGATTAGTAGAAAGAGTATGATCTACCGCTATTTCGGTACCACTCCTGCCGATGCGCTCAATGGCACCACTGTGCTGAACACTTTTGCGCTACTCGAAGGAGCTCACTTCCTCCGTGTGCATGATGTCCGTGAGGCATGGGAGGCAATGAAGATGGTAAACCTACTGAAGAAGAAGTAATAAACAATGAACCGTGATGTGCGCTCCCGCCCTAAAGGGAGGGGAGCCAATCACTATCCTGAGTAAGCATGGACTGGCTGGTATTTTCGTTTAAGGACCTTTTGGATATCGTACTAGTAGGGCTACTACTCTACTACGTGTACGATGTGCTGAGGAAGAGTGGTAGTGGCACGCTCTTCGGTGGTATCATCGCACTTATCGTAATATGGGTAGTCACATCGCAACTCCTGAGGATGCGCCTATTGGGGGGTATCCTAGACGCTCTATTCAGTGTGGGTATCGTGGTGATTGTCATTATCTTCCAAGACGATATCAAGCGGTTCCTAAATGTACTGGGTAGTACTCAGAGGTGGCGTTTCTTCCGGAAGCTATTCAGGACGGACAAGGATGCCTCTACAAGCCGAGGGCAGAGCTTTATCGGAATGATCTCTTTTGCCTGTGCCAATATGGCGAGGAAAAAGACTGGAGCGCTCATAGTGATTGAGCAAGAGACGAGTTTGGAGCAATACATCCACACGGGCGAGATTATCAATGCCAAGGTCAACTCTCGCTTGATGGAGAATATATTCTTCAAGAATGCTCCTTTGCACGATGGCGCTATGATTATCCGAGACTACACGATTGTAGCTGCTGCATGTATTTTGCCAGTAGCGCAGGGGCAAGACCTTCCCAAGGAGATGGGGCTTAGGCACCGTTCGGGGCTAGGGATGTCGCAAGCAACGGATGCCAAGGTAATCATTATTAGCGAGGAGAGAGGTGAGATATCTATTGCCTACCGTGGCGAGATGATTGCCAATGTGGATACAGACCAGTTGCAGCAATTTCTCAGTCCCAACTTCATAGAGCTGAGCAAGATAGGTACAATAATCACTAAGACGGGAAGGGGATAAGCGATGAGTCGTTGGGGCATCATAATATGCGGGCTTGTGCTCCTATTTTGTTGGCAACACACCTTTGCCCAGACCCCTAACGATGAGCGCCAACCAATCATGATGCCTGTGCTCACGGTCATAGGCGACAAAGCTAAGTACCAAGAGGATAATCCTGCTGTAGCTCTTATAGAGAGGGTTTCAGAGCTTGAGCGTCAACGGCGCAAGTACCAGAGCAACCACAGCTACCAGCAAGTAGATCAACTATCGCTCTCGCTGGCGGGTATGGATAAGTGGGAGACGGTTCTCTCGAAGGTAGCACCTTTCTTCGGGCAATACCTGAGCTACTCCAAGATGGATGGCTCGGCAGTGTTGCCTCTCTCAAAGAGGGTGAAGGTGACTCTCAAGGGCTATAACGCCAAGCAGGGTAAGACCAATGAGGCTGTGGTCTATAGCAACCTAATGGGTATTGATCAAAACTTCAATGATGGCACCAATACGATAAGGCTAGAGGAGCTTCTGCCCGAGCTAGACCTCTTCGACCCTAAGGTGAGGATGCTACAGACGGAGTTCCCTACACCTCTAGGCGCTAAGGCGAGGCAGAACTATCGTTTCTACCTAACCGATACCATTATTGCGCATGGCAAGATAGCGCAGATCGTAGAATTTATCCCAAGAAATCCACATGCCCCGAGCTTTACAGGACGGCTACAGATAGCCTCTGGAGAGGAGCCTCATCTACTACAGGCGGTATTGGTATTCCCCAAGATGACCAATGTCAACTTCGTGGAACAGCTACAGGTACAGCAGTGGTACGGAGAGCAAAATGGGCATTGGCACTTGGTAGAAGAGCGTTTGACTGCAGATATGAAGCTATTCCTAAAGATGTTCTCAGCCTATGTGGAGCACAATAGGAAGTACAGTGATTACGAGTACGAGCAACCGGATAGCACACTCGTCTACGCCTTGAAACAGTACCAAGACCTCACTAATGATGAGCGGTCTCAGTTGCTGATGTCCCAACTTAAGGCGAAGAAACTGATTGCTACCGATGAGGGCTTGCGCCACTTTATGGATGAGTTTAGGAAGCTATCGTGGCAACGCTTTGTGCTAGAGGTAGCGGATATGATAGGGCTTAACTATCTACGTACGGGGTGGGACTATAGCAAGGTGTATGGTGGAAGCCACTTCGATATTGGTCCTATCGATGAGATGGTGTATTACAATGGAGTGGAGGGACTCAGGCTCACGCTCGGGGGGAGAACCACAGGCTTCTTCTCTCGGATGCACTTTATAGAAGGCTATGCAGCGTATGGCTTTAGAGATGAGCGGTGGAAGTATGGTATCACCTATACCCACTCCTTCCACCCGAAGCGCTACTTCAAAGAAGAGTACCCTAGGCACGAGATTTCGCTTAACCATAAGTATGACCTCAATGTACCAGGGCAGGTGATTGAGAATACCGATCGCACCAATATCCTCTACGATGTGGGGGTCTCTTACCTCGCCTCTCGGTCGTATAGGAAGACCTACTCTATACGGTACCTTAATGATTTCAGCCCAGACCTATCACTCAATGTGTATGCCAACTACTTCCAAGATAAACCTCAGGGTAATCTGGAGTATGTGAGGATTAATGGGGATGGTTCGATACAGAAGCTGTCGGAGATACGGGACGCCGTGGTGGGTGTAGAGCTTCGGTGGTCGCCAAGTGAGAGGATATTTGAGGGCTCTATGCAGAGGCACCACCACGACTCTAGGATACAGCGAGAAGTGCCTGTGTATAGGCTTAAGCACGAATGGGCTTCAAAGCAATTTGGAGGCGACTATAATAGGCAGCGCACGGAGCTGAGTATGGAACAAAGACTATGGATGGGGAAGTGGGGAAGGTTGGACTACCAGCTCAGCATAGGTAAGATATGGAGCGCTGTGCCTTACCCTATCCTCTATACGCCACCAACTAATAGCGATATATTGCATAGGAATAATTCGTTTAACCTCCTCAACCCTCTAGAGTTTGTGGCTGATGAATGGGGAACTGCCTTTCTTGAGTATCACATGAGAGGGTTGGTATTTGACCGCATCCCATGGGTAAAGCATCTGGGACTAAGGGGTGTGTTGACTGCCAACATGATGTACGGCAATCTGACCAAGAAGAATAGGCAAGAGGGAGGTGAGGAGCTGTTCTTGCTCCCGACCCACTCGCAGGAGATGAGTAAGGACTTCTATGGAGAGGTAGGGTTCGGTCTGGAGAATATTTTCAGGGCACTTAGGGTGGATGTCTATAGAAGATTAACCCCACTTACCTCTTTTTCAAGAGGTCAGTGGGGTGTAAAACTAGGGTTTAGCCTTAACTTCTAGTGGAGGTGCTTCGGCTGCTGCTTCGGCTACCGATGCCCTGGGTGCTAATTCCGAAGGAGGCGCTTCTGCCTGAGGTTGTTGTCCATCAGCCGGCTGTGAAGTATTGACATTGGGCTTAGGGGTAGTGCGGAAGATATCTAAGAAACTAGTAGGACGCCCTTCGGGAAACCACACGAATCCAGGGTAGAAGAGCTGACTATGATCCAATAAGATTATAGGAGTCATGGTACCTACGGTACGGTCGAGTAGTTTGATAAGCGATATCTCTTCTTTCTCGAACTGCATCAGGATAGCACTACTCTGCGACTTGATATGCTCGGTTGGTACACTATCTTGGTTTAGACTGTAGTAGATGACCTCAGCGTTACCCCGAGTCCATACAGAGTCAAGCTTGTTATCGGAGAAGTAGGCGAGGACTTCTCGCCCACGCATCTGATTGTAGTGTTCTTTATCATCTACCTTATTGGACAGGTAGGCATTTTCGCGGATATGGGCATAGTCTACAGCACCATTCTTAATATAGATAGAGAGACTATCACCCGTTACCTGAGACTTGCCACTCCATACAAATGGATGCCCTACCCAGTGCATCACTGAATCGGCAGAATAATAGAGGATAGAATCCGATACCGCTTGCATATCTTCACGATAGAGACGCGCATTCCCTCGTCCCTTAATCAGGTTAGAGACGCTATCGACCTTAATCATCTCTAATATGTGAGCATGGACGTATAGAGTGTCTTCGCCAGAATACTCAGCCATATACGCACTGTCGGTAGCATAGCCATAAGATGTCTCTTCGTGGTATTCGGCATAATTGCCCCTGAGCGCTACCTGATCAGCGGTATCCTTCATATTGATGTGCCCATATATTTCCGCCCTTTGCGCACCACGGTCATAGAAGATAGAGTCTCCCGTCATCCAGCGAGTGCCCGACTCTATTACGGGGCCATTCATAAGGTAGGCAAGATCATTAGCAGTATCATAAGTACCTCGCGAGGTGAGTATTACCCCGCTATCGCCTACAATACGAGAAGGGCTTGTGATATTGGCTAGCTTAGTCTCGGTATCGTAATGGAGGATATCGGTATAGAGCTTGAAGTTGGGGTTATCCAGTACTACCTCGTCCTGGAATACCGCTTTCTTCGTTTTGGTGTCGTACTCTCCGTAGATGGAGCTCAGGACATTTAGCGTATCGGTGATAGAGCCCGAATCGAAGTAGTACCCTAGTCCAGAGACTCTATCATAATCGAGGCTATCGGTGTATAGGGTATTGTCGCCATGCTTCATCACTACGAACTCCCTCAGTCGGGATACCATGGTGGTGCCGTCGTAGTCGATATAGTTGCAGGTAATCTCCAAAGAGTCGCCCTGTACGATACGGACATTGTTGTAGCCTTCAAACCTATTCTGCTCTTGGAATAGCTTAGCGCTATCACAGTACATATAGGCGTTGTTGTGCCGGAGCACGACATTACCCACAAGCAATTGCGCTTGGCTATCGATAGCTTGGTCGAACCTCCATACGTCTACATTCTCTATGAAGATACGCTCCTTGCCATTGGCAGTTTTCTTAGTAGCGGTATCCACGGCAAAGGGGTTGGCTACAGAGGTAACCAACCCTTTGCTATTCATAGCACGAGTAACGAAGATGGTGAATAGTAGTCCTAAGACTACTCCGCCAACCACCCGGGGTACTGAAACTTGCATTGGCGATACTCAGGACTAATACTTACGTAAGTGGTCTTCTGTTTCTTCTGTATCCACTCATTGAGCGTGTCGTTCTGCTTCTTTTGGAGCACGATGTTTTTGATAATCTGATAGTCATCCACAACATTGGCTCGGTGACCTGGCGCACGGCGCTTTAGTAGCACAAGTGCCACTACAGTATTCTTATTCTTGTCCAACATGGTGAATGGCTGTGACACCTCGCCTTCCTGCAGCTTGGCAATCTGAGCAGAGACTTCCTGTGGAAGGTCCTCCATCGTAAAGCGCGAAGTACCGTAGTACTGGCTCTGTTCATTGGTATTGACCATCTGTCCATTACCTAGGCGGGTGTCCTCATCGTAAGAGTACATACGGGCAGCGACATCGAAAGGCAGGCTATCCACACTTATGAGATGAGCGATAGAGTCCATTCTACTGGTAGTAGCGATAAGGTCGTCATTAGCCACCTTAGGTCGAAGCATGATATGGCGGACATTAACTTGGTCGCCACGCTTATCTATCAATTGCATGATATGATAGCCCTTTGCCGTCTTCACGATACGCGACACTTTGTCCTTATTCTGCAAACCAAAGGCAACATTGGCAAACTCTGGCTCTAGTTCCGAGCGTCCAACAAAGCCAATCTCACCGCCCTTAAGTGCGGTATTGCTATCTTCCGAGTAGATACGCGCAAGTGTCTCGAACGACATCTCACCCTTATTTACCTTCTCGGTATACTCGATGAGTTGCTGCTTCACACGATCCACCTCGCTCAGAGGCACATTAGGCAGCTGGGTCACTATCTGTACCTCCACTGTCTGTGGCATAAAGGGCAGGCTATCCTTATTCACCGTGTCATAGAAACGGTTGACCTCCGATGGCGCCACCTGGATATCCCCCACCAGCTTCTGCCTCATCTGCATCACTACAGACTCCTCCGACACCACCTTCCGACGGTCGGCACGTATCTGCGCCATATTGAGCCCCAGATACTCCTCTACCTTCTCACGGCTACCGAGTTCATTAGTGACCATCTCTATCCATTGGTTCACCGCCTGGTTCACCATCGCTTCATTAGGATAGATACTATCTATCTGAGCTTGGTTCAGAAATAGCTTCTGTATCGCCATCTGCTCGGGAATAAGGCAACGTGCATCCCCTTCGAAGTGCTGCCCCATAGACTCGTAGTACAGTCTCTGACGCTCAATATCGGAGAGTAAGATCGCCTCATCGCCCACAATCCACGCCACCTCGTCGATGACGCCCGAGCGGTTCTTTGTCTGTGCCGACGCCTCTGGCGAACCTAGCCCGAGGAGTATCGCCACAGCGATTATCCCTAGTATTAGTTTATTCTTCATATCCTTCTATGTATTACTTATTCTTCTCCTTTGCCCAAGTATCGCGCAGACCTACAGTCTGATTAAATACGAGCTTATCCTTGGTCGAATCTTTGTCGCAAGCGAAATAGCCCTTACGTACAAATTGGAAGTGATCCTCAGGCTGAGCATCCCTTAGCCACTCCTCGGCATAAGCCGTTGGGATAATCACCTCACTATTGGGATTGAGGAGGTCTGCCAAGTCCTCAGCATCTGCCGATGCAGGGTCTTCCGCCATAAATAGGCGGTCATACATCCTCAGCTCCACTGGTAGCGCATGCTCAGTGCTCACCCAGTGGATGGTTCCCTTCACCTTACGATTGGCATTGACCATACCGGTCTTGCTCTCCATATCACAGGTAGCATATACCTCTACTACATTGCCCTCCTCATCCTTCTTGCATCCTGTGCAC
Organism: Porphyromonas levii DSM 23370; assembly: GCF_000379925.1. Classification (GTDB taxonomy): domain Bacteria; phylum Bacteroidota; class Bacteroidia; order Bacteroidales; family Porphyromonadaceae; genus Porphyromonas_A; species Porphyromonas_A levii. The sequence continues at coordinate 27,472 of NZ_KB904242.1, read as the reverse complement.
TGGATGATATAGGCACCACGCAGACGCACCTCCTGCCCAGGGGTAAGGCGGAAGTACTTCTTAGGAGCATCCTCCATAAAGTCCTCACGCTCTATCCATAGCTCACGGGTAAAGGCAATCTCGTGCTTCTCCACCGCCTCAGCTTCAGGATTATTCACTACCGACATCATCTCCACCTGTCCCTCGGGATAATTGGTAATCACGAGCTTCACGGGATCCATCACCACTGCTGCTCGGTTCGATACCTTATTGAGATCCTCCCTAGCAGCACTTTCTAGCATAGCCATATCTATCGTACCATCGTACTTGGTATAGCCAATCATATCTACGAAGTTGCGGATACTCCTAGGGGTATAACCTCTACGACGCAACCCTACCAGCGTAGGCATACGAGGGTCGTCCCATCCATGTACCAGACCTCTCCTCACCAGTTCCATAAGCTTGCGCTTACTCATCATAGTGTAGGTGAGATTGAGGCGGTTGAACTCATACTGATGAGGTCTATATTCATCCGCCTTGAGAAGCTCTACAAAATAATCATACAACGGACGGTGCACCACAAACTCCAGCGTACAGATAGAGTGTGTAACCCCCTCGAAGTAATCGCTCTGACCATGGGCGAAGTCATACATAGGGTATACACTCCAGTCCCTGCCCGTACGGTGGTGAGGGTGGTGAATAATTCGATAGATAATAGGATCGCGGAAGTGCATATTGGAGTGCCCCATATCTATCTTGGCACGCAATACCATAGCGCCCTCAGCAATCTCGCCATGGCGCATCTTCTCGAATAGCTCTAAGCTCTCACTTATCGGACGATTGCGGTAAGGGCTATCCTCACCTGGCTGAGTAGGAGTACCCTTCTGCGCTGCTATCTGCTCCGAACTCTGCTCATCGACATAGGCACGACCCTCCTTTATCAGGCGTACAGCGAAGTCATAAAGCTGCTGGAAGTAGTCCGAAGCATAATATACACTACCCCACTCAAATCCCAACCACTTGATATCCGCCTCTATTGCATCGACATACTCCGTATCCTCCTTCACAGGATTGGTATCGTCAAAACGGAGATTACAGACACCGTTGTACTTCTGAGCGATACCAAAGTCTATACAAACCGCCTTGGCGTGCCCGATATGCAAGTATCCGTTAGGTTCGGGTGGGAAGCGAGTCTGAATACGCCCATCATTTAAGCCATTGCGTAGATCCTCCTCCACTATCTGCTCTATAAAATTAAGTGACTTCTCTTGTGCCACTTCACCGACACCCTTTACTTCCTTCTCCATATATATACTTTACAATTTGCTGATAAAGACGAAGTTCTTCAATACCTCGTCTCCTGAATTTTCAATCTCTGTACCTTTCCCTTCCCACCATATATTACCGCCATTCACGAATAGCACATGATCGCCAATATTAGCTACCGAGTTCATGTCATGCGTATTCACAATCGTCGTTATCATACCCTCCCGAGTAATCTCCTTAAGCAATTGGTCGATGAGCTTCGAGGTCTCAGGATCTAGTCCACTCGAAGGCTCGTCACAAAATAGGTACTTAGGCCCAAGGGCAATAGCACGCGCAATAGCTACCCTCTTCTTCATACCTCCGCTTATCTCCCCAGGATACTTGTAGCGAGCGTCATAGAGCTGCACCCGCCTTAGGCACTCTTTCGCTCTATCTAGCCTCATGCCCCGCTTCATCATGGAAAACATATCGAGCGGATAGAGCACATTCTCAAAGACATTCATGCTATCAAAGAGCGCTGAGTTCTGAAAGAGCATGCCCACCTCTTGCCTCAGCTTACGGGTCTCCCGTGGCGACATCTGGTGTAGGTCCCTACCATCATAGAGCACCTCGCCACTTGTAGGGGTCTCGAGCCCCACCACGCACTTCATCAATACCGTTTTCCCTACACCCGACTTGCCAATGATAAGAGAGCACTCCCCAGGCTTGAAGGTCGTATTCACCCCCTTCAGCACCTCTTTTTCCCCGAAACTCTTATGCAGATTATGTACCTCTATCATACCTATACGAGCATTAATTGGGTGAGTACTAAGTCTACTACTAGGATAGCCGCATTGCTCATCACCACCGCCTGAGTGCTCGCACGCCCTACCTCTAGCGCTCCACCTTTCACGAAGTAGCCGAAATAGGAAGCCAGAGAGGATATGAAGAAGACATATACCACACTCTTCACGATAGAGTAAAACACATTGTAGGGCTTAAATGTGAGCTGCAATCCTGCCTCGAACTCACTGATAGGGATATTGGGCGATACAAGACAAGCGAGATAGCCACCCCCTATCCCCACCATGATACTTATCAATACGAGGATGGGCACAAAGAGCATCATCCCCACAATCTTGGGGAGGATCACATAGTTCGCAGCATTTACCCCCATGATATCCATGGCATCTAGCTGTTCCGTGATACGCATTGTGCCTATCTGGCTAGCGATACTACTTCCACATTTGCCGGCAAGTATCATGCACATAATCGTACTCGAGAATTCTAGAATCACGATCTCACGAGCGGCATAACCTATAGTAAACTTTGGAATCAAAGGGTGGCTCATATTGATACCTAACTGCATCGTCAGTACGGCACCGATAAAAAAGGAGACAAGAAATACAATCCAGATAGAGCCAACCCCTTGGACATAAATCTCACGCACAAGCTCCCGAGAGAACATACGCATACGCTGGGGACGCTTAAATACCTCCCCGAGCAACGCCACATACTTTCCTATGCTTTCGAGTACTGCACCCATCTATCTCCTACATTATTATATAATATCCACAAAGATACAAATTTAGCTACAAGTAGCAAGAGGGCGCCCACTAGCTCTTCTAGCGCTCCAACAATGCCCCTCGCCCTTCCATAAAACGCTAGTTGCCATCGGACACAAATTGTCTCGCCATAGTATGCAAATTTATTCCTAGGAATAAATAAATTTATTTGTACAGATAAATATTTTTATTCCTAGGAATAAATTTCTCTGCTCGCGCGAGCCAAAGAAAGCGCTCGCCTGAGTAAAATTAGGGCATATAGGAGAAGAGCTTTGTCGGTGGTATTGATGAGGTCAAGAAGGGCAGAATGAAGCCTTTTGCTCTAAGGATGACTGGGCACAATAGGAACAACTGCCATTTCTTGCCGATATCGGCAAGAAATGGATGTCTTTGCATAAGATTAGTATTGGACGATGGTGTATATGGAATTTATCTCTGTAAAGGATTATGCTGCTGCTCATGGTTTGGCCGAAAGAACTGTAAGTAACTATTGTGTTCAAGGCAAGATTATGGGGGCTCAATTGATTGGTAAGACATGGAGTATCCCTGCTGATGCTCTATTGCCACTACGTAAAACGAAGAAGGCTTCTCCCCTTTTGGAAGCTTTACGTGAGCAGATGGATACAAAGCTCAAAGGTGGTATATACCATCGTACACAAATAGACTTGACATACAACTCTAATCATATAGAGGGGAGTCGACTTACAAAAGAGCAAACACGCTATATCTTTGAGACCAATACGATAGGGCTTACTGATGAAGCAATTAGGGTAGATGATGTTATTGAAACAACTAATCATTTCCGTTGTATTGATTACGTTATTCAGAATATCGATACCCCATTTTTCGAAACTTTCAAAGGTCTCATCAGAGGCTACTCACCTTTCTGGATCAGAGAAAGGCTACTTCCTGGGATAGTATCGCTATAAAGATTACAAACGAGTGTTTCGGGTAAAACAAAAGGCACTCAAGATGAGTGCCTTAGTGATATTTTGTGATGGTTGGGAATCATTACCTATTTTCCGATAGCTCAATCGCGAGCCACGCAGTATATTCGTTGACTCCCAGAGTGTCTCCTCAATACTCTTTTGCTTTTTAATTTGGCTTTTCGCCATATTAATAACTCAATCATTTTTCTCTCCTTATTACAAAAGTACAATAGACAATAATTTTCTCAAATTTACTAAATTCCCACCAGTCATAATAGGAATTCTGATCTATAAACTCTTTTGTCTTCTTGCTAGTATTATATAAAATAAAGAATTAAAGTTTATTCTAGATTATTGTATACAAGACGTTATTAATTATATTGTTATTAGCTAGTATTGAAGTAGATACAAAAGGAGGGAAATGACGGGAAAGTGGTATATTTGCAAGCGGGCAGGTGTGCCGTACTTTTTTTTGTGGAGAAAGTGTAATGCGTTGGTTTTCAATAGTGGCACAATTTTCCGACAAAGTTGAATGGTAGAAATAGGGGTACATTTCGGGTACAAAAAGCGGGTGCGGTACAAGTGCGATGTGCTTGTCTTGCAGAAGTCTGCATTTGTGGGGCGTTGGTGAAAAGTCTCCGTGTACCGATTAAAACGTTAAGAGACTGATTGTCTGATAGGTGAATAGAGTGCATCGGAATATAATGGACGGATTACGCAGTATAATATGAACTTTTAATTGGGAGAAAATATGTCAACATATAAGATATTCAATGAGCAACTTACTCTTATAAAAGAGAAGCCGTTTAAGCTAGAGAAAGAAATTCAAAACATAGTTGAAAAGAACCTTCAAGAATTGCTGGGGCTTGATTTTATCAAAACTGAATTTTCCATTGGTTCTTTCCGTATTGATTCTTTGGCGTTTGACTTGGAGAAAAAGTCTTTCGTAATATTAGAGTACAAAAGGGATAAGAATTTTAGTGTAATCGACCAAGGTTATGCTTACTTATCTTTGATGTTGAATAACAAGGCGGAATTCATTTTGGAGTATAACGAATCAAAGTCTAGTACACTCAAACGAAATGATGTGGATTGGTCTCAGTCAAAAGTGTTGTTTATTTCCCCTAATTTTACAACGTATCAAAAAGAAGCAATTAATTTTAAGGATTTGCCTATTGAGCTATGGGAAATCAAACGCTTTACAAATGATACTCTTTCGTTTGAACAGATTGTGAATCGTTCAAGCAAAGAAAGTATTAAAACCGTCTCAAATAGCGAGACAATAACAACCGTAAGTAAGGAGATAAAAGTGTATAGCGAACAGGATCATCTAGAGAATGTTGAAGATGACTTTCTTAATATGTACGCTGAAATTAAGGAATTCTTGCTGTCTTTTGGAGAAGATATTACTATATATCCTAAAAAGAAGACTATTGGTTTCAAGATTGGTGGAAAGGTGTTTTGTGATATTGTTATGCAAAACAAGGGCATAAGGCTATTTCTAAATGCCAAAAAAGGAACACTTAAAGATCCTGAAGGTATTACTCGTGATGTATCAGAAGTTGGACATTGGGGAAATGGAGCTTATGAAGTTCGTTTTCCATTGAAAAACGATGTTGAAATTGATTATGTATTTAATCTATTGCGTCAGACAATAAATAAAAATAAAGAATAAATATATGGCTTCCCCCAATACTAAAAAATGCACGCAATATTTCTTGCCGATAACGGCAAGAAAGGGGTGTATTTGCATTGGAATAGTACTAAGCGATGGTGGATATGGAATTTATCTCTGTGAAGGAATATTCTGCAGCTCATGGTTTAGCAGAAAGGACAGTCAGAAACTATTGTGTCCAAGGAAAGATTGCTGGGGCTCAATTGATCGGCAAGACATGGAGTATCCCTGCGGATGCTCCTTTGCCACAAAGGAAGAAGTCTAAGGCTTCGCCCCTTTTGGATGCTTTACGTGAACAGATGGAAAGCAGGCTCAAAGGAGGCATATACCACCGTACACAAATTGACTTGACCTACAACTCCAATCATATAGAGGGGAGCCGTCTTACCAAAGAGCAAACACGCTATATCTTTGAGACCAATACGATCGGTGTTACTGACGAGGTCATTAAGGTCGATGATATAATTGAGACCACCAACCATTTCCGCTGTATTGACTTCATCATTGAGCATGCTGATGAGCCATTGACTGAAAGCATGATAAAGAAATTACACTCGCTTCTCAAGATTGGTACTACAGATGCAAGTCGGTCGTGGTTTGCCGTCGGTGATTATAAACGTCTGCCCAATGAATTGGGCGGAAAAGAGGCTGTTGCCCCTGAAGAGGTGGTCTCTGCTATTCAAGGACTACTCAAAGAATATAAGAGCAAAGAAATAGCGTTTGAAGATATTCTTGACTTCCACTATCAGTTTGAAGCTATCCACCCTTTTCAAGATGGTAATGGTAGAGTAGGGCGCTTGATAATGTTCAAGGAGTGCTTAGCTCATGGCATAGTCCCCTTTATCATCACAGACGAACTCAAGATGTTTTACTACCGTGGCTTGGATCTATGGGAACAGACACCAGGCTACCTCATCGATACCTGCCTTACTGCCCAAGACCAATACAAAGCACTCCTCGACTACTTCCGTATCAAGTATTAACCTGCCTTTTCTCAGCTAAGTTTCTTCCATAATCAACTGCAAGTAGTGTGAATTGGGTATATTTGTGAAGGATGAGGAGTGTAGATAAGTTTATAGTACAATGCTATTGTGGAGGGAAGGAACTAATACCATGATGCAGGCGGAAGAGAATCAGATTATCATATACAATACTGATGATGGCAAAGCAAGAGTAACTCTTTATGCTAAGGATGGCAATATCTGGATGAACCAAAACCAGATGGCAGAACTTTTTGCCACCTCTGTTCCCAATATCAGTATGCATATATCTAATATACTGAAAGAAGGAGAGTTGGCAGAAGATTCAGTTGTTAAGGATTACTTAACAACTGCCTCAGACGGGAAGAATTATCAGGTAACTTTCTACGCCCTTGATATGGTATTAGCCATAGGATTCCGAGTGCGGAGCAAGAGGGGCACGCAATTTAGGAGATGGGCAAATCACAACCTTAAGGAGTATATGATTAAGGGGTTTGTCATGGATGACGACCGCTTAAAGAATCCTGATGGAAGACCAGACTATTTTGATGAACTTCTTGAGCGGATACGTGATATTCGTGCTAGTGAAAAGCGTTTTTATCAAAAGGTTAGGGACTTGCTCGCATTGAGTAGCGACTACGATAAGAGTGACAAGTCAACGCAGAAGTTCGTCGCAGAAACTCAGAATAAACTCCTTTATGCAGTTACTCAGCAAACGGCTGCTGAAATAGTTGTGAGTCGTGCGGATGCCAACGCACCCAATATGGCTCTAACTTCTTGGAAAGGCTCTGTGGTCAGAAAGCAAGATATATACACCGCTAAGAACTACCTAAAGCAGGAGGAGATAGAGACCCTAAATCAGCTCACAGTGCTCTTCTTGGATTCTGCAGAATTAAGGGTGAAAGAGCGAAAAGACCTGACTTTAGACTATTGGCGGAATAATGTTGATGCCCTCTTGAGTTTCCAAAATAAAGACCTTCTCAAAGGTAGTGGTGCCGTTTCCAATGCCCAGATGAAAGCCAAAGTAGATCAAGAGTACGAAGCATTTAATCTCCGCCGTAAAGAACTGGCTCTAATGGAAGAAGAACAAAGAGAACTGACGGAACTTCGGCAAATAGAGCAAAGTATCGCAAAAAGACCCCAATCAGATGAATAAAGGCGAAGTAATCATATATAGAAGTGCTGATGGACTTGCGGAGCTATCGGTTCAGCTTGAAGACGATACTGTTTGGCTGTCCCTCAACCAGATGGCGGATCTATTTGACCGAGACAAGTCAACAATTTCAAGGCATATAAAAAACATCTTTGCAGAGGGAGAGCTAGTTGAAAGTTCAACTGTTGCAAAATTTGCAACAACTGCCAAATTCATATGTACCTATTTGGTGCATTTCTAATAGTATAACACTAGAAAAGTATTAATATACTCCCTATTGGGTATAATTTAATCTTTCTTTTGCGTTTTATCCCCGAAAGGGGGTATGATTGAGTATTTCTTATTATATTTGCTATTGATAAGGTATAAATTAACTCAGTATGGAAGCAAGGACAATCATAGCACAGTATGTAAAAAAGATGCGTAAGAAATATAGATTGACACAGGTGGACCTCTCCGAAAAAGCAGGAGTTGGGCTACGCTTTGTGCGTGAACTGGAGCAGGGTAAAACTACGCTTCGCCTTGATAAGGTCAATAAAGTATTCGAACTCTTCGGTTCGGAATGTGGTCCTGTACCAATGGAACGAGATGAGAAATAGTAATCGTCAACAATAGACTCAGATGCAGATGTATACGGTAGCCGAACAGCAAATAGAGGAAAGATTAATTAAGCGCCTCGTAAGCCTTAAATATATTCATCGGTCAGATATCAAAGATCGGGCAACTTTGGAAGCCAATTTTCGTAAGAAGTTTGAGCAACTCAATGGCGTCATACTGACAGATCGGGAGTTTGAGCGCCTTCTTTCTGAGATTATTCCTGCCACGCCGGATGTGTATGAGTCTTCTCGGTTGCTGCGTGAACGCAATCTTTTCTTGAGAGAGGATGGCACCCCTTTGTACTACACCCTTGTCAATATCAAAGATTGGTGCAGGAATGACTATGAAGTAATCAATCAGTTACGCATCAATACACATAGCAGTCATCATCGCTATGATGTTATAATCCTTATCAATGGGCTTCCTCTTGTACAAATAGAATTGAAGGCTCATAAAGTATCACCTCGAACGGCGATACAGCAGATTGTCAATTATAAAAATGATGTGGGAAATGGCTATGCCAATACCCTGCTTGCATTCATGCAGTTATTTATCGTGAGTAATGAGGCAGAAACGAGTTACTTCGCCAATAATAATGCTAAGGAATTCCGATTTGATGCTAAAGAACAATATTTGCCGATATACCATTTAGCAGATGAGAATAATCACAAAATAATGCACCTGCACAGTTTTGCGACAAGAATGCTTGCGAAATGTACTTTGGGAGAACTCATCAGTCGATACATGGTACTAGTCGCAAGCGAACGTAAGCTTCTAATCATGCGTCCGTACCAAATTTATGCAGTCCAAGCCATTGTCAAGTGTATTGAGGAAAATCGTGGTAACGGATATATCTGGCATACTACAGGATCAGGTAAAACGCTTACCTCATTTAAGGCATCTACTATTCTTAAAGACAATCCTAATATAGAGAAATGCCTTTTTGTCGTGGATAGAAAGGATTTAGATCGTCAAACGCGAGATGAATTCAATAAGTTTCAGCAGGGGTGTGTTGAGGAGAATACGAATACAGAGACACTTGTAAAAAGGCTGGAATCTTCGGACTATGCGGATAAGGTTATAGTAACAACCATACAGAAGTTAGGCATAGCCCTTGACCCTAAAAATAAGAGGAACTATCAAGAGCGTCTTAAGCCTCTTTCTGATAAACGGATTGTTTTCATCTTTGACGAATGCCATAGATCTCAGTTTGGAGAGAATCATAAAGCGATCAAAGCCTTTTTCCCGAAAGCACAACTCTTTGGTTTTACGGGAACACCGATATTTGGAGAGAATGCAGTGCAAGTCAAAATTGAAGGTCAAGAGGCTTCTAAGCTAACAACAGAAGATGTCTTTCAGAAGCTTCTACACTCCTATACGATCACGAATGCCATTGAGGATAAGAATGTTTTGCGATTTAACGTAGACTACTATCGACCCAATGATCAGTCAAATGGTACTTATGGACAAGTGACCAAGAAGGCAGTTATCGAAGAAATTCTTGCCAAGCATGATGCCATATCTTTTTTTAGACGCTTCAACGCCATTTTTGCAACGAGTAGTATCAATGATGCTATTGAGTACTATCAGTTATTTAAGGAGGTACAAGATGAACATTGGGCAAAGAATCCTGACTTTGTGCCTCTGAACATCGCTTGCGTGTTCTCTCCGCCCGCTGAGGGGAATAAAGATGTGGAGCAATTGCAAGAGGACTTAGAGCAAGAAAAAGCAGATAATTTGGTCGATCCAAATAGTAAAAAAGCAGCCTTAGAGGGGATTATTTCGGACTATAATGAGCGTTATGGCGTTGCACACAGTATTTCTGAATTTGATGCCTATTACCAAGATGTACAGAAGCGCATCAAAGATCAAAAATGGAGTGAATATCCCCGTGACCAGAAGATAGATGTAACTATCGTCGTGGATATGCTCCTAACGGGCTTTGACTCCAAATACCTGGGCATCCTCTACGTTGATAAAGAACTCAAATATCATGGTCTTATTCAGGCTTTTTCTCGTACTAATCGCATACTAAATGAGACCAAAAAATTTGGGAAGATACTGGATTTTCGCTCTCAGATGTCGTCTGTAGACGATGCTGTTCGTCTATTTTCTGGTCTTAAAGAGGAGATGCCGGATCCTACTATATGGCTTGTCGAACCGGCTCACGAGGTCGTTGTAAAGTACGAACAAGCGATTGATAACCTCACTCAGTTTATGGAATCCAAGGGATTAGACCCGAAACCGGAAGAGGTGGCTAATTTATTAGGAGATACCGCTAAGGCTGAGTTTGTAGACTACTTTAAGGAGGTTCAAAGACTGAGCAATCAACTTGGGCAATACATCTACATAGACCCCGAGGATCAAGAGAAGATAGAGAGTTTGTTGCCTAAGGAGGATTTGAATGCTTTTAGGACAGCTTACCTTGAGACTGCTCGTACCCTTCGTGAAAATCAGAAAGATCCGTCATCCGATTATGCACCCAATACCGGTGATGGGGTTAATCCGGAGGATATAGACTTTGAGTTTGTCCTTTTCTCCTCTGCTATGATCGACTATGATTATATCATGGGGCTGATTTCTCGCTTTACTAATCAAACTCCAAGCCAGCAAGAACTCACAAAAGAAGAGCTGGTTCGTTTGGTGGCTTCGCACAGTAATCTGATGGAAGAACAGGAGGATATTCTCGACTATATAAATCAATTAGAGGTTGTTAATGGTCTTACTGTGAATGAGGTTAGCGAAAGCTATCAGCAGTTCAAAAATCGGAAGATGAGACGACGCATCGAAGAGATTGCCCTGCGGTATGGAATTATTCCGGAAACCCTTAATTCATTCATCCAATCAGTTTTAGACCGAATGATTTTTGACGCCGAACAGCTTTCAGAACTATTTAGAGAACAGGATTTAGGCTGGAAGCAACGCGTACAGCAAGAAAAAGCATTGGTCTCTGATCTACTTCCTCTATTCTCCTTATTGGCAAAAGGGCAAAATATATCAGGGCTCTCTGCTTATAAATCCTAACAAAGTAATGCATGGATCATTTTAGTGACTTAAGGCAACTAGCTCGAGATATTCGGGACAAACTAGAGGAAAAGAAAATCATTCTCTTATATGCTTACAATGGAGTGGGAAAGACTCGTTTGTCTATGGAGTTCAAGGATCTTGGGAAGATAGGAGGAGAAAGAGATACACTCTATTTCAATGCTTTTACAGAAGATTTGTTTTCGTGGGATAATGATCTTGACGAAGATGCGACTCGAGTACTCAAAATGAATCTAAAGTCTTCATTTTTTAGTGGAGCTAAAGAATATGCTCTTGAAGATAAGATTAGAGTGTTTTGGGGGCGCTTCTCGGATATTGATTTTCAAATAGACTATGAAGACGGAAGTATTTCTTTCTCAAGAGTTCTCAACCTGAGGGAAGGAGAGGATCCAAACCAAGAAACTGTTATAGATAACATCAAAATATCAAGAGGAGAGGAAACTATCTTTATATGGTGTTTTTTCTTAGCCATCGTACAATTGGTATTGGATGGAGATGAGGGTTACTCTTGGGTAAAGTATATCTACATTGATGACCCTATCTCATCTTTGGATGACAACAATGCTGTTGCAGTAGCAGTTTTGTTAGGAGAGATATTAAAAGATGGACCAAGAAAAGTAGTGATTTCAACGCACCATGCTCTCTTCTATAATGCCCTTTGGAATGTCTTTAAATCCAAAAGTCGTTGCTGCTTACACTTCAAAAAGAACGGAGAGGATGGCTATTGTGTTAGCTATACAAATGACACCCCTCGATTTCTTCATGTTGCGATGTTAGAAGAGTTATGGAAGCGAGCTGAGTCTGGAGAACTATATACCTATCACTTTGCAATGCTTCGAAATGTGCTTGAGAGAGCAGCTTCATTTCATGGATATGAAAAATTTGATGAATGCTTCAAAAACAAAGATATTCAAGAAGAGTCTCCTCTATACAGTCGCATGATAAACATCTTAACTCACGGAAACTATTCTCTTTATGAGCCGAAGGAGATGATGGAAGATAACAAAGAGCTGTTCAAGCAAATCTTGAGCGCATTTATAAAGAACTACAAGTTTAATCCCGACCTCTTTCCTCCAAGAGAGGCTTAATGGATAAAAGAATATGACAGCAAGAGACCAACAGGCTTTAGGTAAAACACTATGGGCTATAGCAGATGAGTTGCGTTCCAAGATGAATGCTGATGACTTTCGCGACTATATGCTTTCATTCCTTTTCCTTCGCTACTTGTCTGGCAATTATGAGCAAGCAGCAAAGAGAGAGCTAGGCAGAGACTATCCCAATGAAGAAGCGCTCTCGATAGGAGAGACTGCTCTACAAAGATGGTATGCAGAAAACAGCGAAGACATCGGAGAGTTTGAAGCTCAGATGCGTCGAAAGATTCACTACGTCATTAAGCCGGAATACTTATGGAGCCATATAGTAGAATTGGCTCGTACACAAAGCTCGGATCTGCTTGACACATTAGAGGAGGGGTTCAGGCATATCGAAACGGAATCTTTCGATAGTACATTCAAGGGCTTGTTCTCTGAGGTAAACCTCTCTTCTGAGAAACTGGGAAAGACTTACCAACAGAAGAATGATACGCTCTGTGTGATCATTCTCAAGATCGCAGAGGGTATAGGAGCTTTCTCTTCGGATATAGATGCGCTCGGCGATGCGTACGAGTATCTAATTGCCCAATTTGCCGCAGGCTCAGGAAAGAAGGCAGGGGAGTTCTACACCCCTCAAGCCATATCCACTATTCTGTCTCGTATTGTTGCTCTGGATGCACAAAATCCCGATCGTGGCGTTAAAGAAGGTATCAAAAAGGTATTGGACTTCGCCTGTGGTTCCGGATCATTGTTGCTCAATGTTCGCAAACAGATGGGCGACCGAATAGGACGTATTTACGGGCAAGAACTGAATGTCACCACGTACAACCTCGCTCGTATGAATATGCTCTTGCATGGAGTAAAGGATACGGAGTTTGAGATATTCCACGGAGACTCTTTGGCAAATGAGTGGGCGTTCCTCAATAATGATAATCCCAGTGAAAAAGTAGAGTTCGATGCCATCGTAGCCAATCCCCCCTTTAGCCTCAAATGGAACCCCAAGGAAGAGACTGCTCAGGACTTCCGTTTCCAAAATTACGGAGTGGCACCCAAGTCAGCCGCTGATTTCGCATTCCTCCTGCACGGCTTTCACTATCTGAGCCAAGACGGTACTATGGCGATTATACTGCCACATGGGGTACTGTTTCGTGGGGGTGCAGAGCGTGCCATTAGGCAGAAATTACTTGAAGATGGAAGCATAGATGCCATTATCGGCTTGCCGCCCAAGCTCTTTTATTCTACGGGTATTCCGGTATGTATCATTGTCCTCAAGAAGTGCCAGACCAATGACGATGTGCTTTTTATCGATGCGAGCCGAGAGTTTGCCAAGGATAAAAAGCAAAACCGTTTGCGCACAGGGGAGAATGGTGAGCCAAACGACATCGATAAGATTATAGATACCTACCGATACCGCAAGGAGATAGACAAATACTCTCGATGCGTTCCGCTCTCCGAGATTAAGGAAAACGATTACAACCTCAATATACCTCGCTATGTAGATACGTTTGAAGAGGAAGAGGAGATAGATATTCAGGCTGTGATGAGCGAAATCGAATCGCTCGAAGCACGTCGCACAGCCCTTGACCAACAAATAGATGTTTACCTCCGAGAGCTCGGACTGATAAAGTAATGACTATGACAACGAATAATAATCCCCTCCTCAATTGTCCCCCTTTGAGATTCCCCGAATTCTCCGACCCTTGGCAACAAACCACCCTCGGCGAATTACTGGAGTTCTTTCCCACCAACTCTTTGTCTTGGGAGCAATTGAATTACTCCTCTGGAAATATCTATAATATACATTACGGGCTAATACATAAAGAATTGCCAATCATATGTTCTCCAACTTCCTCAAAACTTCCATACATAAACGAGGAAATAGAGACTGGGAGATATTGTTTCTGTAAGTCGGGAGATCTTGTGATTGCAGATGCATCTGAAGACACTCATGACGTTGGAAAAGCGATAGAATTAGTAGACTGCGATAAGGTTAAAGTTTTAGCTGGTTTACATACAATTCATGCTCGTAGTTCTAAGGATAAAATAGCTATAGGATTTAAGGGGTACTTATTCGCCTCTAACAATCTCAGAGAACAAATCAAACGAGTAGCACAAGGGACAAAGGTCTATTCAATCAGCAGTAAACTTATATCTCCATTAAAGACCTCCTTTCCATCCCTTGCTGAGCAGAGGAAAATAGCGGAGTTTTTGTCGTTGATTGACGAGCGGATAGAGACCCAAAGGCAAACAATTGAGGAGCGAAAGAAACAAAAGAAAGCCCTCCTACACCAAATCTTCTCTCAATCCCTCCGCTTCCCCGACTTCTCCGATCCGTGGCAACAAACCACCCTCGGAAGGAACGTAGTATGTCACTCTTCCAATCTGACAGAAAAGGATATAGAAACAGATGGAAGTATTCCTATTTGGGGTGCTTCTGGTTATGTGGGGCGTGCGGAAGTAGATAACCCTATAACGGAGAGTATTCTGATTATAAAAGATGGTTCTGGCGTGGGGCGTGTACAGTATATCAAAGGAAAACATTTTTTCCTCGCCACATTAAATAGCTTAAGTAGCAAATCCGAAATGGTTCATCAAAAATTCATTTACTACTTTTTATCTCAATTTAATTTCAGGCAATATGTATCAGGCTCTGGAATCCCACATATATATTTCAAAGACTATTCTAAGACGTCTCTTCCTCTTCCATCTCTCGCTGAGCAAAAGAAGATTGCGGAGTTTCTGTCGCTGATTGACGAGCGGATAGAGGTGGAGGAGAAGTTGCTCGGGAAGTACGAAGAGCAGAAGCGGTATCTTTTGCGAAAAATGTTCGTTTAGTAGAGGAATGGCAGAGGTTCAGTCTGAGCATTTGAACATTTCATATAACGTATTTTATAGTCCCATAGGCGTGGGACTGCCGTCTCTCCATTATGGAACTACCGTCCCACAGTGATGGGAGGACAGTCCCATAACGATGAGAGCATCTAGAGAAAGGGGAAGAGAAGGCTGAAAGTATAGGGGAAGAGGGAGAAAGTCTTAGAAAGGAAGTTCGTAGGCTTCTTCGTACGCATCAAAGAGTTCCTCTTGTTCGACGCCAAATTCTTGAAATACAGCACGGACAGTAGTTTGTTGGGCTTCGATAAGAGGATATTCTCCCGATGAATATCGGTAGAAATGGCTCCGACCACAGTTTAACTCATAGGATATTCGCCCGCGAAACGCAGCGACGCTACGATAAGGAAGAAGCCCAATAGCCCGCTTGAAACCTCTGGCTTGACGCTGTACCCGATTGCTCAGGTAGTGAGGGCAAGTTTCGCTTACCGCTCTGCGAGGATCTACAAATGAGTGTATCGAGAACGGAGAGGAGTGTCGGTAGGCGAGATGGCGCAGGCAACTATTGGCTTGGGGGCATTGCTCAAGCAAACAATAAACTATATCCTTGGTCATCAAGTCGGGACGAAAATCGGAACTCATAATCAGTACAATGATTTACTTAGACAAACATCTGACGCAATAAGTAGCGTTTCTGTGCCTTGTAACACTTAAGCAACGCTTCTTCCGCCTCAATTCTTTCGTCAAAGATAGCCAATAGTTCCGCTATCTTCCTCTGCTCCTCCAATGATGGCAAAGAGATGGGCATGTCACTCAAAGTGCTGAGCGTGATATACGGCATTGCACTTCCATTTAGGAACGAAATGATACGCTTAGGCAAGGCATAGTCTATGTGATTTCTGATGAAAAGCAAAATAATATCACTGCTGAAAGATTGTAAAACATAAGTTCGTTGGTAAGCATTAAACTTTCCGTTATAGTATTTCGTTAGCCCAACTTCACCATTCCCCGCTATTAGGATTGCCTCCCCTGAGAACGAATATGTGTCCGTTTGATAGGTTTGCTTTGCGCATGTAAAAAAAGGATAAGATCCATTTTCAACCATAGCGTTAGCATCAAGTTTCCCAGTTTTAATCGTACACACTTCTCCGAGGGTGGTTTGTTGCCACGGGTCGGAGAAGTCGGGGAAGCGGAGGGATTGAGAGAAAATTTGGTGCAGGAGGGCTTTCTTTTGTTTCTTTCGCTCCTCAATTGTTTGCCTTTGGGTCTCTATCCGCTCGTCAATCAACGACAAAAACTCCGCTATCTTTTCTTGCTCTTCCAATGACGGCAAAGAAATCGATAATGCTCTCAAATCATCGTTGTATAACCTAACTATTGTGCTTGTATTGAGTTTTGACCAATCTGTACCATTTAGTACATAAAATAGATACTGATTAGTAATACTGCTTTCCTCATTATCAATCCAAACAATATTGGAATCTTGATAATATGCATCACTGCCATCAAAGACTAAGCAACGCCCAATAGTTCCAGCACAAGTTATTAGGATCTGCCCTTTATCCGGATAAGGATATTTACTTTTATATTCATGAAAGAGAGTTTCTGGTATATAACTATCCTCTTTCTTCCCTATTGTTCCTATTTTGAAAAAAGGGATGCCTCCTTCTTTGTTCGTCTGATTGGCTAATATTCGCTTGCACATTCGGATTTCGCCTATCTCTCCTAGGGTGGTTTGTTGCCAAGGGTCGGAGAATTCGGGGAATCTCAAAGGGGGACAATTGAGGAGGGGAGTGTTCTCCCAAGTATGGTGTATCTTGTCGGGACATCAAAAACCAATCCTAAATAGAGAAACATTATGAGTAGAAACTCTTTTGAAAAAGTAGTTCGTGCTTGGCTGAAGGACAAAGTTCAGTATGTTAAGCAAGGGACTTATTCTGTCTATGCTTTGCAGGTAGACAATCATCTATTGCCTTACTTCTCGAATGTAAATGACATAACAGAAGAGGTATGCCAAGCCTTTATTTTACAGAAAATAGGACAAGGGCTTAGCTTGAAGACGATCAAAGATCTAATCATCACCCTCAAGATGATACAGCGATTTGGAGTCAAGCATTTTGGCTGGCAGTACGTGGAGCTGGATCTCAAATATCCGACCCAATGTAAGTCGCCTGCGATAGAAGTGCTCCCTCGGGAGTGTCAGAGCAAGATTATGAAGCATGTGCGTGAGCATTTTACTTTTCGTAATCTGGGCATTCTCATTTGTCTGAGTACAGGGATGCGCATCGGTGAACTCTGTGCACTCAAGTGGAAAGATGTAGATTGGGTAGAGGGAGTGATTCGTGTCAGTCGTTCGCTTCAGCGTATTTATATCATCGAGGCAGATGGAAGCCGAACGACTAAGGTCGTAGAGAGTACGCCCAAAACCAGTAATTCTCTGAGGGAAATACCTTTGAGTCGAGAGCTGAAAAGAATGCTCAAACCTTTTTGCAAGGTCGTCAATCCTGAATACTATGTCTTGACCAACGAACCTAAAGCTACCGAACCCCGCACTTATCGAGAGTATTATCACGCATTGATGGAGGAGTTGGGGATGCCTCGGATAAAGTTTCACGGACTAAGGCACAGCTTTGCCACACGCTGTATCGAGAGCGGATGCGATTACAAAACAGTGAGCGTTCTTTTGGGACACGCAAATATCAGTACCACGCTGGATTTATACGTTCACCCGAATCTCGACCAGAAGCGCCGTTGCATAGAACAAATGAGCAAAAGCCTGACTTAGAGAATGAGGCAAGCACGATCGAGTTTACTCTATTGTGCTTGCCTTGTCTATTCTTATGTTAAAATCTTCGTTTCTATCGTTTATTTTTCCTACTTAATTCTTCCTGTTCTTTCATAAGTTGCTCTTGCTGTCGGTGGAGAAGTTCAGCCTGACGGCGAACTGCTGCTTCGTAGTTAGTGACACGTTCTCTGAGTTGCTCAATGGTATTTTCTGAGCGATGTGTTTCAAAGATGCTGTCCAACTGGGCAAAGGAGTCGTTACTCTCGGAGTGTTGCATCCTGAGTATGCGGTATCGAAGGGCGTAGTCCTTGAGACTTTGGTTAGTCTTATGCAAGTGGATATTCCAACTGAAAAAGCCAGTAACTAGAAGGACAAGTATTCCCCAGATAGCCCACTGAATCCACCGCTTAGCATCAAGTAAGAAGTACTTCTTGGTAATTGACGGAGTTTGAGTGCTTTGAGTTTCCTCTAACTTAGCAACCACTTCGTTGCTTGCCTTGGTGCTATTCGCAAACCCATTTTTGATTTCTGCGATGCGTTTTCCCAATACAATTGCAACCTTCGTAAGCTCCTTTTTCCACTTGATGTGGTCGTCTAAGACCAATTGTAAGGTTTTGGTCAAGGCTTGAAGTTCCTGTTCAAATACTTCTGTGGATGTTCCATTGGGTCTGCCCTCAAGATTTGCGACGGAAGTCTTGATTTCCTTGTTCTGTTGCTTGACCTCCTCGAGTAGGTCAAGTAATGTTCTAAATTCATCATTCATAACTTTCTTCCTTTTTTCTTTTTGTTTGCTTGATATCTTAGTTTTCGTTGCCAAATGGCTTCTGCTATTTCATCTGAAGTAGTGTAGGTGGTTGGAAATAAATCCACTGTTGCTGATTCCGAATAGTTTTCCGTTTCCTTCGGTTGCTCTGCTTGCTGTGCTACTATCTGTTTGAAGTGCTGATTGAGCTTTGAGTAGCTGCATGAGCGGTCAATCTTCGAACCACTAAAGGTGACACCGTCCTTCTCAAAGAGCACTCCCTCTATCAGATCGGTCTTCCCCTTGTGCTTGAAGTGGGTTGTAACTCCATGTTTACTCAGGGTGGCTATAAAACTCCTCCAGTCTTTGGCTCCACGAAGAGCGTGCATTATGGCATCATAAATCTCATATCTGACTTTGTCATTGCCTTTGAGCTGCTGTCGCTTAACCAGCTCTTTTCCTTTGCCAAAGGTCAGCCCAAACTCCTCCGTCAGATCCTTGCAAATGCGTGTGGAGCGGTACTTCTCATTGCGGTCATTAATGGTTTTGCCGTAGTTATCAATACGATTGAAGCAGATGTGTAGGTGCGGATGCTCACGATTGTAGTGGCGAACCATCAGGTACTGCGTGTCTCGCACGTCCATCCGCTTGAGGTACTCTTCAGCTATCTGTGTCATCAGGGCATTGCTAAGTTTATCCGCATCCTCTGGAGAAAAGCTGAGTATGATGTGGCATACCCGCTTCCTCACTCGGCTATTCATTGATGCTTGCAGATCAAAGTCTTGGGCAATGTCGGATGCAATGCTTTCTCTTACCCCTTCACCTTTCAGAATCACGGCTTCACCCTCAGGTTTACTGAGGATATAACGAACAACTCCCGAAAAGGAAGTCCCCTTAATTATCTTCGCAATCATGGCTTTAACTCCTTAAGGTGTTGGGTAATTAGTTCTCTCAGCCTTTCCAGTTCTTCAGGAAGAACCCTTATCCCATAAGTATTCAGACTACGAGCTATCTGATTGATATTATTTGCCATCCCTGTCAGTTGGCGAATCTCGTGCATCTGTTCGGGCGTGATGCGTGCCTGAATCTTAGCATCGGCAATCAGCATGCGTAAGAACTCATTCCGATTCACCCCTGCTTCGGCTGCTCTCCGCTTCAAGGTGTAGTACTCAATCGTATTCAGTTTCAACTGAACTGGATATCTCCTTTTCTCTGAGGGTTGTTTCGTTGGTCGCCCTCCTCTATTTTTAGTCATATTCTTTTCAATTGTCGTTGTGTTAAAATTTTGATTCGAACAGAAATTACTCTGAGTTCGATCTCGAACAACTTTTAGTTCGAACGTGAATCTCTCCGATAGGCAAGTCCTTTTTCTGCTTATCTAAATGGAGACCATCGGGATTAAATTGGCTCCGCCTTGGGGGTGGCAAGTGAGGTTTTGGGTATGCCAAAACACAAACTTGCTACCCTACAATTTGAAGCCCCTCTTACGTGGGGTAGGCTTTGCCTCAAGAGATTCTTTTCCGCCCTTTTGATAGAGATTTTCAACCTCTTTAGTGAGTGTTAGGTTGTTAAGAGGCTCTATTTTGGGTTCGATTTGGAGTAGATAATCAGCGATGTCATACCCCGCTTTGAGGTCTTTTGCGGAAGCGGTTTTCTCCAAATAATCAAAGAGACGAACCTCAAAGCCAATCTTTCTCATCATGGTCATTTTCTCTTGCCAATAGTCGGTTGCACCGAGATCGGGGAAAAGAACTATCTGTCTTTTCATAAGCGGAGTAAGTGTATCAGCCCTAAAACATCCATTCTTGCCTCCCGTAGCAATCCAGAGATATTGAGGTAGGTAAAAAGAAGCAATCAGAGCAGTCTTCTCACTTTCCACTATTGCGATGGGCTTCTGCTTTTCTTTAGAGAGAAGATGCTCCCCAAAGAAACATTGTCTCAGATTGAAGTGTGGGATGCGTAGCAGACTGTGTACCCAAGTGACATGATTGAATGGGGTCTTTACCCGCTTACCAGTTTTTGGATTGTAGAGCATGACTTTACCTGTTCGGATTTGATTATGCGTATCAATTTGCCAAAATATAGTCGCCCCATCCCAGTGCTTTGAAGTCCCAATGTGATAGAGTCGCATTAGGTTCGTTGCCCTTTCAGTTCCCAATTGATGAGCCAAGAAGATGTAAAGATTGTTTTGCTCATAACTCTGTAGGCTCTGCTCCATCAGGTCTCGGTCGATATAGGAGGGAGGTGTTATTGCTTTGGTGCTTTTAATCAAGCGGTAGGCGTCAGAGTTGAAAAGCCCTTTCTTCTCTTCTGGATTGTCTGCGAAGTATTCCTTAGGTGTGTAGTGGTAGCTGCAACTATGTTCGTGGTCGCATCGCCCCACATGGTTAGGAAATTGAATCTTGCCCTCTGTGTCAATATATCGAGCAAAGCACCTTGGGCGTTCGCAAGCAGGGCAAGTATGTCTTGTGTTGCTCCCTTTGTAGGGTTCAAGCATAAATCTAAAGTCGCTCATTTTATTCTGAATTATCTCGCACTATCCACACTTTGCACACTTTCAACTCCCGAAATGCGGATAATGTGGAAAGTGCGTGGGTTATACATTTATTTTCTTGTACTGTCCGTGTCTCTCTTTGGTGAAAAGGGTGCCGATATTTCGGCTGAGAAAGTCCTTTATGGCTCTTTCTTTAAAGCCCAGACGATCTCCAATCTGTAAGGCTTCGGCTGTTTGAAATCTTGATGGTAGTTCAATCAGTAGTTGTCGCTGTTGCTGATTGAGCTGATTGCACTCCATGACCACCTGCACTTGCTGAGCCATTGAACGAAAGTATTCTGTGAGTGCAATAGCTCTTTCTACAGAAGTTGCATCTATGCTTTGTTTGTCCGCCTCCTGACAGCTCCATCTGGCAAGCTGAATGATGAGACAAAAGCGGATGATGTAGATTTCAAGCTTACAATAGATTCCCACAAGTGTTTCATTCGCTTCAGTATCGCATATTCGGGCGTGCTCTTCTTGCCATGCATAGAGCCTGCTTTTTGCTTCGAAGGAGAATGGGACAATATGTGGAGTAACTTCCCCTTCACTATCTAATGGACAATCAATCTCAACAAGGGTGCGGATAATGTCCGACCACTCCTGTTCCGTATTCTCTGGCAGTTCATTTCTACTCCATAGTGCTTTCAGCTGGATGTTGGGCATGACAAAAAGGATGCGATCTATGAACCCATTATTGGAGCGTTCGCCTTTGGCTAACTCCCCCAGAATATTCTTCTGAATTGTTCCGACGACAGAGATATAAGGTCTCTTGATAAAGATTGAGTTTCGGCTGCCTTTGCGGTCATTAATGGTCGCTTTAGCACTGAATACAGAGAGCCAGAACTGCTCTTCAGAGCCACTATTGTAGCGATTGAAGTTCTTAAACCACGTGGATAGCTCATCTACCCAGAGGCAAAGTCCTCTCTTATTTTGTGCATGTATCAGACTAAGTCCTTCGGGAGTGATGTCTGAGACCAGAAATCTCTTGCGAATAGGCTCTTCGGGTTGTTCTGTGATACCACTATCAGTCCTTTCCTTACGAGACATTTGCATCACCTTTTCATACTCTGCGTAAGCAAGGTCATAGGCTTTGTTTGCCTTGTAGTCAAACTCCAAAAATGGTTGCATCGCAAAACTGAGTGGATGGCTCTTATTCGTTCCAGGTCTTCCTACCAAAGCCATGTAGAGTATAGGACTCTCTTGCCAGCCCCTTTTGAGCTGGGCAAGATGAGTATTCCCAATGCCAACGGCAATTGCTACCAGCATAGCGGAAGCGATGTAGTCAATTGGGAAGCCTTGACACTTGTGTACTTCGGCAATGATTTTCTCAATCTTTGCAGGGAAGATCTCTACGGGAAAAGAGGAGTCAGAGAATGATAGCCCCAACTCTTTAGCCTTGTCAAGGAGGAACTCTGGTATGATGGTCTGTTCTTCCATGCCCCATCATTACTTGATTGATTTAGGCTTATTACGGACATTAGCCCGCATCATAGCTAACATTTCTTCTGATGAAATGGGCTGTGAAACTGCTTTTCGTCCGCTCTCAATCCACTGAATCAGCTCCTCTTTGTAGAAATAGAGCTTCTTTCCTCTCTTGTAAGAAGGGATAGCCCCCTTACGAACAAGGGCATAAATGGTAGGTTTGGCTTTTTGAAGGACTTCGCACGCCTCATCCATACCGATAAGTGTCTTTTCACTTGGCTTAGATGATTGCAGTGCGGAGACTATCTCCGTAAGAGTTGAGACCTGCTCGGTCAGTTCGCTTACCGCTTTCGGTAGCTCATCAAATGAAATCTTCTTTTCCATATACTTACTAATAATTTGTGCGAGTTACCCCGCGTTGTTAATTATTTGCAAGCAAAGGAAATGGGTGTTCTAATGGTGACCAAGCCCACCACCAAGTAACTTATGGATAACTTTCAGAAGGGCTGAAGTGCTTTTCATTGATGATATTTTCTTGAAGAGGGATCAGGTTTTTGCTTTCTGAATTGGTTAGTTTGCGTTGTATGGTGCTGACTTCAACATCATATAACGCTTTTGGGAATGTCTTTTTGAGAAAAAGGGCAATCTCCTTTCGTGGTATTTTGAATGGTTGGGCGATATTCCACCCGAAGTGCATTAGGTCGATTGTCTTTAGCTCAGAGGAGATAGTGACGGATTGTGCTTCATCTTGATTCCATTGTGAAGTGAGAAATAGCCGTAGCTCATCACATAGCGTTTTGAGCTCTTCTTCTGAAATATAGGGAGTTAATGTCTTCTGAGAGTAGGTGATAATAGCATTAACTCTCTCTTGCTCTTCCTGGAGACGAAGTTCAAGTGTATTCTTTTTGTACTCAGAATAGTTAAAGGAGGACTCGGAAGAAGGCTTGAATGGCTCCGTGTCTTCCGACACTACTTCTGCGACAAGAGAAGGTGCTTGGGGCACGGTCTCTTGTCGTCGTTTTAGAAATAGTTGTATGACCTCATAGAGCAAGCTACGAATCAATAAAAAGCCAGCATACAGTATCAGCATGCTAAAGATAAAGGTAATTATCGAGGTAAAACGATCAGCACCACATATTTGCACTTGATACCTTGCATAGGTACTGAGTAGTATACTGACCCCCAAAATGGTCAAAAATAGGATGTGTTGTTCCTGTTTGTAATTATTCATGCTTGTTCTTGTCTTTTTTGCAAACATAAATAACTATTGATGACCAATCAGTAGATGAGGAAGTATAGGGAACTATCGGGAAATTCAGGGAACTTTCTTTGTCCTTGATACAGTTTCTGCCATTTACCGGAATGAAAATACGTCATTTGCCGGAATGAAAACCTGCTATTTGCCGGAATGGAAATGCGTCATTTGACGGAATAACTATCGTAACTATTTGTTAATCAGTAAATGTCTGTGTATATTTGCGAAGGCGATTATTTGGTTTTTCATTCGTGAATAGTATGTATAGAAATAGGATAGCAGATCAACTTCTAAGTGACCAATTAGAAGCAGCAGGAGTGGTACTAATACAAGGTCCCAAGTGGTGTGGTAAGACCACAACGGCTAAGCAACAAGCCAAGAGCGTCCTTTATATGGACGACCCACGGACTCGGGAGGCAAATATTATTCTCTCAGAGTCAGAGCCATTGATGTTATTTGAAGGAGAGACGCCGAGATTGATTGATGAGTGGCAATTAGCCCCAAAGCTATGGGATGCTGCTCGCTTTGAAGTAAGCCAGAGAGGATTGCCAGGTCAGCTTATCTTTACTGGTTCTGCAGTACCACCAAACACCTCGGAAATAACCCACTCAGGAACAGGGCGGTTTGCTTGGCTGACCATGCGACCGATGAGCCTTTGGGAGTCGGAGGATTCCACTGGGGCAATGAGTTTGGGTGAACTATTCCAAGGCAAAGAGGTGAAAGCAGCAGTAGCCAAAGACCATTCGTTGGCACAATTGGCTTACTTACTCTGTAGGGGAGGGTGGCCAGGCTCGCTGAACTTATCAGAAAAAGCCGCACTACTTCAGGCTAATAACTATTTAGATGCCGTAGTCAATAGTGATATCTCAAGAGTCGATGGGGTCAATCGTGATGCTGTTTTTGCCCAAAGGTTACTTCGTTCGTATGCAAGGCATCAAGGCACCCAAGCCCCAATATCTACTATCTACCAAGATTTGTCAAGCAATCACTTGGTGACCATGACAGAAGAGACTATTTCCTCGTATCTACTTGCATTGAAGCAAATTTTTGTGATTGAAGATATGCCTGCATGGAGTCCAAACTTGAGGTCCAAAACGACTATTCGCACTTCAGATACCCGATACTTTGTCGATCCATCTATTGCGACATCAGCATTAGGGGTAGGACCGAATGACTTGATTAAAGAC
This sequence comes from Porphyromonas levii DSM 23370, assembly GCF_000379925.1. GTDB lineage: Bacteria > Bacteroidota > Bacteroidia > Bacteroidales > Porphyromonadaceae > Porphyromonas_A > Porphyromonas_A levii. Next base: position 2,457 of record NZ_KB904242.1, on the reverse strand, counting down.
CTCAATACATTTGGTTTGCTCTTCGAAACGATGGCAGTAAGAGACCTGAGAGTCTATGCTGATGCACTTGATGGTCAGGTGTACCACTATCGAGATAGAAATGGTCTTGAGTGCGATGCGGTACTGCATCTTAGAAATGGTCACTATGGACTTATCGAGATAAAACTTGGCGGAGATACTTTGATAGAAAAAGGGGCAGAGACCCTTAAGAAACTCGCAAGCAAGATAGACACAGATAAGATGCCCGCCCCTTCATTTTTGATGGTCTTAACTGGAACTGGCCCCTATAGCTATCAGAGAAATGATGGAGTCTTGGTCGTCCCTCTAAGTGCCCTAAAAAACTAACCCTAAATTGGTTTCTTGGGGGGGGCTGTGGGCTACAGATTGCGGGTATTTTGTACCCGATAGGTGTTATTTCGAGGGAAAAGTGTATATTTGCGGTATAATCAATCATCTCGAGTATAATTTAATGGATATGACAATAGCAGAGTTTGTAAAGGAGAATCGAAAGGAGTACGGGCTCACACAGATTGATCTCAGTATGAAGGCTGGGGTTGGTATCCGTTTTATCCGAGAACTTGAGGCGGGCAAACCGACAGTTCGCTTGGATAAAGTGAATGAGGTTCTTGCCCTCTTTGAAGCAGAAGTAGGTGTTCTACCAAAGAGGAAGGGTGAGTGATGAATAATAGTTACATTTGAGACTTGAAAATCATCTTATATGGGCAACGGTAAAAATACGGATTGGAAAGAGAATGCATTGGAGACATTAGAGAATAGTCTATATCCAATACCTAGTGAGTTGAATCAATTAGACTGGAAAAGTGATTTGTCTGATAAAAGCGAAAGACTTGCAGAACACTTGTGTGCATTCTCGAATTATAAAGGTGGTGGCTATCTTGTTTATGGTGTTAATAATGATGCTTCTTTTGGGTTATTAACCCAAGATAATATAGAAGAGATTGTGCGTAAGTTAGCTAATATTGCAAAAAACAATCTCTCAATAGCGATTTCCATTGAACATGCAGTGCTTGAATATCAAGGACATAGCTTGTTGTTTGTTAGGATTCCCGAACAGGTAAATAAGCCAATTTATAAACGTGGGCGAATTTATGACGCGTATACTAGATCTGGTGGCTCTACAATGAAAATGGACGAGGCTCAGATTAAATATTTAATTGCGGAATCTAAAGGGCAAAGTTTTGAGAAAATGATTGCTAGAAAGGGGCTGACGAAAGATGAAGTGTTGACTCTTTTGGATTATAAAAAGCTTTATGAAATTCTTGAAAAAGAGCCCCCTAAAGATAATAGCTTGATTTTAGATAAACTATTTGACCTTGGATATTGTGTAAATGGAAATGAGGAAGGGTTGTGGGATGTCACTAATTTAGGTGCTATACTTTTTGCGAAAAGTATTAAGAATTTTGAAGAGTTGTCAAACAGGTCTGTTATTGTTAGAATATATGACGGGAATAACAATCTGAAGCTTTTACACGAACAAGTTGGGACATATGGTTATGCTGTTGGCTTTGAGGGGTTGGTTGATTATATTATGGCAAACTCGTCCACAGAAGAGATTCAAAGTGTAAGAACTTTAGAGCCAACTTATCCTCTTGTTGCAATTCGAGAATTTGTTGCCAATGCGTTGATTCATCAAGATTTTGCTATCACAGGTATGCCTGTCACAATAGAAATATTCAAGAATAGATTAGTTATTACTAATCCTGGATCTCCTTTAGGAGATATTAATCGTTTATTAGATATGCCTCCTCGTTCTCGAAATGAAGAGTTAGCTCAAGCTATGCTTTTGCTAAACTTTTGTGAGAGGCGTGGCAGTGGTATAGATCGGGCTATTGCTGGAATAGAAAAAATGCTATTGCCAGCACCTAAGTTTGAAAAGGGAACTCATTATACGCGAGTAAAAATGTTTCCTAGGAAAAAGCTTTCTGAGATGACGAAGCAAGAAAAAATTATGGCTTGTTATCAACATGCTTGTTTGTCTTATGAGTCAAATAAGTCGATTAACAACCAATCTGTAAGAGAACGCTTTGGAATGGACAGAAACTCTTCATCAGTAGCTTCTCGCATTATTTCCGACACTTTAGAAGCAAATTTAATTAAACTTTCGGATGCTAGCATTACATCTAAAAAGTATGCTTCATACATCCCTTTTTGTCTCATCCGATATTCTGCGTGATGGCGGTTACCGTGATCCCTTGAGACTCCTGCGTCAGCTTGTATACACCAATCATCTTGCGGGATGAAATCCGCAAGATATGGGCGACGGGGTTATTTTTCTCTTTGAAAATTTGAAAGAAAACTGGAAATCCATTATAATTGAGCGAATTATCCACTAAACGCTTAATTACGCAATGGATACCAGTTTTCTACGACATGTATATGGGCTTCTTGGAGTCAAATGTACTGCTACACACTACAAAACTAACAAAATAGTTTTAG
>NZ_KB904241.1 GCF_000379925.1 Porphyromonas levii DSM 23370 | reverse complement strand
CTTCAAGCCCGCCTACAAAGCTCACATCATTAAGACGTCTTCATTGGAGCAAGGACACGGACGAGTGGAAGAAAGAGCTATGGAAAGCATTGTTGACTTGTCTCAATTCAAGGAATTAGAACTATATAAAGACTTGGACAAGTGGCAAGGAATTCAGTCTATCCACAAGCTAAAGAGGGTTAGATATGACAAAAAAACAGAAAAAGAAAGTGTGGAGATGGCTTACTTTATTTCATCGCTAACTGACCCNAAAAAGGTGTTTTCTCTCATTAGAGATCATTGGGCGGTAGAGAATAACTTACACTATTGTCTTGATGTNATTCTCGGTGAAGACCAATCGTTAAAGAGAAAGGACAACGAAGCGAAGAACTGGAATATAATCAACAAGATAGCTCTCTTCTTCCTCGAAAAGCAAAAAGAGAAAACAAAAATTCCAATGAAAAACCTAAGAAAGAGGAACGCAACTATGAAACCTTCTCAGATACTCGAATACAACTATCTATGATAATTCAAATGCGATTGCCCTGAGGTGCGAGGGCTGACGAAAAGCCGTTCACAGACCTCTCGCCCCGTAAGGTAGATTTCTCCCCCGAAGAGCGGACGATGCGTTTGGGCAATCTCTCGAAGGCGTTTGCTTACTTCTTGAATGCCCGAAATGAGTTGCTTCATTTCGGGCGTTTCTTTGTTGATGGTTTCGTATTCCATAGCTGTGGTTATTTGCGGTTGGACTTGGCAAGGAGTGCTTCCACATCCTCACGTTTGTAATAGCACTTATGCCCAATTTGGATAAAGAGCAGCACAGACGTGTCCCGATAGTGTTGGAGCGTTCGCTTGCTGATGTTCAGTATTCGGCACACATCCCCGTTGTGCAATAGGTCAGGGACTTCGGGCTTCGTGCCGAAGTGTTCTCGCATACAAAGAGCCAGCTCTTCGATGCTCTTTTTCAGTTCCTCCCACGCGGAGGTGTCGATGGCGGTAAATCTCATATCAATATCGTTTTTAATTGTCGTTTTTCTCTTTTCGGTGCAAATGTATGCAAGCGAAATCCCTGTCCCAAGAACCGATGAAATCAAGGGAAACAGCAGGAAATCGCAGGCAAATGTATAAGCACAAATCGCCTGTTTCACTCACCTTTCTCTAAGTGCGTACTTGTGGCTCTGATATGGTGTGATGTGGCTCTATCGCTAATGAAAACAGACGCTCCTCTTTCGTCCGAAGAAAAAGGGTGCAGACGTTGGCAATCCGATGAAGTCGTTTACAGAGCCTTTCTCCTCTCTGTTCTCTTCTTTTGAGTGTTTTTGTCCCGATTTTCCCTGTTTATCCTATCCATTTTCGGAGCATTTCTCTGTACCTCGAAGCAACAGACACACCAGCCTTGGGACTCTGTGTTCGCCTCTGTAACTTGGTTTCAGCATCCGTTTTCGGATGAAAGTTCAAAACCAAGCAAACAGAAGAAGAACGAACAATGAAAAAAGAAGAGAAGGAGAGTCCCTCCAAGAACGTTCAAATAGAAGAGTTTCTTTCAGCTCGCTACGAGTTTCGGTACAACACCGTGTTGCGCCGAGCGGAGTACCGTCCTCGAGGGATGGGTGATTACACAGCCATAGACCGCTACCGCATCAATACCCTTAAACGAGCCTTGGACAAGGAAGCCGATGTACAGACCTCACCCGAGAACCTGTACAGCATCATCGAAAGCGATTTCTCTCCACGTGTTAATCCCGTACAAAGCTATTTCCAAGCCTTACCGCTGACGAAAGGGAATGCGGAAGCTATCATCGCCCTTTCCGACTGCGTGAGCGTAACCAATCCTGAGAAATGGAAAGAATACCTCACCAAGTGGCTGGTGGCAGTGGTCGCCAATGTAATGGACGACAAGCAATGCCGTAACCATACCTGCCTTGTGCTGACAGGCGAGCAGGGCAAGTTCAAAACCACGTTCCTTGACTTGCTCTGTCCACCGGCTCTCTCCGATTACCGCTATACGGGAAAGATTTACCCTCAGGAAAAGGACGTGCTGAGCCTTATCGGGCAAAACCTCATCATCAACATTGACGACCAACTCAAAGCCCTCAACAAGCGGGACGAGAACGAACTGAAGAACCTCATTACCTGTCCGCAGGTGAAGTATCGTATGCCCTACGAGAAGCATATCGAGGAACGACCCCACTTGGCAAGTTTCGTGGCTTCGGTCAATGGCAACGACTTCCTTACCGACCCGACAGGAAGCAGACGCTTCCTGCCTTTTGAAGTATTGGCAATAGAGATAGACCGAGCCAAGAGCATTCCGATGGATGCCGTTTACAGCGAAGCCAAGACCCTATTGAATGAAGGGTTTCGCTATTGGTTCAATGATGAAGAGATTGCCGAGTTGCATAGAAACAGCGAAGCCTTCCAAGTCTATACGACAGAGATGGAACTATTGCTCCGCTATTTCACCTTTCCCACGGAAGCGGAGACGGCAACGAAACGCTTCTATATGACCAATTCGGAGATAGTGGGTTACCTCTCCTGCTATACCCGACAATCCCTCTCCACCAAACGGATGGGCGAAGCCCTGAGAAAGGCAGGCTATGCGAGGGAGTGTCGCAGGATAAACGGCAATCCTGTCTATGTCTATGCCGTCCGCAAGATTCACCCCGAGCAACCACCATAGCTCCCTGTTGTTACCAACCTCTTTGTAATACTCCTTTCTCTTTTCTTTCCTATTCTCCTTACTACATTACTACAACTAAGGGTAATACAGTGAAAGAGAAAGGATTGCAGGAGGTGTCCATCTTTCGACACTGCTTACTACCATCTTTCTACGCTTCTACGGCAGAATGAATGGGGAGAGGTGTAGAAAGAAGGTATAGAAGGATAAAACCGAATGAAGTGTTACACTTTTCTCTTTCACTGTCAATCACTTATCCGAGTATCGAAGGGTAGTAAGATGAAAAGGGGAAAATTCCAAAAAGAGAAAACAGAGCGAACAAATGAAATAACGAAAAATGAATACGAACAATCCAAATCCAACGATAATAGCAATGAACAACGAATATTACGACCTACAATACATCAAGGCGATACCGATAGGGGACTATCTGCACGCCTGCGGTATCGAGCCTACCAAGCGGTACAACGGCTATGCCCTCTATCACGCACCCTACCGAGAAGACCACAACGCCAGCCTGAAAGTGGACTTTCGGCAAAACCTATGGCACGACTACGGCACAAGCCAAGGCGGAAGCATCATCGACCTTGTGATGCGGATACGTGGATGCAGTGCCTACGAAGCAATGGCGCATCTTGCCGAAGGGAAAGCAACAACCCTCGCCCCTTCTTCCTTTCATCGTGAAACAACCATTACTATGACCAAATCCACAAGTACAAGGCGCATTCTTTCCATTTGTGAAGCGTTACCCCTACATCTGCAAAACTATCTTCGAGAGGTACGCAGGATAGACCTTGCCGTGGCAAGCCCTTATCTCCGTCACGTTCGCTATGAGGTAGGAGGAAGAGAGTTCTCTGCTATCGGCTTTGTCAATCGTGCAGGAGGGTATGAGCTTCGGGACGACAAGACATTCAAAGGAACAATCGCACCGAAGGATATATCCGTGATTGCAGGACGAGAGGACAACGCTCCTCTCTGCATCTTCGAGGGCTTTATGGACTTCCTTTCCCTTCTCACGATGAAAGGGAAAGAAACCGCCCCTTGCCTTGTGCTGAACTCCGTCAGCAATCTTCCACGAGCCATCGCCTATCTCCACGAGAAAGGCATCAGCTCCATTCGGGCTTTTTTCGACAACGACTCGGCAGGACGAAATGCCCTCCAAACTCTTTACTCAGCAGGCATCAAGGTAGAGGATATGAACCGACACTATACCCGATACAAAGACCTCAACGACTACCACGTTGCCCAAATAACAAGGCAGAAGCAGGTCATACCACCTCGCAAAAGGGGACTCAGACGATAACGCAAAAGAGAGCAAATAACATCATTCTATCATCGGGTATCCAAAGGGACAGGAGGAGGTAAATATGCAGAGAAACGACTTTGTTTCAAGAATCTATGGCAGTTCCTCAGAACCGCAAGTTTGCAGAGCCAACTTAGAAACAAAGCGTGCAGGCATTCACAGAATGCAGCAGGCAACGAAAGCGAAAGAGATGCTGCGGAGAGGTCATTTCGAGAAATGCCATAGCTCATTAGGGTATTTTCTTCACGCTACACTTCGTTATCGCTAAAAATACCCTCCTGAGCCAAGGGACTCCGCCCCTTTGGATACCCCTTAAATCAATCTTCAAACAATGGGCTACGCCGTACTACATATAGACAAGGCGAGGAGCAACGACTCGGGAAATACCGCTCATATAGCGCGGGCATATACCCCGAGTAACGTTGATCCTTCTCGCACGCACCTGAACAGGGAATTGGTGCAATTCCCTGCAAATGTCACCAACCGTAGCGAAGCGATAGAGCATCGCATCGCCACAGCTGGTATCTACCGAAAGGTAGCAAAGAACCAAGTCAAAGCCTTACGCTTTATCCTGTCGAGTTCACCGGAGGATATGGCTCGCATAGAGCAGGAAGGACGCCTGTACGAGTGGTGTGATGAATCGATGGATTGGCTTCGCTCCACTTTCGGAGCAGACAACGTGGTCGCTGCCACGCTGCACGCAGATGAGGAAACTCCCCATATTCACGCCACCGTCGTCCCGATTGTCACGGGTGAAAGACGGAAAGCCAAAGAGGAAGCCGAGAACGGCAAGCGGAAGTATAAGACGAAGAAGAACAAGGTACGGCTTTGTGCCGATGATGTGCTTACGCCCAAGAAGCTGGAGCAGTATCAAACGGACTATGCCAAGCGAGTGCAGCATTTCGGATTGGAACGGGGCGTATACGGCTCGGTCGCCAAGCACCGCACCACGATGGAGTATTACAAGGAAATTCTCAAATCTACGAAAGAGAAAGAAGCTCAAAAGGCGGAACTCACAGCCAAGATAAAGGAGCTGGAGAAGCAGGCAGGCAAGCTCCGAATGAAAGGCACGCTGTACTCCCTCTTTGGCAACTCCGAACTCGACAAAGCAGAGAAGCGTATAGAAGATTTGGAGCAGGAAGTCGAACGGCAACGGTATCTTTCAGAGAAGGAGAAGAATGAAATCCGAAAGGAGGTCGTTCTTTTGCAGGATACGGTTAGGGGAAGGGACAGAACTATTGCCGAATTGAAAGAGACAATGCAAGTTTACGAGGAAGAGCGGAATTGGATAAAACGCTTCTTCAATGGCTTCTATCAACTGCTGAATATTCGTCTGATGCTGCGAAAGATGAATTTCTCTGATGACAGGATAGCGGAGATGTATCGCACGGAAGCTCCCCAGCGAGGAACGGCTAAAGCTTATTCGGGATTATACAAGAGAGAGTTCACGGAAGAGGACAGCGAAATCCGTATCATCAAGGACGAGAAGAAGCGACCGCTACTAACTATCAACGGACTTCCCATAACTGATTGGTGCGAACAGAAATGGAAACAGCTCATCAACCGTAATCACTCTCAACGACTGTAATTGCTTTTTTCTTTCACCGACAAGAAGAAAAACAAGAAAAGACGCTCACATACCCTCATAAATGCTTACCTTTGCAAGCAAATAAATGTAAACTACGCATTTTAAGCAATTCTGTACTTATTGATTATGGCAATGCGAGTAAGTCTTAAGGAATTAATCCAAAGTTCAATTGTTTTGCAGTATCATCTACCTCATGATATTGCAGATAAGCACATTTCATGCTCATGTATTTCAACAGAAAAAGATTATTGTTTACATCAAAATGGGACCAATATTGATATAGCAAACATAATCTATAATGGAATAGTTGAGTATGCTTATAGTGATAATGAAATAGATTTAACTCAGCTTGACAAGCTCCAAATAAGAGCATTATTAAGCAAACTAAAATTTGACCCAAGTGCTTCAGAAAGTATTCAGCTGGGGTATGGTTTTCAAGGCGAAGTTATGCTTCATCTTCTCCTTAGTCATTTTTTTCATGCAGAAAAGGCACTTGCTAGAGGATATTTATACTCTGCTTTAGAAAATGCTGAGACTAAAGGTTATGACTCATATTTGATGGTAGAAGACAATCAAACAATATTTCTACTTTTTGGAGAAGCAAAATTTTACTTGGATGGATATAAAAAGTCGTTAGACTCTATATTTGATAATATTAACAAAGCTCTTTCTGATTCTTACTTCAATCGGAATTTTATTGCGATGGAAAACCACTATGAACATATTGAGCCGAAGAGTAGAATTCGACAAATTATTGATCAATGGCGAGCTGACCCATTGATAAATATGGCAAAAGAAGCCAGTCGACACAATATGCACCTTGTATATCCGATGCTAGTTATCTTTGATGACAAAATGACTGTATACGATGATCTCATAATGGGTATAATATCATATATTCAAACCAAATATAGTGCTGTGCAACCTACACTAACAATCCCATATACAATCTTTTTCTTGTTTTTTTCATGTGGATAATAGTCGTATTATTAAGACACAAGTTTTGCAATGGATAAATCAAAAGCAGCAGCTGATGCCGTAAAGCTTATTAACCAAGCTAAGGAAGATTCAAATTTGCAGCCTTTAATGATTAAGGCTGTTTGTTCTTTTTTCGACATTATGAAAGGAAAAGAGTTATCTCAGGCGGATAGACTCTTCTTGCATTATCTTGCTAACCAAGCAGGTCTCCCCCAGTATTATTATCCGATGCTGAATGTTGGAGAATACGTTGATGAAGAGGTTACTTTGCAGACCTTTTCAAATTATATCAATGAAAGCAGCTTGATAGTTGGCGAAGGTGTCATGTTGCATCGCTACCAGAAAGAACTCTTGGAAAGATTCAAGAGAGGGCAGAGAAATCGTATTTTTCTGAGTGCTTCAACATCTTTCGGAAAAACATTCTTGATATACGAGATTGTAAGGAAGATGGAATATACTAATGTTGCATTTATTTTCCCCACCCTTTCTCTCCTTTCTGAGAACTTGTTTAAGATTCATTTATCGCCTGAATATAAGTGGGTAAAGGATAACTATGTGATTCATACACTCAGTGATAAAGAGGAAATAAGCGGACGGAATCTTTTTATTTTTACTCCAGAACGATTCTTGTCTTTTTTGGATAAGAACAAAGAAATTCAATTGGATTTTGTATTTGTAGATGAGATATATAAGCTTGATAATGGTTTTATCATAGACGAGGTGTCTCAAGAGAATGAGCGAGATGTGGCGTACAGGATAGCTTTGCACGAATTGCTAAAGACCCCGCATGTTGATTCTTTAATTACAGGTCCATATATAGCACTTCCGACCAAAGATAAAAAAGATGCACAATTCTCATTTAAAACTTTCCTTGACTATTATGATTTTGCTATTGTCAACTACAATCACTACGAAATAGTGAATAAGGTGGAGGTCTTTGCAGAAACAGCATCAACCATTGAGATTGATAACACGTTTCACTTGACATTTACAAATAAGACTAAGAGTGCTCGCATTGTCCAACTTGTTACACAACTTTTGAATCGAGGAGAAAATGCTATAGTCTATTGCAGTACAAAAGCTTCGACGGAAAAATATGCTAAAATTTTAATTAGTAAAAATAATTACATCAAAGATGTTGATTCCGAAAAAGTAATCAGGCTTACAAACCATATAGATAGTTTATTTGCGAATGGGAGGGGAGCACAATGGATTGTTTCAAAAGCATTAAAAAAAGGAATTGGTATACACCACGGTTCAGTTCCAAAGTATATACAGCAGGAAATTATTTCACTGTTTAATCAGAATATTTTAAAGATCCTAATATGTACTACTACTATCACAGAGGGGGTAAATACCACAGCTAAAAACGTGATAGTGCTTTCTGGGAAAAAAGGAACGAAAGACTTAAAAAAGTTTGATGCACAGAACATAGAGGGGCGAGCTGGTAGATTTATGCAGCATTATCAAGGGCGGGTCTTTATTCTAGATAAAAATTTTGCGGATCGAATGAACGAAGAGGACGAATTGTTGCAACATAAATTTTTTGACAAGAATATTGATAAAAAAGATGTGGATATTGTTCTATCAGATTCCAATTATCTCACAATCGAGCAAGAAAATAGGAAAAAGCAGTTAGAGGCTATCAAAGAAAGTGGAATAATGCCTAAAGCATGTTTTGAGGAGTTTAGAACAATATCATATGATGACAAGATTTATTTGTACAATACAATTGCTCGCTTTTCAACAACAGATCATGAAAAGATAACAGAGTTAATAAGACGTTACGTTGGCCAAAGGAAGTCTTATCTTCCAGGTCTTGAACTTATATGTCAAACTATCCGTCCAATTATCAAAAATGACAATTTACGTTTTTATGTAGAGAACGGAAATGATCAGTCTGGTAACTGTTATCTTGTTGGTATGATTTCTGCTTTTATTTCTAAAGGATTTTCAGGCTCGGTAAATTATCATATTAGAAAAGAAGGGGATGTGGATAAGGGAGTTAGAAAGGCTGCTAATTTTGTTTTTAATATGCTCCGTTACCAAGTAGTAAAATATTTCGGTTTATTTAATTTGCTCTACAAACAATTTGAATCAACTCGCAAGGGTGTAAATGTTGATGAAGTTAATGGCATTGAAGCGTTATTACTCAGGCTTGAATATAGTGCAGATACAAGATTAGGAAGACAGGTTAGTGACATTGGTGCATCTTTTAATGTGGTGAAATACTATGATGTAAAAGAGAATAATCCAGATGATCGCGAGCTTATTGGAAAATATTATAACCAGCTGGATGATTATGAGAAATACAATGTCGCAAGAATAGATCAGATATTATAACATTTGATAGGAGGTTCCAGGGCTGACGCATTATAATTCCATTTCGAAGATTTCCTCTGGAGTCATACGTGCGAGCTTTTTCCTTAGGCGAAGTGTTGATGTGCCCTTGAGCTTGTCTTTAAGCCGTTGAATGATAGTCAGGTTTATCTTGTTTATAATGTTCATATTCTGAGCGGCGTTGCCAGCTCTTTTGGTAGAGTAGTCCTCTCTAAAAAGCATATCCAGCATATAGTGTAGCTTGTTCTCCACAGCCCAATGCTCACGTATCAACTTGAAGACCTTCGCTCCGTCTGTCAGGCTAGAGATATAGAAGGTGGTCTCGCTGGTGGACTTATCTGTTTTCTTGTCCGTCCGTACTCTTGTCATCATATGGATACTTTTGAGCCCTTCCCATTTGTCTAAAGTCGAGTCTGGGTCTAGAGATAAAGGGTTTACGATACTACTCATCGTGCGTGTTTCTATTCGCCCATGGCCAAAGTCTTTCTGCTCTTGATGCACTATGTGAGCATCGTAGAGGGGACAAAAGAAGCTTTGCACCTCTTCTTTCGTTAGTTTCTGATTATCTTTAACTTGGAGTATGTATTCACCGCCTTTCCCGACCACAGCCTTTGCGATATCGGTCTGAGTGCCGATAGCGTCAATGGTGATGACGGTGTCTCGTAGATCTAGAGCCTTAAGAATCTCTTTGATGGCATTGATTTCGTTAGACTTAGTAGAGATATATACCTGAGCCAATGAGGCTTGCTGCTTGGGATCAAAGGCTGTGACGCAATGGCTGTTGGCATCAAAGTCTAGCTTCTTAACTCCTCTCATCGTCTTACCATCTAGACAGATGTGCTTGCCAGTTGTTATCTCAAAGCTTTCCTCTAGAAAGGCTTTGTAAACTTGCTCTACTTGCTTGGGGTCAAGAAGACTGATGGCGCGATTGAGCGTGTCGTGAGAGGGGACTCCCCAGGAGCTTGACTCTCCTGAAATACGCTCATATAGAGCCTCTAGATCATCTTTGTACTCCTCTGCGTAGTCTTCTATTTCGTACCAAGAGGAGCAACCAGAGATAGTTGCGGTGAACACCGTTGTAAGGATGTATCCTAGGGGGAACTTTTTGCATCGATTTATGCGTGGATCTTCGACCATTAGAAGCTGATTGAATATGCTCATAGAATATTTCTTATTGCTTTGATTATCAGCTACAAAGATACGAAAAATCTACGATATAGACAAGCCTTTTGAAGAGAAAAATGAAGAGTTTTTGCGACTATATTGAGTCCCCTTTTTAGGTCCTTCATTCTCCCCTCAACACCAAAATCAGTTTTTCATTTATAATGCGTCAGCCCTGTAGGAGGTTCGAAGATATATGATGGATATAATCTCAACTTTAGAAAGCTCAATAAGAATCGGAATGAATTATTAGTTCAGATCATATATAAGGAAGGATACTTTATACCAAAACATTGAGGTCTCAATATAATGAATCAAAAGAGTTCTCTCTTTTTGGCGAAATTTTGTATATTTGCGACCGAAATGGTGAGCGTTCTTTGGCTATTCAAAACAATGTACCTCAAAGCACTCCGCTCATTTCTAAATCGTTACCTGTTCGTATCACCCCAAACGGTAACCTCTTGCTTCTCAGCCAGATAGTCCGAAACTAAAAAAATCAATAGGGATAAATTTGATGGTGAAGTAGACTATTTTTTTGCTGCTGTATATCAAGCGCTTGGGTGAAGGGTATTGCGCTGTAAATTGGTATATTTGTACGCTAATGTATAGGTGTGTATGAAGCTAAGGACTGAGGATTTAGTAAAGAAATATAAGAGTCGTACGGTGGTGAACCATGTCTCTATCGAGGTGGAGCAAGGTGAGATCGTGGGGCTTCTGGGGCCTAATGGCGCTGGGAAGACGACTACTTTCTATATGACGGTGGGGTTGGTACAACCCAATAATGGTCGGATTTTCTTGGATGATCGAGAGATTACCAAGGAGCCAATCTACAGGCGTGCTCGTATGGGTATTAGTTATCTGGCGCAGGAGGAGTCGGTATTCCGCAAGATGAGCGTGGAGGATAATATCCGTTCGGTACTGGAGATGACGGGTCTACAGCGCGAGGAGCAGGAGATAAAGCTCGAGAAGCTCATCGATGAATTTGGGCTAGAGAAGGTGCGTACTAATAATGGCGACCGTCTGTCGGGAGGTGAGCGTAGGCGTGTGGAGATAGCTCGATGCCTGGCTATCGACCCTAAGTTTATCATGTTGGACGAGCCTTTTGCAGGGGTGGATCCTATTGCGGTACAGGATATTCAGTTGATTGTCTCTAAGCTGAGGGAACAGAATATAGGCATCCTAATCACCGACCACAATGTGCATGAGACTCTATCGATTACGGATAGGGCTTATCTGCTTTTTGAGGGTCAGGTACTCTTTAAGGGTACTGCGGAACAATTGGCCGAGAATGAGGTGGTACGGGAGAAGTACTTGGGTAAGGACTTTATTCTGCGCCGCCGTAAGTTTGACCACGTAACGCTGAGGGGGGAAGATGCAACAAACTGACGACTACTCGATCCTCCTGCAGAGGGCGATAGACGCTTTCTCTTCTCTTCCTGGGGTGGGGCGCAAGAGTGCGCTGAGGTTGGCGCTTTTCTTACTGAAGCAGGATAAGGGCTTCACGCACCGTATTGTGGATAGCCTTCGGGACTTTGTCGATGGCATTCAGTACTGCGAGCGATGCCACAATATTTCGGATGAAGTTGTCTGTAAGATCTGCAGTGATACGGGGCGCGATGCTTCTACCCTCTGTGTGGTGGAGAGTGTGCGGGATGTGATGGCGATAGAAAATACTGGGCAGTATACTGGGCTATACCATGTGTTGGGTGGCATTATATCTCCGATGGATGGGGTGGGTCCTGCCGATTTATTTCTCCAAGACTTGCCGAAGCGTGTAGTAGACGAGGGCATCAAGGAGGTTATATTGGCGCTGAGTACCACTATGGAGGGGGATACGACGAACTTCTATATTTACCGTATGCTGAAGGACTTGCCGGTGAAGATATCTGCTATTGCTCGCGGAGTGGCTATTGGTGATGAATTGGAGTATGCCGATGACCTTACTCTCGGGCGAAGCATTTTGCAGAGGATTGACTTTAGTGATACGCTAAGGAGATGACGATGACAGCCAATAGCTATTGTGTAGAATAGTAAGAGAGGATATATAACGTAGCAAAGCCAAGGCGCCGTACTGGGGGTCTTGGCTTTGCTGCTTATGTATGAGGCTGTGCCGGATAGGGGCGTATGCTCTTTATCTCTTCATGGATCTCCCAAGGAGCTCTACCACGTTGTAGATACCCACGATGTCTCGTAGGTGTAACTCTAGGTCGGGATAGTCGGGGTTGATGCTATGGCAGGAGATAATGTCCCGCTCTAGGTCTTGGCTAACGACTTCTTTCACTACGATACCCTCTGTCTGTGTGGCGAAGACGAAGTAGGGCCAGGTGTGGTAGTGGAGCCCGGCCGACCAGTATTCGCGAGCAACTTCGCGGCATAGGAGTTTGTCTCCCTCGCAGATAGCTCTGGTGGATCCGTCGTCCATGGAGGCGCCTCGTACGGTGAAGATATAGTAGTTGCCCTTGTACATACGCTCCACTGGGAGGGTCATGGTCTCCAGACCTTCAGGATTAGGATCGCCATAACCTGTGAGCCTTCCTGCGGCTGCGGCATCGGGGATGATAGCAAACTCCATGAGGTTCTCCACCTTGAAGGGGATGGCATTGCCTTGTGCCGATACGGCAGTCCCCTCTTCTTTGGGAGGCTTAATATAGGCTTCGCCTTTCCCATGTAGTAGCCAGCTGCGTCCGTATTCGGGGAATCTATCCAGGATGAGGTTGAGCGTGGTATTGCTTGGTTTGGTCTTGTTCTGAAGTATTCGGTAAATGGTACTGGGGCTACCTATGCCTATGGCTTTGGCGAATTCGGGTATGGGCATTCCTTCTTGTTGCACCACGTGCGCCACCCTCATCCAGCGCTCTTTGCGTGCTTCCTCAGGTATTACCTCTATCTTCGCTCTCATGGCTCCTTCGCCTTTGAGGAGCCATTCGCGTGAGAAGTAATCGCCATAGACGGCAAGCAACCTATCGAGAAAGCGCATGGAGAGGTAGGGCGAACCAATGCTGAAGGCGCCCCTCACGGTGGACTTATTGATGTCTAGCTGACTAGCGAGGTCGTTGAAGTCTTCTATCACATTGCGCTTCAGAAGGCTCTCGTATACCTTTGCGAGTCTCCGTTTGATATGTATCTTATCCTTTAACTCTATTGGTGCTTGTCGTGCCATACTCTTTCCGTTTATCTCGTTAGAGGAAGTATCTCTATCCAGTAGCCGTCGGGGTCATTGATAAAGTAGAGACCCATATCATGATTTTCGTAGCATATACACCCCATCTCTCGGTGGTACTCTCGCCACTCATCGTAGTCGCCCTCCACTCTCAAGCAGAGGTGGTACTCTAGGTCGCCTAGGTTGTAAGGCTCTTTTCTGTCCCTTAGCCAAGTGAGCTCTAGGGTAAAGCTAGTGGCGCTATCCCCTAGGTAGACGAGGATAAAGGAGCCATCGCTCGCCTCCTTGCGGCGCACCTCTTTGAGCCCTAGTGCTTTTTGATAAAAGTCCAAGCTCTTCCTTAGGTCTAGGACATTGAAATTGAAATGGTCGAAACGCGCTTTTAGTTCCATAATATACGTCTGTCTATTCTTGAAATTTGGGGTCTTCACCAGAGAGTCGGTAGCGTATACGCCACCGCTTTTCCTCGGGGTAGTAGTCGTGAGAGTAGATCTCCACATGCCCTATTTGCCCAGAGTGTTCCACGTGGCTGCCTATGCAGAGGCAGCTATCGTAGTCGCCTACCTGCACAATCTGTACCGCTTCGGAGGAGTCCTCGGGTATGCGGCTAAGGTCTACGCCATATTGTGAGGCTTCGGAGCGGGTAGTGACCACGTACTTTATTGGTAGGTCGAGAGCGATGACCCTATTCACTTCGTCCTCGAGCTGCTTCGCCTCGGAGTCGCCCATAGTATTGGGTGCATGGAAGTCTAGTCGAGACTTCTTCCACTCAATATGTGCTCCTGTGCTCCTCCCTGTGTCGAATAGCCTGCACATGGCTTGGTTAATGATGTGCTCGGCGGTGTGCATCGGGGGGTACTCCTTTTTATTACGGCTATTAAATACTGGTGCGTCCATCACGAAATATTACCCAAGTGAAAAGTTGAATCTTCCGATGATATAACCATCGGCAAATAGCTCTACTCTATAACTACCTTCGATGAGGTACTCCTCTATATTCCAATACATGGTGACGGAGGTCGACTCCCCGCCATACTCTATTTGCCTCTTGATGGAGTAGGGTACGCTACTGCCTTCAAAGCTGAAGGTACCGCTCTCTGAGGGCTTTTGTAGAAGGACATCGTCGGGCGTGGAGATACGCATATAGATGTCTCGGAAGCCGGGCTTAGCCGTTACGTTCTTCTCAATCGTGAAGGTAAACTGTAGCTGCTTCATATTGTGGATGCGCTTCGTCTCCCTCCCGCGTGAATTGAGGGGCGTAACCTTGAATCCCGATGCCGAGAGCTTACTTGCCAAGGTGACCTGTTCGGTGAGCTTCTCTTTCTCTTGGCGGAGCTGAGAGCGCTCCGATGCCACTTGGCTTACCTGCTCAGTGAGATCTTTATTCTCCGAACGTAGCTGTTCATTGGCGCGGTTGAGGGAGTCAATTTGCACCACATAGTGTCTCAGCACCTTGCGAAGCGTCTCTAGTTCGCGCTTGAGTTCTAGTATACGCTGAGCATTGGAGCTCTTAACCGTCCGCAGTTCCTCCATTAGGCGTTGTACCTTAGCCTGTTCGCTCTCGAGCTGCTGTAGAATCGAGTCGTTCTTGACCTCTATCTTGAAGCCCTCGTACTGGAGTGCCACCTCGTTGTACTCATCTTGTAGCGCTTGCTTCTCAAGCTCGGCTATCGCCTGAATATCCTGTATCTGCCCGCGCTGATTGATGATAGTATAAATGCCTATCCCTATTAGCCCCACTAGTAGAATAGCGCCTACAATCATGAGCGCTTTGCGCTGTCTTGCTTTATCCTCAGTATTGCTCATTGGTACGTCTTGCTTATTATCTCTCCTTTCTTAGCTGACCACGTTGCCATTGGTATAGTACTCCACTTGCCTTGAACCACTTGGTGGCTTCGGGGTATAGCGATTGCGTCATCGGCTCCTCGAAGCTCGTTACCTCTATCTTCAGTACATCCGAGCCCTCTACCCAGCTGTATCGGTAGCTGAGTGCCCCAATGGTGCTCAGTATCTTCTTTGTACTATTGAGTTGTATTTGCGCTGGGTCGCTAAAGAAGTCTGCCACTTCGGGATGCTGAAAGTACTTCTCCTCAGGCATTCTCTTCCACTCCTGATCATAGAGCGCTAGCACCGACTGCTCCGGTACCACCTTACTGGTAAATATCAAACCTATAAGGTAGCTCTTGCGGTCTAGGTAGAGCCTACGCATCTGTAGGGAGGTCTGGGTGTCGAGCTTTACTTCGGCAAAGTCGTCAGAGAGTGCGGTGATTGCCGAATAACCATTGAAGCTATTGCGTACTTCGGCGGGTGCTTCGCCCTTTTGCCGCTTGTCGAAGTTGTCCACGAGCTGTGCCCTCGCCTCCTTAGTAAGCACAGGCACTACCTGCTGTGGCATGCCGAGGAATAGCTGACGCATGTTATCGGACTGCGCCATCGCCACGAGAGAAAGCCCGAGTGCGGTGATATAGAGTAGTATTCTCCTCATTATTTTAGATTGTTGAGTAGATTGATTTTGCCTTCATCCACGAGGTGAAGCACTAGTTCGCCAAAGAGAGAGTTTTGCCAAGCGAACCATGCTCTAGTAAACTTCGTGGCGTCATCCTTGTGGAAAGACTCGTGCATAAAGCCAGTACCGGCATCGGTATCCAATAGCATCTGCATGCAGAGGGCAATCTCTGCATCGCTTTGAGAGGTGAATGCCCGCATCATTATGCTCATAGGCCATATCATATCATAGCCTACATGTGGTCCGCCGATACCCTCTCCTACTTTCCCCTTGAAGAAATAGGGATTGTCATCGCTCAGAACGAAGCGACGAGTGTTCTGATAAATAGGGTCGTCGAGCTCTACGTCCCCGAGGTAAGCCATCCCCAAGAGGCTAGGCACATTGGCATCGTCCATCAGGTTGTGGTTGCCAAATCCGTCTACCTCATAGGCATATATGCTACCATACTTAGGGTGGTTGTAGACCGCGTAATTCTGGAGTGCCTCTGCCACTTCATTGCCTAGGGCACGACACTCAGTTGCTAGTGCCACTGCTCCATTCACTACCTCGAGTATCTCCGCTGCCTTACGCAGAGAAGCCACAGCCATGAAGTTGCTTGGCACGAGGAACTGGTAGTGGGTGGAGTCGTCGCTTGGGCGGAAAGCGCTCGCAATCAGCCCCATAGGCTTCACTGGTTCGCCCCAGCCGATATTGCTCTTACCGTCGGTGCTCCTATCTGTAACACGGAGAAAACAATAGCTCCCCTTGCCCTCCTTGCGCTGCTGGTCGCGAAACGTTGCCAGCACCCTCTGTATCGCCTCCAGCCAGTTCTGGTCAAATACCGAGGTGTCTCCCGTCTCCTTCCAGTACTGGTAAGCCAAGCGGATAGGGTAGCATAGTGAGTCTATCTCCCACTTACGTTCGTGCACCCCTGGGAGCATGAGCGTGTTGTCGCTCTTCCAGTGCGACTCTTTCGGTCCATCGAGAAAAGCATTAGCAAAGGGGTCGAGTATTATCTGCTTTAGTTGCATCCTGATAACTCCCTCCAGCATGCTCCGCACCTTGGCATCGCTATGAGCGTACCTAAGGTAAGGCCACACTTGGGCGCCGCTATCCCTGAGCCACATGGCTGCGATATCGCCAGTGAATACAAAAGTCTCTGGCTTGCCCTCTGCATCTAGCCTATAGTGCACCGTGGTGTCGAGCGTATTGGGTAAGCAGTTGCCTACCATCCAGCTCAGCTTCTCGTGCGTTATTAGGTTTTGCAGGCGTACTATATCTGCCTCAACTACAGCCGAAGAGAAGAGCCTGTCACTTAGCTTGGGTCGCTTCGACTGGAAGTCTCCAGCCAAAGCGACCATTGCCATAGCTCCAAGGGCAATCCCAAGAAGTACTTTTCTCATCCCCTTCCTACTCCCTCGTTTAGTATAGTTCCACGTAATCGTGGGCAATCATCTTAGGCTTGACCATAATAGGCTCTACAGAGTCACCGCGCTTCACCTCTAGGATAATATCCTGGATGATAGGATTGTGTACATAGCTTCTGTGGCTAAATAGGTAGCTAAATGCCGACTTGTACGAAGGGTTCTGAATCATATCAGACACTTCTTGGTACTTATCCATGCGCCAGTAGCGGTTGTTCTGGAAACCATCATTGGATGGGAAACGGGTGGTTTCATCCCTGAGGTCGAAGCTCTTCTCTATAAAGTTGAAGTAATGATCCGTAACGGCCTTTACCGACTTCTCCAGAGGCAGTCCGTTGATAGATACAATCCTATCGCCTGCCTGTATACCCGCCTTCTCGGCAGGGCTATTCTTATCCACCCATAGCACACGCTGTAGGTCATTAGCATCTAGGTAGATACCAATAGCTCTATGGGTATTCTTGTGCATCACAAATGATGGGTTATTCAGATAGCGTACAAATGGGAAGTTGCTCATCAGTAGTGGTGCGAAGTATTGCATATAGCGCTCAGAGCTATAGGAGCCATTGAGCTTCTCTTTGGCAGTGCCGCTCCATATCTTGGTATTGTTGGCTGCATCGAAGATATCCACCTCAATTGTCAGATGGTGCATGCCGGTGAAGCTAGGGGCGTTGATACTAAGGAATGGGAATTGCTCTACCTCAAACTTCGCAAGATTTATGCGGTAGTTCTTTAGTCCCATCTCTACATCGCTCTCGGCACCTTCCCTATAAGATGGATTGGCTTCGAGCTTAGAGTGAATGCTCACGAGGAGGTCGCCCCCCTTTTCCTTGTAAACTAGCCCCTTGCGCTTTAGTTCGGTCTGCACAGTGCGCTCCTCAGGCGTGAGACGATTGGCGTTGGTAAAGCTGAAGCTCTTGTACTTGATGAAGTCTACCTCGGCAGGTGTATTGTAGCTGAAAGGCATAGTGAACCTGCGGTCTGTCACATCTTCCAAACTATACATATTGAATGAGCGTGCCAAAACAGCCTCAGAGAGCGCATCGATAGGGATACACCTCTTCTTGAGTGTTACAGGCTTGGACTGGTAGGCGAAGTTGCTAATAGTAAGCTCTACACTGCCTTCGTTGGGGTTGAGGAGCATTGCCGTCATCTCCTCCTCGCTAATCTCCAGAGTACTAAAGCCATTAACCGTCTCGATGATATCCCCCATGCGGAGACCTGCCTCATCGGCTGGCGAGCCAGGAAATACCTCTGCCACTACTGCCCGAGAATCGCCCCAATTGGGCTGATAGCTAATCTGGTAGAGAAAGCCCACCTCGCATCTGGTAGTTGCTACGCCCATCTTTTGTGCCGAAGCACTTAAACCAATAAGCCCCAGCATAGCTGTGAGCAATATCTTCCTAAGTCTGTTCATATCCTAAATAGTTATTAATAGTCCACTTAATGCCCAAAGTTACAAAAAACCTACAAATTGATGCTAGGCAAGCGGCACTACTACCCAAATCTACCATTTTCGTGACTTCACGAAAATGGTCATCCACATTGATGTCCTGTGACTTGCACGAGGCGACTGCCCGATGTATGGCAACGAGAAAGTTCTCCCAGGAGAATAGCCCAATATCGTTTGCAATTCGCGTGCAAACCAAACTTTGGTGAGGCTTCTTAAAGTTGTAGAACTTTATCCACTTCCTATAGCTCTATAAGTGCGAAATGGTGATGGATAGTTATAAAAGTATAGTACTCCCCGCCCTGATCAGTCATCGCTCATGCCATCCTCCGATACCCTATATCAGTGAAATTTATTCCTAGGAATAAATTTATTTATTTGTACAGATAAATTTATTTATCTCTAGGAATAAATTTCGGTGCTCGCCTGAGTCGCGATGGGCGCTCGCCTGAGTCGCGATGGGTGCTCGCCTGAGTGCATTTGTCAATGATGCAAGATGCTGTAAAACTGAGGTATAGGTGGTTGTCCAATAAATCAATAGCCACGACCCTACTAGTGGGGTCGTGGCTATTGATTTATTGGCAGTTGCCTATTTGAGTGAAGGGCGAGTAGCGTCCTAACTTGGACTTTTCCCCCCTCCGCTCTCTCAATTTACTGTACGAGAGAAAGGGTATCGCGAGCGATGAGCAGCTCTTCGTCGGTAGGTACAATCATCACCTTTACCTTGCTCTTATCGGTAGAGAGGACGACTTCCTTACCCCTTACAGAGTTGTTGAGCTCCTTATCGATTTCGATGCCTGCGTACTCCATGTCGGTGCAGACAAACTCGCGGGTAGATGCTTGATTCTCACCCACACCTCCTGTGAAGATGATCGCATCAGCGCCATTGAGGGCTGCGAGGTAAGCACCTACGTACTTTTTGATACGATACTCATACATGTGGAGGGTAAGCTTAGCGCGCTCATTGCCCTCAGCGATGGCATTCTCTAGGTCACGCATATCGCTAGAAATCTCTGAGAAACCAGCTACACCAGACTCCTTATTCACGAGCTTGCTAAGCCCCTTCACGTCGAGACCCTCTTGCTCCATAATGAATACGAGAGCACCTGGGTCTACGTCTCCACTGCGGGTACCCATCATAAGACCTTCGGTAGGGGTCAGACCCATAGAGGTATCGATGACCTTCCCGCCCTTGATAGCTGCGATAGAACCACCGTTACCGATATGGCATGTGATGAGCTTGGCCGTATTGTAGTCTAGCCCAAGGATTTCGCAAGCACGCTTGCTTACGTAGCGGTGGCTAGTACCGTGGAAACCATAGCGGCGTACCTTGAGGTCGCGATACATACGGTAGGGCAATGCATACATGTATGCGTATGGCTCCATAGTCTGGTGGAATGCGGTATCGAATACGGCTACTTGCTTAGCATTTGGAAGGAGCTTCGTGGTAGCCTCTACCCCCTTGATATTTGCAGGGTTGTGGAGGGGTGCTAGCACGATAAGGTCTTCTACAGCCTTGAGTACTTCATCGGTGATAACCACGCTCTGGCTAAACTTCTCGCCGCCATGCACCATACGGTGACCTACAGCGCCAATCTCGTCGTAGCTCTTGATGAAACCATACTCTGGGTTGACCAATGTATCGAGGATGAGCTGAACTGCCTCCTTCTGGGTAGGCATATTGTGCTCTATAGTCACTTTCTCACCGTCCGACTTCTTAAACTTGAGGAAAGAGTCGGGTAGTCCTACTTTCTCTACACCACCACTGGTGATCTCTGACTCGTTGCTCATGTCGTAGAGCTTGTACTTTACGGACGAGCTACCGCAGTTGAGAACCAAAATCTTCATATAAATAACGTTGTATAGTATTGATTAATCGGTATTACTTATTGAGGGCTGCAGTAGCCTGATTGCTGGTGATGGCAACCATGTAGTAGATATCCTCTACAGAGCAACCACGGCTCAGGTCATTGACTGGCATAGCGATACCCTGTAGGATAGGACCAATTGCCTCGGCACCACCTAGGCGCTGTACCATCTTGTAGCCAATGTTGCCTGCCTGTAGGTCTGGGAAGATAAGCACGTTAGCGGCACCGGCTACCTTGCTACCTGGAGCCTTTGAAGCGCCAGTCTTAGGGTCTAGTGCAGCATCGAGCTGTAGTTCGCCATCGAGGTCTAGCTCGGGTGCCATGCCTTGTGCTATCTTGGTTGCCTCCACTACCTTGTCTACGTTTTCGTGCTTAGCACTGCCCTTGGTGCTGAAGCTGAGCATAGCTACCTTAGGGTTCTCTATACCAGCGAGTACCTTAGCTGTACCTGCAGAAGAGACCGCAATCTGTGCTAGCTCCTCAGCTGTTGGGCTTGGCATTACAGCGCAGTCACCGCACACGATGATACCATCCTGTCCGTACTGGTGTGCCTTAGTGATGAGGATAAATGCACCGCTCACGACCTTGATACCTGGCGCAGTCTTGATGATCTGCAGTGCAGGGCGGAGTACGTTGCCGGTAGTATTGAGTGCACCAGCTACCTCACCATCTGCATCACCAGCCTTCATCATAAGGCTTGCGAGGTATAGTGGATCCTCAGCTAGCTTAGTAGCCTCTTCCATTGTCATTCCCTTGGCTTTGCGTAGCTCAAAGAGGATGTTGGCATACTCAGCTTTCTTAGGGTTGCTCTTAGGGCACAATAGGGTAGCGCCCTTGGCGATGTGGATGAGTCCTAGATCGGCAGCCTTAGCCTTTATTTCTTCGGGGTTGCCAATTAGGATAATCTCTGCTACACCCTCGCCGATGAGGCGGTCAGCAGCACGGAGTGTACGCTCCTCTAGTCCTTCGGGTAGCACGATACGGCGCTGATTGGCCTTGGCGCTAGCTACGATCTTCTCAAGTAGTTGCATAATTTGAGTGATGTAAGTATGTGTGTGTATTACTATTATTTCATGGTTGTGCCACAAAGTTACCAAAAAAGATATAATGGGAGGGGCTTTGTGCCAAAGAGCGACCATAATAGCCGCTTATAGATAAAAAATAACCCCCTCCGCTCTGGCTGTGCCAGTGTACAGAGGGGGTTATTCGTTTGTCTCAATTACTTGAGTGCGTCTAGTGCTGCATCGTAATTTGGCTCTTCTCCGATCTCAGGTACGAGCTGGGTATAGATGAGCTTGCCAGCCTCGTCTACTACTACGATAGAGCGAGCCTGCAGACCAGCTAGCGGTCCATCAATCATCTCTACACCGTAGTTCTCTCCGAACTTCTCGCAGCGGAAGAGAGAAGCGGTTACGACCTTATCGATACCCTCAGCACCGCAGAAGCGAGAGAGTGCGAAAGGAAGATCCTCAGAAATACCAAGCACTACGGTATTCTCAGCCTCTGATGCACGCTTATTGAATGTGCGTACACTCTGAGCGCATACCCCTGTGTCGATGCTAGGGAAGATGTTGAGGACTACGCGCTGACCACGGAAGTCTGAGAGCTTCTTCTCTGAAAGGTCTCCGAGTACAATCTTGAAGTCTGGTGCCTCGCTACCTACCTTTGGTAGCTCGCCCATTGTATTAATCGGGTTGCCACCCAATGTTACTTTAGCCATAATGTCTGTTTCTTTTGTCGTTAATAAATATATCGCCTACTTTTTAAACAGCCAAAAGGATAAAGTGGTTCACTTTTGTAGCTGTTGGCGTAGTAGATTTTCTACCGATGCTTCGAGTAGGTCGAGCACCAGCTCAAACCCTCTAGCTCCGCCATAGTAGGGATCGGGGACATAGTCGAGCATCTCACCCTCAGGGAAATACTCACGCATCTTCACTATCTTGCGGCTCTCCTCCAATCCTGGTGCACGGTGGTAGAGTTCGGTAGCATTGGCATCGTCCATGGCCACGATAAGGTCAAAAGTATAGAAGTCTTCTGTCTCTATCTCACGGCTACGGCTAGTGAGATCGTAACCTCGCTCTTGTGCTGCCCTCCGCGTGCGAGGGTCGGGCAGTTCTCCAGCATGCATGCTGTGGAGACCGGCGGAGTCTATCTCAAAGTAGTCTTCCCAGCCCCGCTCCTTGATGATATGGAGCGCTATGCCTTCGGCAGAGGGGCTTCGGCAAATATTGCCTAGACAAACGAATAGTATTTTAGTCTTCTTCATCTATCTTGTGTTATAATGGATCTACATCGTAATACATATACATCTTAGGCCCTCTATACTCTGCGAGTAGAGGGTCGAGTGTAGCGTGCAGGAGTTGGCGCACGCTCGAGGAGGGGAGCGTGAGCAGGACAAAGAGTGTTACCTTATAGCCTACAGAGGTTTGCTTTTTGTGCAAAGGCATAGGGGCTGGACCAAAGATGGTTGCCTGAGGTAATACCTGCCGAAGTAGCTCTATGGCTCTCCCTGCGAGGGCGAAGGCTTCGGCTTGTGCAGCGCTCTCGAAATAGACATCGATGTGGCGCGAGAAGGGAGGGAACTGCACCAGGTGTCGCTCCTCGAGTTCGTGGTCGAGCATTTCTTGGTAATTGCCACGCACAAAGGCGGTGAGTGCATTGGGCTCTTCGGCGAAGTGCTGAATGACCATACGTTGGAGCTTGAGGGCTTCGTCGCGACACTTAGTGAGGAAGCGATAGGTATGCTCATTGGCTCTGTAGTCGGGGAGCGTGCCTAGGAGATCGAGCTGTACAATTCCCACTGTAGTTGCCTCCTGTAGGAGAGCTAGTGGCGGCTCGAACCTAGAGGATAGGACTATCTGTGGAAGGCGAGACCGTCTATCTATCTCCTCCTCAAGCTTTATCACTATGCCTGGGTAGAACTCCTCCATCGCTCTCCTTAGGCGTTCGATCCCAGTGCCCTCGAGCTGCATCCCACTCGCACCGCACTCAGGACAGTGGGTAGGCAGAGGTTGGTAGTGACCGCAGACCCCACACACCAGCATCTTGGATTGCTCCATATACCTTAGCGTGGTATGGCATTGGGGGCACTTTGGGACTGCTTCGCACTTGGGGCAAGTAGCCCTACGGGCAAAGCCTTTGCGCTGATAGAGGAGGAGTGCTAATCCTTGCTCCTCTATGGCCTCGCGGATGGCACCCATCAGTTCGAAAGAGAGCATTCGTGCCTGAACCCTATTCTCCTCAAATGCTTTAGACATCCACACTGTCTGTAGCCGTATCTCCCTAGAGCTATTTGGCGTTTCCACAAAGCTATAGCGCTTCTGTAGTGCTTGGGTATAGCTCTCTACCGAGGGGGTGGAGGAGATGAGCAAGGTCTGGGTATGTGTGAAGTGCGCCAGCATCAGTGCCACATGGGTAGCGGTAAAGCGGGGTGCAGGCTCAAACTGTCGGTAGCCAATGTCTTCCTCATCTACCACTACAACGGTTTTCAGCTGTGCCAAAGGCAGCCATACTGCGGCTCTTAGCCCTATGTATAGTCCGCTCTCTCCCTGTAGAGCCGAGAGCCAAGAGGAGCGACGCTCCTTCTCGCTGGAGGAAGAGGAGTAGGCAAATAGCCTATCACCGAAGTAGAGTTTCAACTTAGGTAATACCGCTTTAAGCGCAACAATATCTGGGAGGAGTAGGAGTGCCTGTCCGCCCTTTGTCAGCACCCTCTGTAGGTAATCGATAGGGATGCGTGCCTCTGTATGGCTTCCAGGGGCGTGTAGAAGTAAAATATTATTCCCGCCCACCCGTACTAGAGGCGATAGCGTGTCGCCAGCTCTTTTGGTGGGGAGTAGAGCATCCTCTCGCACCTCGGTGGCAAGGAGTTCACGCTCCTCAAGTGCTCCTATCTTGCGGAGCTTGCCTACGACAGAGGCTGAGACCTCTAGCCACTCACCGATTTCCTTGATGCTCATCGGTGCCCTGTCTCCCTCCTTGTAGTGGGTGAGTATGAAGTGGAGTGCTCTAGTCACTGCCGTGCTCCCTCTTTGGCTACTGAGGAGATGTGCTTGGAAGCGCTCTTCGCTAACGAACTTCTTGGAGGGGAGCCAACCTTTTAGGGTTAATGCTGCCTTAGTGGTGCGCTCCTCTTGGGTGCCATCGGGGCGAAAGCCTATCTGTACAGCTGCCACCAAAATATCCCCTAGGCTACACATGTAGTACTGTGCAGCCCATTGCCAAAGCTCGAGAATGGCTGAGGGGATAGGGGGATAAGGGAGTACCTTGATAACCTCTTTTAGGCGCCGCCCAGGCTCTGGGGCTTCTCTACTTTGCCCTAGTACTACGCCGGTGTAGCTCTTCTTCGGACCAAAAGGCACGGTCACGAGCTTGCCTACGAGCTGAGGGACCCCCAGATCTTCTACCTCGAGCCGGTAGGTATATACTGGCTGCGACAGAGGTAGAGGCATCAGCACATTGAGATAGAGATAGTAGTCCATCTTTATCTCGGAGCCTTGAGGTAAAGGGCAAAGGCGATAGGGGTGTAGATGAGGTTGGGGAGCCAAGCCGCTACCAGAGGTGTGAGGGCGCCACTAATGGCATAAGCACTCGAGATGGTAAAGAGTAGGATATAGGCAAAGGCGAGAAATAGACCTATCGCCATATTGAAGCCTAGTCCACCTTTGACCTTTCGTGCTGAGAGTGAGACGCCAATGATGGTGAGAATGAATGCTGCCATTATGGAGGCATATCGTCTATAATACTCTACCTGAAACGCCTGTATATTGCCCACACCACGATTCTTTTGCTGTGCTATGTAGGTGGAGAGTTCTGTATTGGTTAGCTGTTCGCCATCTTCTCTTGAGATAAGGAGATCGGCAGGGGTGAGGATAAGGAGCGTATCGAGCTGTGCACCGTATTCGTTGTGCTCTTTGAGTCCCTCAAAGGTGCGAATCTGATAGTCATAGACTGTCCAGTGGTGCAGACTATCGTAACTGATGCGTGGCGCAGTGAGTTGGCTCACGAGCGTATTATCCACAAACTTCTGTAGCGAGAAGTTGTACCCCATATTCTCTCTGGAGTCGAAAGTACTAAAGTAGACAATCTCGCCAGGAGCTACGGCAGCTTGTATGTTCTCGTCGACCTCTACCTTTTGATTCTGCACGTAGGTATTGGTGAAGCTAATCCTCGTCACGTTAAGCCTAGGGATAATCCATCCGCTGAATACAAAGGCAATAACGGCAATGATAGCTGCCGAAATCATATAGGGGCGTAGGATGCGTTTGAAGCTCATCCCCGCTGCTTGCATGGCAATAATCTCGGAGCGTGCTGCTAGCTTACTCGTGAAGAAGACCACCGCAATGAAGATAAAGAGCGGTGCTAGGAGGTTGGCAAAGTAAGGAACTAGAGCCACATAGTACTCGAGGATACGGCTGAGGGGGAGAGCTGGATTCATAAACTCCTCCATCTTCTCCTGGATATCAATGACTACGATAATCAGGAGAATAAGCAATAAGGAGAATACAAACGTGCTGAGGAAGCGCTTGATGATGTACTTGTCTATCCTCGTAATGCCTAGCTTATGGTAAATCTTGTCCCTGAGCCTCATAACCTCTTATCGTCTCTGCTGTAGCTGTGGTAGTACGCCCGCCTTCCACTCGGTATAGTCGCCAGCTATGATGTGTTGCCTAGCTTGGCGAACGAGCTCAAGGTAAAAGGCGAGGTTGTGGATACTCGCTATCTGTAGTCCCAGAATCTCTTCTGAGCGGATGAGGTGCCGGAGATACGCCTTGGTATAGGCATGATCTACAAAACTTGTGCCCTCGGGGTCAAGTGGTGTATGATCGTCTTTCCACTTCTCGTTGCGCATATTCATTGTGCCCTGCCAAGTAAAGAGCTGACCATTACGACCGTTGCGGGTGGGCATGATGCAGTCGAACATGTCTACCCCTCTCTCTATCCCCTCAAGGATATTGGCAGGAGTGCCCACGCCCATTAGGTACCTAGGCTTGTCTTTGGGTAATACCTCATTGACCACCTCTATCATCTCATACATGACTTCGGGAGGTTCGCCAACACTGAGTCCGCCGATGGCATTGCCGTCCGCCCCTAGTTCGGCTACCCTCTCTGCAGCCTCTCGCCTGAGGTCTGCAAAGCCTGCGCCTTGCACGATAGGGAATAGGCTCTGTGGATAGCCATAGAGTGGCTCGGTCTCTGCAAGGCGGTTCTGGCACCGCTTGAGCCAACGCATCGTGAGGTCGAGCGACGTCCTCGCATACTGTCTGTCGCAGTCTCCTGGAGGGCATTCGTCAAACGCCATGATAATATCCGCCCCTATCTCTCTCTGGATATCCATAACGCGCTCAGGGGTGAAGAGGTGCCTAGAGCCATCAATATGGCTCTGAAACTCCGCTCCCTCCTCAGTAATCTTGCGGCGATGCGCAAGGGAGAAGACCTGAAAGCCTCCACTATCGGTGAGCATTGGACCATTCCAGCTATTGAACTTCTGTATCCCACCAGCCCCCTTGATAATCTCTGTGCCCGGGCGAAGGTAGAGGTGGTACGTATTGCCAAGGATAATCTCCGCCTTGATGTCTTCCCTCAGCTCGTGGGCGTGTACCGCCTTAACTGTGCCTACCGTGCCTACAGGCATAAATATTGGCGTATGCACCTCACCATGTGGCGTGTGCAATACTCCAGCTCTTGCCGACGACCGTGCGTCGCTATGTTCTATCTCAAATCTCATAAGTGAGCAAAGATACCATTTTTGCGTGAGTGTTACGTATGAGATACGCATGAGCAATGGAATAAGATAAGAGACCTTTTCAGCCCCTGTATCGTAGCCTTATATTCGGCTGCACCAATATCTAAAACCAATCTTCTTATGCAGCCCTTTGTGCCAATACCCTCACCTGTCGCTGTTGGTGCAACCATGCTTTTCGGGGAGGGGGTGGCGCGCAACTGGGGGGAGGGGACTGTGTGACCTCCGGATGGTCTATAGTCGACGAGCTTTGGCTTTATTGTTTTTGGGAAAATACTTTTCCCCCGTGAGGGGGTTAGGGGGAGTTCTTTTTTCTTTAATTCTTATACTTCTTATATTGTGTCCCATCGTTGTCCCTCCGCTATCCCATCCCGTTGTAGGCACATGCCGTAATCGTCTGCAAATGAAATCGTAGCGTTCTCCCATTCGCTGTCCCAATTTTGCCCTTTTTTTAATCGTATTTCCGCATCTTCTCTCCTCGACTTTTACAGGACTATCGGTGCAAAAGTATTATTCCCTCCACCCAAATTGCGGGGAAGCCCCCTCTAGTTTTTTTCAATAATAATATCTATCTTTGCTGTCCTAGGGAATCTAAGTGTGTATGCGTACGTAAAGAAAATAACTTCGGCAATGAATAGTAATACGACAACAAAAGACTCGTCAAAAACAAAACCCAAACGGTCATTCTTTAGAGATTTGACATGTAAACAGTTGCTGTTTGCGTGTGTATACGCTGTGGTGACCTCCGTGGTAGGAGTGTCGCTCATGAGTGTGCTGTATGACGTGAAAGTCAACTTTACCTATGCGCTTATCCTTACGGCATGGTTCTTCTTGACTATCATTCTCTTCCTCTATATCAAGCATAACTCAAAGAAATAACCTCATAGGTATGCTGGATCTTTTTTCCATCGTTGAACCAACAATATGCGATGAGAAATTGATCAACTTCTCACCGCATATTTCTTTGGCTATTTTTACTTTCGAATCTAGTAGTTACTCAAATGGAAACTTCCCATATGAGGAGGAAGGCAACTCATTAACCTCCATTGGAGTGGTAATTTGACTGTTAGCTATTTGCAAGTCGTCAATGTGTTGACTTAGGTTCTCCTTTTCCGATGGATTGTCAAGGGCTTTCCTTCTAGCTACTGATAGTTCGCAATACTCTACTTCTTGCTCTATCCCGGCAAATCGTCTATCACAAAGATTAGCAGCAATTCCTGTAGTACTACTTCCACTAAAGGGATCTAATACCCAATCTCCTGGATGTGTAGAAGCTAGGATGGTGCGTATCAATAATCTGAGGGGTTTCTGAGTTGGATGTTTGCCAAAACTCTTCTCCCATTTTCCAATAGCAGGCATCTTCCACACATCTGTCATTTGCTTCCCTTCGTTAATTTCCTTCATTAGTTCATAGTTGAATTTATGAGGAACCTTTTCGTTCTTTCTTGCCCATATTATGAATTCAGTTGAATAGGTGAAGAATCTACGAGAGATGTTGGGTGGTGGATTTGACTTTTGCCATGTAATAACATTTAGGATCCTATAGCCGAGTTCGACCAGACAATTGGCAACAGCAAAGATATTGTGATACGTCCCACTAATCCAAATTGTGCCATTATCTTTGAGTTTGTCCCGACAGAGAGAAAGCCACTCCCTATTAAAGTTTACAATCTCTTTTTGACTTCGGCCCTTATCCCATTCGCCTTTATCTACACATACAACTTTTCCGCTTTGTATGGATATTCCACCATTGGATAAGAAATAGGGAGGGTCGGCAAAAATCATATCGAACTCAAAGTCGAACTGAGTTAGCAGTTCGAAAGAATTCCCTTTTGCAAGAAGGAAATCATTGTTTGATGACTTATAATAACTGTGTATCATCTTCTTCTAATTCCTGCCTTACTTGGTCGCAGAAGGTCTGAATACAGGTGAGATTATATACATGGGGTATTGTGTAATAAGCTTCTTGCAATTTATTTCGAGCGCTTTGCCAGCCAATGCCATCAGTTATCCAGACAAATTCAAAGTCGTTTAGGCGGTTGATTTTAGGAGCTAAGTCAGAATAAGCTCTAGCGACTTCATTCAGTTTGGATCCACCACCACTATAGAAGTTTACTTCTATAAGGTAGGTTTTTCTCGGGGTCTGAATCATGTAGTCAAATCTCTTCTTATCGGTTCCTAGTTCTTTTTGGAGTCCGTCCCATTTGTTTGATAGTACTTCTTTGGAAAAAGCTAAGCCATTCTTTGTGAAAATACTGTCAATTTGGTTCTCCATTACTTTTCCACTACGGTTTTTGCGAGTATTGCTATCTAAGCCTACCTCCACACCAAATACATAATCTACGAGATTAAGGACTTTGCTTTGGCGGAATAAATCTGCCAATCCTGTTGTTTCTAGGTATTCAATTACTTTCTCAGGACTAGAGAAGAACTCGTTAAGAAATAAGACATTATCATTATTGTCGATGACGCGCTCCTTTCTTGATTCTCTAATCGCAATGAGGATACTCAGAACGTTAAAAGCACTTTTGTCTCGCTCCCATATTAGTTCTACACCCTCTTTTAAGTTGCTAATGCCTATTAAGCTGTTTAACATGTGTAGACTAAGTCTGACAGAATCAACTTTTCGTTCTATATTACCAAAATTAGTATAGAAGTCAAGCGTTCTATTTGTTTTTTGTAATTGACTCATGAAGAGTTCAAAATCTTTTTCCATACGCACTTTCTTCTTCTGATATGCCGATGTATTCTGTATTGTCAAAACTGACGATATTAGGTATAATCGTGTGTCGTTGATTATCATAATTGCGAATGACTATTTCAGAGAGCTGTCCTCTTTTGCTTGGATTCGCATTTATACTTCTCGTAGCGAGGACTCGTTGGATATCGTAATTGCAGTATAACTTGTCAAAGAAACCATTCCCTTCCCCCTCACTTTGGTCATCAGAGTTGCTGAGCATAATAGCGTAACCCTTTTTGTCAATGAGATCGCAATATTGCTTCAGCCTTATCTGTGCACTATCATTAAATGAGTCCTTGGTGTAATCAACAAAGCTTGATGTATTACTAATGGGTCGATATGGAGGATCCATATAAAAGAAAGTAGATCCCTCTGCCTCTTGTATTGTGGCTTCAAAGTCACCATTTAAGATAGTTACTCTTTGGAGGAGTTCGCTATCTGCCAAAATAGTCTCAGTATCACATATCTTGGGAGAAACATAGCGCCCAAAGGGGACATTAAATTCACCAGATCTATTGACCCTATACAGCCCATTGAAGCAAGTGCGATTTAAGAAGATAAACATGCTACTGCGATCTACATTATCCTGACCTCGCTGGTTGTATTTTGCACGAATATGGAGGTAATACTGTTTCCTATCAACCTCATTCATCAGAAGGTACTCTTTCTCTATAGCGCTTAGTCTGTTTATTAATTCTATAGGATTATCTCGCACAATGTTGTAGCAGTTGATGAGGTCAGTATTGATGTCATTAATGACAGCTTTATTAATATTAGGATAGGTCTGCAACATATGAAAGAGCATAGCTCCACCTCCAACAAATGGTTCGATATATGTTACCTCTTTCCACTTGCGGAATTCATAAGGTAGGAGGTTGTCTAGCTGGTTAATTAGCTGTCGTTTGCCACCGACCCATTTTATAAAAGGCTTGGCTTTATCTTTCTGTATAATACTCATAAACTATTGCAAAAGGGCTGACATAAAATTCTTATGTCAAAATTACCCATATTATTCTATTCATGTACGTTCTTGCACGAATAATTCAAGCAAGGGGAGCCATTCGTGACAAGGAGGGAAGAAGCAGATACAAGGATAGGATGGTATATCTAGCTGATATTTTCGCTCATACTAGTAAAGGGTGAAGGGGTCGGCATCGGGGAGGAGCGGGAAGCGGGAGCGACTCTTGGTAAGCTCTTCTAGGGATAGGTTGTAGGAGAGGAGGGTCTCTACTGCTTCTTTGCTCTCTGCAAGACTGTCACCTAGGTCGTCGAGGATAAAGGAGTAGCCTGGGTATTGAAGCTTGGGGTGCGGTGTGCCCACTCTATTTGTGGCTACGAGGTAGCACTGATTCTCTATGGCTCTAGCACGGAGAAGACGTTCCCAAGCGATGTGCCTTGGGCGAGGCCAATTGGCGGAGAGCAGCAAAAGGTCGTAGTCCCCGAGGGAGGGGTCTTGGCGGAGCCATACAGGAAACCGAAGGTCGTAGCAAGTGGATAAGCGGATATTCCACCCACGATAGGTGACTTGCACCCGCTCCTCGCCTGCCTCAAATAGCTTGGACTCTCCTCCGTAGCCAAAGAGGTGTCGCTTCAGGTACCGGGTCTCTGTGCCATCGGGCGTGATGAAGAGACCTGTATTGGCGGGTTTGCCACTCGGTTGTAGTTCAATAAGGGAGCCATAGATAGCGGCATTGTACTGCTTCGCCACTTGGTGCATAGCGGTTCGCCCTGCTTCGTACGCTTTGCAGAAATACGCTTCGGTAAGCTCCTCTACCTTGGTCACAAAACCTGTCGTCCACATCTCGGGCAGTACAAGGAGGTCGAAGGTAGCACCTTCTATAAGCTCCCATAGATGTGCCACATTCGCTTCTATATCCATGTGTTGCTGCTCCATCTGTAGGGCAGCTACTCTGAGGGATGGACTAGTCATAGGTCTACGAAGTTTTTGGGGAATTTAGCCATCGAACTATGGTAGTGCTTCCGGATATCCAGTACTGCGGCATCTACATTGGGGTTATCAGCTGGGAGGGTTAGGAAGATTCCGACCTCCTTCTTGGAGTAATCAATCTTGGCAAGCTGTACGGGTATCCCTGCTTCCATAGCAATACGGTAGAAGCCTGTCTTCCATCGCTCCCGTGCTTTGCGTGTGCCTTCGGGGGTGATGGCAATATGCAATTGATCGGCTTTGCGAAGCATCTCTATGGCTTGCTCTACCGAAGATGCTCCAGACTTTCTATCTACAGGTAGCCCTCCGAGAGCCTTGAATATTAGATTGAAGGGGAAGAAAAACCACTCTTTCTTAATCAGAAAGCGAGGCGTAATCCCTGTGCCGAGCGACTTATAGTAGAGGTAGCCGATGAGGAAGTCGAGGTTGGAGGTGTGGGGGGCTACACATACCACACTTCGGGGTTCAAAGTGTGTAGTCGTGATAGGCTTCCAACCTAGCCACTGGAGCAATCGTCCCGCTAGGTTCACTTTCCCTTGGATATTATTCTTAGGTGCGTTCATATAACTTCGTTGATAGAATGGTCTGAGAGCGTTTCGCTACGCCCCGAGAGGGTCTTGAACTGATAGCCCTCCTCCTTCAGATAATCAATGGCTCTCGGTAGTGCGTAGCGTAGATTGCGCTCGCTCTTGAGTGAGTCATGAAAAACGACGATAGAGCCGTCTCGGGTGTAGCGCTTTACGGTACCCAGTACATCTTGCGGCGACATCCACTTGGAGTAATCCCGAGTCACAACATCCCACATCACTACTTGGAAGTGGTCGCGCAGGGCTGAGAGCTGTCGCCACCCGAGGTGCCCATGTGGCGGTCGGAAGAGTGGCGATTGGATAAGGGCATCTGCCTGGAGCGTATCACGCAGGTAGGTATGCGTGCTACTGGGCATACCTTGAAGGTGGTGGTAGGTATGATTGCCTACGGTGTGCCCTTCCTCTAGGATGCGCTCGAAAATAGGTCTAAACCGCCATACATTTTCGCCCACACAAAAGAAAGTAGCCTGTACTCCTTTGCTGGCGAGGAGGTCTAGCACCCAAGGGGTAACCTCGGGGATAGGACCATCGTCAAATGTGAGGTACACCGAGGGTTGCGCCTCCCCAGGGAGACTAGGGATGCGCCATACAGTGCCAGGGAAGAGTCTGCGGTATAGCCTAGGGGGCTGCTCTATGATCATTATCCTTGGATGGTCTTATAGATCTGGAGAAACGCCTGCTGGTACTGCGCTATCCTCTCGCCATACTGCTCTTTGAGCTTACTATCCTGGCTCTCGCATAGTCTCATGGTCTCGGTGAGCACCAGTACCCCATCTTGGATAGCTGGGAGGCTATTGATAAGTAGCTCTGGCTTGAGGCGGAGGAACCAGTCTAGTTCTTTCAGTTTGCTCTCAATCACCATGCTCGCTATCCTATCGGCCTCCTCTTTCAGACCCGTGAGGTAATAGGCCTCTACTAGAGGGAGAGAGGTGACAGAGTGTGGCATATTCTCCTCCAGTATCGCTTGCTCCGAAAGTCGGAGTACCTGTTTTGCCCTTTCGAGATCGCCCTTTAGCGCAAGCCCCCTAGCGAGCGGAGCAAATATCATACTGCGGTAGGTCTCCACCTGCTTACGACTATTTTCATCGAAGTAAGTGCCAGGTTTATCCGCACCACCCCAGCGATACTTCTCGGTTACATTGCGGTACATCCGCTCGAGATCTACCTCTGTGCCTGTACCGCGCACCTCAATAGGTAGGATTTGGTACGCCATACCGGTCTGGCGGAAGTTCTTGCTCATCCCAATCCTTTGGTCTTCACCCACCGTGATAGCGTAGTACATAGGGCGCTCAAATCGGTTCGTCTCCATCATATCTAGTATGATAAGTTCATGGCGACCGAGGTACTGCTTCTTGCTGAAGTCGAAGATCATCTCCGGTTTGTGGATAAAGGTGGTGTCGCCTTGCTGTAGCGTGCCATTCTGCACCAGCTTATCCACATCATAAGGGATAGATAGATACTCTGCTGGGAGGTAGTCGATAGGCTGCGCAATACGTGGTACTGTCTTGAACCTAGGGTCGTCCGAGGCTATGAAGTCGAGCCCCGTGCGCATAGGGATAGTGTCGGTGGTATTGGGGATAACATACGCCACAAGTCGTTTCTCGCCACCATACTGCTCGGGTGTCCATGAGATAGGGAGCGGTGCAGAATCGTACTGCTGGCGCTTCATCTGGTCAATATACCAGTCTGCCTGTAGGTAGCTAGTATTGGTTACCTTGATATCGGTGCGTACCCCCTCTACTTCCTGAGCGTACCAGAGCGGGAAGGTATCATTATCTCCGTTGCAGAAGATAATGGCATCCTTTTCGCAGCTCTCGAGGTAGTTATTACCGAAGTCGGAGGCGAGACTACGACCATGGCGGTCATGGTCATCGTAGTTTTGCTGAAGCACGAGACCCACTACCGCAAGCCCCACGAGGGTGAAGGCACCAGCAATAGCTGGTTGTTCTTTCTTGCCCTTAACGACCATCGCATAGAGGGCAGGTACAGCCATACCAATCCATATAGCAAAGGCGTAGAACGACCCAGCATAGGAGTAGTCGCGCTCTCGTACTTGGTAAGGCGGTTGGTTCACATAGAGCACAATGGCAAGACCCGTCATGAAGAATAGCCCGAGGATAATCCAGAAGTTCTCTCGCTCACGTCTGCCACCAAGTAGTTGGGCAACAAGTCCGAAGAGTCCTAGAATGAGAGGGAGCATAAAGTAGCGATTGTGCCCCTTATTGTTGGTCACAAAGTCGGGCATATTATCCTGAGGGCCGAGGAAGATAGCATCCACAAAAGGAATGCCGGTAATCCAATTGCCCTTGTGTATCTCTCCTTGTCCTAAGAGGTCATTCTGGCGTCCACTGAAGTTCCATAGGAAGTAGCGCCAGTACATATAATTGACTTGGTAGCTAAAGAAGTAGCGGAGGTTCTCCATGAAGGTAGGGATGACTACCGTACGTGTCTGCCCACGCTCGTTGATAGTGATGGTCTTGCCTTCCACATTACCCCATAGCTCGTAGCCCTGCTTGTAGTGGGGCAGCATATTGCTATACATACGGGGGAAGAAGGTTTTCATATCGCTGCGGTACACGATCTCCTCACTCTCGCTAGCAACATACTTATTCCCTTCACGGCGGTAGGTTGTGGTCTTGGTCGTCTTTGCCTTGCCATTGCTGTCGTAGTCGGGGAGCGACGCATAAGTCTGCCCGTATATCCGAGGGGTATTGCCGTATTGCTCTCTGGAGAGATAATAGCGAAGCGCAAATACATCCGAAGGGTTATTCTGATTCATCGGCACATCGCTATTGGCACGGATGAGGGTGACGCCATAGGTGCTCATACCAAAGAGGAAAAGCATCATGCTCATGGTGCTAATGCTCATGATATGCACGGGGAGTTGCTTAGCCCTGAAGAGGTACGCTGCCAACCCTCCTATCACAAGCACCGGGATAAGCCACCCATCTCCGATGAAGGGGATGCCGATGAGAATAATAGAAGCGAGGAATGCGCCACGCAGCTTCTTATCCTGTACTGGACGACGCAGTGTGAGGTAATAGGTGTAGCCCAAGAGCGCTATCATCAGAAGGAGATAGAATACCAATCCGCTATTGAAGCTCATCCCTAGGGTGTTCACAAAGAAGAGGTCGAAGTAACCTGCCACCTGTGGCACACCCTGCATGATACCAAACATCAGTGCCGCAATAATCACGAAGGAGATGAGTACCGCTATGATACCGCCTTTCCAATTGGGGTGTTCACTTTTGCGGAAATAGTAGATGAGTGCCATGGCAGGGATGGTAAGGAGGTTGAGCAGGTGCACACCCACACTTAGTCCCATGAGGTAAGCAATCACGATAATCCACCGATCGGAAGTAGGTCTATCGGCATTCTCCTCCCACTTGAGCATGAGGTAGAATACCAGTGCAGTGAAGAAGCTACTCATGGAGTAGACCTCTGCCTCTACTGCGCTGTACCAGAAGGTATCGCTAAAGGCGTAGAGAAGCGCAGCTACCATGCCACCACCTAGGTAAAGGATGGCTTGGGTCTTGCTAATGGAGGGAGGAGTGACCCAGCTCCCCTTGAGCCAATCGGCGCGCCTGATGAGGTGCGCTGTAGTGAGGAAAAGGAGCATAATGGTCAGCCCACTGAATACTGCGCTGATGGCATTAGCAGCAATAGCTATCCACGAGCCTCCCGAGGGGAATAGGTTGGATAGCGTATTATATGCCAGCATGTAGAAAGGCGCTCCAGGTGGGTGACCTACCTCCAGCTTGGCAAAGGTCGTGATAAACTCTGGGCAATCCCATACGCTAGCACTCTTCTCCATTGTTACCAGGTAGACTGCTGTGGCGATGAGGAAGGTGAGCCATCCTGTAGCCCGCTCCAATATCTTGTATCTCCTTGTCTCCATCTATATTTAATTAATAGTGTGTACAATACACAGCAAAGATACAAAATAGTGCTGAGTGTGGGGCGCCGTATACTCTATTAATTACCAAAGATAAGTGGCTACATAGGTTTTGCCTACATAGCCACTTATCTTTGGTATATATGAGACTGTTGCACATTCGAGTTTAGACGTTTTTGACTGACCTTTTTTCAGATTTTCGTCTTGTCTAGCTTGAAAAATCGCCTTGTTTTTTGATTATTCTCCTCTGTAAAAGCTCTAAATATGAGCTTTTACAGAGGATTTCTAGTACTTATCTCATAACAAGTGCTCCTCTTATAGAGGCTTCTTCATTTTGCAATAATGTATTGAGGTATAACTGGGGAGCTCTTTTGATGTTGTAGCAAATGGCTTCAAGTATATTTTGTGCATG
>NZ_KB904240.1 GCF_000379925.1 Porphyromonas levii DSM 23370 | reverse complement strand
TATCTGCATTACTAATAGAACTATTCGCTGCCAGTAATGCATTGGGTGAAATCCCATATTTCCTTGAAATAGAGTAAAGCGTTTCGCCCGCTCCTACCTTGTGGTAGGTAGGTCCTGAGGTCGCTTCTTTAGCAGTTTTAGTGCCCGGAAGCTTGATTTCTTCCCCAATCTTTATCCCATTTTTAGCCTCTGGATTGAGCCTGATGAGTTCATCCACAGCTACGCCGTATTGGCGGCTAATCGCATAGAGTGTTTCTCCAGCCACTACAGTATGGCTTCTCGTAGACTGCTGAGCAAACACAAGCGTTGAGCTCATAAATAACCCTACTACGATTAGTAATCCCCAAAGTATACTTCTGCGCAATATCATAATTCCCAATTTAATTGCATTTTAATATAATCGCAAAGATAACAATTTAGTACCATCTGGCAAGGCTTTAGCACGTCTCAAGCATTTCTCTCTCTAGGTCGCGACAATATTTACTCTAGCTATTTGCATTAGTCTCTCCCGCGAGGGACTCGAGTCTCTCGCGGGAAAAACTCCAGTCCCTCTGGGGAGGGACTCTCTCTACTCTAGGGAGTAGCTCTTGAAAATAGTGATACCATAGGAGTATTGTATGCAGACCTATCTCCTCCCTAGCGTGAGAAGAAAGTAACGAAGCTGTACCCTAACCTAGAAAAGAATCGAGACGGCTATGCTCTGTTGAGCATAGCCGTCTCGATTATATGTAACACTATTCCCTATTCCTTGGGATGCATATTACTTATTGAGCTCGTCGAGCTTAGCCTTGATTTCGGTAACATCGTGCGTACGTACGATGATCTCGCCTTCTGGAGAGAAGAGGATGAAAGTAGGTACACCTATTACGCCATAGGTCTCAGCACCCATACTTTGGTTCTTGCCATCAATACGATTGCCGTCTTGGAAGGTAGGCCAAGTGATCTTGAGTTTCTTTACAGCATTGGCATAAGCCGTACCATCCTCATCGCGCTCCCAGATAGCGATGCTAGCCGAAGAGAGTATCTTAGCATATTGTTTCTCTATCTGAGCTAAGACAGGCATAGACTTTTGGCAAGGACCACACCATGATGCGAAGAAGTCGAGTAGGAAGTACTTACCTTCAGTACGGAATTCACTAAGCATCTTGGTCTCGCCTGCTGGGTTGGTCATCTGATAGTCGACAAACTGCTTCCCCACAGCGGTGTTTGCAGCTGCCACACTAGTCTTGTAGAATGTAGCTAGAGACTTCTCTGCCTTGAGGCTTTCTGGAGCCTGATCGTAGAGAGCAATGAACTCCTCTGGCTCTATTGAGCGACGCATATTTCTGAGTGCTGCAATCTGCACACTCGCATTGGTAGCCTCTGAGAAATACTTCTTATTGATTTTCGTTGCTTCCGTATCCATGATAGTATAGATAGAGTCAATCTGCGCTTCTTGCTCCTTCGTGAGGGTACTATCTGGTGTTAAGATGTTCTCGGCAATTGACTCTATATCATTAGTATACCTTGTTTCTACGTCATTCAACTCGTCATAGAGGTTTTGTAGCTTCATAAATGCGCTGTTCTCAGCACCGCTACGGATGATACTTGTTTCGTCACTAATGGAGTCGGTTGTGATAGTAAAAGTATACTCCCCAGCCTCACGAGCGAAAAGCAGAGGTGTGTCCATCAGCTTTACTACATTGACAATTGAGTCATTGGCTGGCGATACGAAGGTAAACGAACCATTTTCTATCAGTGCGGAGTCCACGACCTCATTGGTTACATCGTAAATATAGGCGTAGGTACCATTAGCTTCGGCGGGCAGGCCTGTGGCTGTCACCTTGAACTCTGGCGCCTTTTCTGTTGTAGAACAAGCGCCCAATAAGAGTGCCATAGAGGCAGTAGCTGTTATAAACTTCTTCATGTTTAATCTTCTATTAGTTAAAAGTGAAATACTCAATTGGATATTTTTCCATATTTGAAATGATGATGCAAAGGTATAGAAAACTATAGTGACTACTGGTATTTTGAAAGGAATATTTGTATCTTGCTCTACTTTTATATCGTACCAGTGGTATAAAATGAGTTTTTATGAAGAAGTATACTGATTTAGATCAATATTCGACAATAGAGCAGCTTATAGTTCGTCTCGATGCTTTACCCCATAATGTCTCTGAAAAAGAGTGGTATAGGGTAAAGGAAATACT
Organism: Porphyromonas levii DSM 23370; assembly: GCF_000379925.1. Lineage (GTDB taxonomy): Bacteria > Bacteroidota > Bacteroidia > Bacteroidales > Porphyromonadaceae > Porphyromonas_A > Porphyromonas_A levii. The sequence continues at coordinate 35,576 of NZ_KB904240.1, read as the reverse complement.
ACAGAAGTACCTGAAGGAGCGCCCTGATCTTAAGGATCAGTTTGGGATACATCCCCTAGCTCGGCGACTATTGACGGCGACCACCCTTGTAGATGAGATGGGAATAGGAGGTACGCCTATCATGGCCGTACTCCTACAATTACCCTTGCGGGATGGTGTTGTAAAGCAAGAGGAGTTGAAGGGTTTCCTGAGTGAGGATGTGCTCTACTTATTGCGCTTGATGCAAAAGGTGACCGATTTGTATGCCAAGAATGCTGTGGTTACTTCGGACAACTTTAGCCACTTCTTACTATCTTTCGCTGAGGATGTGCGTGTTATCCTTATCTTGATTTCCGAGCGACTGGTGCAGCTTCGCCTTGCTGGTGATTATCTTTCAGAGGATCTACAGTTGGATCTCAGTATGGAGGCTTCCTTCCTCTATGCCCCTCTGGCGCACCGTATGGGGCTGTACAATATCAAGGGTGAGATGGAGGACTTTTGCCTCAAGTATACGGATAGGGAGATATATAATTTTATTAAAGACAAGCTGGCTGCTACCAAGAAGACACGCGATACTTATATTGCTTCTTTTATCGATCCAGTTAAGAAGGCTTTGGAGGAGTCGGGACTAATGTTTACGATAAAGGGAAGAACGAAGTCTATCTCCTCTATCCGTAATAAGCTAGTGAAGCAAAAGATAGAGTTCGAGGCTATTTATGACCTATTCGCTATACGTGTCATTATCGATGCACCACTAGAGGAGGAAAGAAGCCAGTGCTGGAAGGCATACTCTATCATCACAGATATGTACCAACCCAATCCTAAGCGGATGAAGGATTGGTTATCTATCCCAAAGTCTAATGGTTACGAAAGTCTGCATATCACGGTATTGGGACCCCAACAGAAGTGGGTAGAGGTGCAGATTCGTACCGAACGTATGGACGAGATAGCGGAGAAGGGTCTCGCTGCACACTGGAGATACAAGGGGGTGAAGAGCGAGAGTGGACTGGATGAGTTTATGACCACGGTTCGCAGGACGCTAGAGAATAAGTCTGCTACCAGCGAAGAGGTGATGCAGGAGTTTAGGATGAATCTCTATGATGAGGAGATATATGTCTTTACACCCAAGGGGGACTTAGTAAAGTTGCCCAAAGGTGCTTCTATCCTCGACTTCGCCTATGCTATACACTCGGGGATTGGCGAGAAGACAGTCTCTGCTCAGGTCAATGGTCGCAATGTAAGCATCCGACAGCAATTACAGAATGGTGATACCGTTTCTATAAATACCTCTGCCAATCAGACACCTAAGCAGGATTGGTTGAGGTATGTGATAACGAGCAAGGCGAGAAATAAGATTAAGCAATGGCTGAGGATAGAGTCTGAAAAGTCTATTCAGCTAGTGCGTGAGGAGCTCAACCGCCGTCTGCGTAATCGGAAGCTGGAGTACGATGAGGCTGTATTCACCAAGCTCGTAAGGCGTAAGGGGTACAAGGCAACAAGTCACTTCTTCCTCGCAATTCAGAATAAGCAGACAGACCTAGATACGTTCCTCGATGAGTATAAACTGGCATTTCAGGAACCTGAGCAGGCTGAGGAGCGCCATATTTCGGCAGATAAGTTTGTCTCTAGTACTCTGCCTGAGAAGATTATTGCTGAGGAGACAGAGGATATCCTAACGATAGATAATAACCTATCGGGCATCGATTATCAGCTTGCTAAGTGTTGTAATCCTATATATGGCGATAAGATATTTGCCTTTACTTCCCGAAGCGGTATCCGAATTCATAGAATGAATTGCCCCAATGCTCCTGATTTATTCAATAGATTCGGTTATCGTATCCTCAAGGCTAGGTGGAAAGGTGATACCTCTCGAGGGAGTGAGGTTGTGCTGAGGGTAATTGGGCATGATGATCTTAGCGTGGTCAATGCTGTCGTTAGTCAGGTGGGGACTGAGAAGGAACTTACGCTCCGTAGCTATAATATACAGAGCGCAGATGGACTCTTCCAAGCTACGCTGCATATATATATAAAGGAAGCTTCTCGCCTCAATCCTTTACTAAAGTCCTTACGTACGCTCCCAGGGATTAAGAGTGTAGAGAGGGTGTAATACCTCTCGAGAATGAGGAGTGCACTTTTTCACTGCCCTGCATATAGCACAACCGCTACCAGAGCTTGATATGCTCAATGGTAGCGGTTGTGGTTATTATGCGGTGTCGGGACTACTGATGGCTAGACTACATTCGTCCTCCGCCCATCATGTCGTTCATGCCTCCTAGTCCACCCATGCCGCCCATATCACCTAAGCCACCCATGCCTTGGTTATTACCTTGGCGTTGTCTGCGGAGTTGTTCCTCACGCTCTTTATTGCGATCCTTTTTCTCCTTAGCCTTGGGCTTATTCTTAATCAACTCTTCGGGCTTCTGTTTATCTATCTTGGTAGCAAGAGGAGATAGCGTCTCCTTTACATCCCAGTTCGCCATTACTTCAATAATCTTCGGCATGTAGTAGACCATCTCTGGCTGGATAGAGTCGCGGTAGTTGCCTGCATCCCACTTGCCATTATTATTGCTGTCCACGATGAGTCGGAAACCATACTTCTCAGGCTTAATATCTTTGAAGTGTAAGGTCGGCTTATCGGAGTATACTACTCTTAGCACAGCATCTTGGGTAGAGAGGAGTTCGCCAATAAATGGTCCCTCAACGCCATCTACCGTGATGGAGAGCTGAGAAAAAGCGTCTTTCGCTTTCGTCTTGAACGCATCTACCACCGTCTCATCGAGCATGTGCCCATACACATCGGTAAACTTAGCACTGTCGGCATACAGCTCATAGCTCGTGTCGTACGATAGCTTCGCCTCTATCATTCCCACGGTAGTACGCCCAGGGAGTAGATAGATAGAGTCTATGGTTACCGGCTTGAGGATGGAGTCCTGCGCATTGAATAGCTCAAAGGCCTTAAATGCCTCAGGAGTGATAGGCAGAGAGCTATAGAAGAGCAGGCTATCACTGGTCCCACCTTCCCCTTTATGCTCGAAGCGAAGCGTAAGCGGGCTCTTCGGCTTCGCAATACTGTCATTAGTCTCCTTCAGTCTCCCCTTGTCTTCTATCGGCTTAGGGGCAGATGGGCGGAGCGTGAGAGAGTCATGCACCATGATAGGTAGCTCTAGGGAGTCTACCGAAGTATAAGAGACTTCAAACTCCTTATACCTCTTCCATGTAGGGTCCGTAAAGTAGACCATTACCTCCTTCTTCTCTCTATTGATATCGAGAACTGGTGTACTGCCGCCTTGCACAGCAAGGGAGTCGATAGGGCGTACCTTGATTTTGCCTTCGGGTATGGCACTGAACACAAGTCTTAGTTGCATAGAGTCGGGGCGCTCGCGCTTGCTAATAAATCTACGCTTTGCTTCTGGCACGTAATAGAGCAGCACGATATCATCCGGCAGGTAGCGTGTATATGCCACTGTCTTTATCGTGTCTATGGTAAGACTATCCACCCAAGTCGTATCTTGCCGAGTAGCTGCCATTGCGCTTGTAGTGATAAGCTCATTGAGGAATGCTACCCCATCTGTAGGCATATCGTGGCGATAGTTGCCATCGCTCTCTTTCAGAGCATACACTCTGTAGCTCCCTTGCTTCATGTTTCGCATTACAAACTGTGCACGGTCTCCAGTCCTACTCATGCGGCTGAAGGTCGTATCTGTAAAAGCGTTCCAGCCCGCAGACTCTGGGTGCACACCTACAAGTAAGCTCTGCATGGGTTCGTGGTTACGAATGTTAATCACTCGACCACTGATCTCCATGGTGTCTATTTCATTGCCCGTGGAGAAGGCATACGAGAAGTTCTCCAGTGGATTACCCTCGTTGTTATCCACAATAGCATCGGTAAAGTCTATGGAGTAAGTCGTATTTGGGATAAGATCGTCTTCCAGTTCCACCGTTACCTTCTTGCCCACAGCTACTATCTTAGGCTGAGTAATCTGGGGAGGAGAGATGATTACCTTATTGGCTATATCCTGGATTTGTATATACTCGTCGAAGGTGAGTACGAAGCGTTTCTTGCTTACATTTAGTGCCCTATCTTCGGGAGAACTACTGACGAGCTTTGGTGGTGTCACATCGTAAGGTCCGCCATCAGGCGCTACTCGATTGGCACATCCATATAGAATCCCTACAAGTAGGAATGGTATCATTATTGGGGCGAGTAATCGCCCATTGATTCTTTTCATACAGAACTATATATATTGAGTAGCAAAATTAGCCAAAATCGAAGCAATCAGCAACCTATTGCCTATATGTTCAGAAATAGGTACATTTGCTTCGCATTGTATAATAATAACAATGGAAAGACAATGGATAATAAAGAGCAAAACAACAAAGAACTAATCCTTGCCATCTTTAGTGGTAAGGATAGACCTGGTATTTCGGCAGCGATTACCGAAACGCTAGCAAAGCATGATGTGACCATCCTTGATATTGGTCAGAGTGATACGCACAACCACCTTACACTTGGTGTTCTTTTCGCTGCTGAGTCATCTATCAGCGGCACGATTCTAAAGGAATTGCTCTTCAAAGCCAATGAGCTATATAATTAGGATAAAAATCGAGCGTTAATCCCCAATATTTTACCCATACGAATACGCACCAAATCAGTAGTCCAATCACATACCCTAGCACCAGGAGTATCGGAATGACCAAAAGGTTGGTATGCTCTATGATAGATTGGGAGTTTGCTTCTAAATAGTCCGTAGTAAGCCTTATAACTTTCTCAGAATTGGGCATCTGAGCATACAGATAAGCGAGCACACTACCAATTAGCACCATGCCCCTTAAGTGATTCTGAACCAAAGCTGCACGCAACAGTTCCAAGGGGTTCATACGATAACTCCACAGTGGTTTGTCTATCCCCCTACTCTCTTTCGGCACCTCGGATTCTCCTTCTTCGACCACTAGATGAGATAGGTTAGTCCAATCCTCCTCGCTAAGTATAAACTCCAGCTCTGCTTTTTTCTCCGCTACGGTATCGAAGACTACGCCAACCATATCTACTATCTGGTAGATAAAGTTTCTGCGTGTGCGCATCGCATGGATGTGATTTAGAGGAAAACTCTCTTCCTTTTTATTCAATAACCCTGAGGTACATACGAGTTTGCCACCTCTTATCCACAGTCTTGTGGTAAAATATTTCACCATTGCTAACCCTACAAAGAGTATAGCAATAGCAATAAGTGCGACTACTGAAATAAGCTGGAACTTACCTTTGCCATTGATGAATACGACGAACAATAGTGCCCACATAATCTTTATGCAGCGCCAAATGCTTTTTACGACAAGCACCAAAAGGGCTTCCCAGCCCATTCGAGTAGGTTCTCTAAAGTCCCTCATGCGCCATCTGTCGTAGTAAATAGCTACGCATTGTCTCTGCCTTATCTTTAGTAAGGCCAGGAATTGTCAGTGCCACACCGCCCTGCGAGCCATCAGCGATTTTTATACTATATAGACCAAGCCAGCGCTCGAAAAGAGATTGTTTCACGGTCACTTGCTGAATTCTGCTTACTGGCATCGTGGTAGTCCTTCGGAAGAAGAGTCCTTTCCGGAAGGTTAGATCCTTTTCCCGAAATGCATAACCACGTACGGCATAGGCTCTCTTGAGCCAAAGCATTGCCCCACTCCACCAAAGAAGCATTACCCCAATGGGTATCAATAGCGCCCAAAGAGACGCTCTAAGAGGCTCTACAAGCACCCAAACCACGATATAAATAAGCAGAGGAATAAGCATCCATAGCGATACCTCCAACCTCATCTGCGTGATATACTTAGGCAAAAGAGCAGTCAGCTCCAGCTCATCTACGCTAGGTAGAGAGCTGAAGCTGACTGCCTCATTCCGATAATCCTCGGGTATGTGATAACTGTTCATATCATTGTAATTCGTACCTGTAAAGGTCGTGTATGGCAAAAGTATAGAATTAGTCACAATAAGCCCCAAAAAATTAGTCGACTAATTTTCAGAATCAGTCGACTAATTTTGGCGAAAGTGACGACTGTTTATTTACCTTTCCAAAACCACCAGTTCAGTTTTTCTTTTCCTGAAGATGGGGTGCCTCTTGGTATGCGGTAGCTAAGCGGGCTCTAACTGCAGCAAGTTTCTCCTCTGCATCGTGCTCCTTCTTACGCTCCATTGCCACCACTTGCTCAGGAGCATTCGCCACGAACTTCTCGTTGGAGAGCTTTGCACGTACACCTTTGAGGAACTTCTCGTAGTGTACCTCCTCGCCCTTCAGCTTCTCAATCTCAGCAGCGATATCTACAAGCCCGGTAAATGGCACACCAAATTGAGTTGTTTCCACATTAAAGATAGCCATATCGGCACTCTCCGCTGACTTCTCTTCATGGAATACCGAGATATTCGCGAGCTTAGTAATCACTGCCTTAGCACTATCACTTAGTTTAGTCTCTGAGAATAGCTCTAGCTCTTCCTTTGGAGAGACGCCCTTCTGAGCGCGTAAGTTGCGGATATTAGTGATAATCTCACGAGAGAAGTCCATCGACTTGATAATCTCTTCACTAAACTCTTGCTGCTTTCGTAGCTGGCTTACCATAATGCTCTCCCCTTCCTTGCGCTCTCGTACAGCTTGCCATAACTCTTCCGATATAAAAGGCATAAATGGGTGTACCAATTGCATTAATTGCTCAAAGAAAGTGTTGGTTGCTTCGATAGTTGCACGGTCGATTGGTTCTCCATATCCGGGCTTAATCAATTCGAGAAAAGTCCCCGAGAAGTCATCGCGAATGAGTTTGTACATCAATAGTGTAGCATCATTGATGCGGTACTTCTTGAAGTGATCCGTTAGAATTGCTTCCTGCTTCCTTAGTAAGTGCTCGAACCACTCAATCGCTGCCTTCTGAGCACCATTCTGCTCGGCTGTATCACTTATCTCCCAACCCTGGATTAAGCGGAAGGAGTTCCATATCTTATTATTGAAGTTGCGCCCTTGCTCTACTAGGCTCTCGTCGAATAGGATGTCGTTACCAGCCGAAGCCGCAGTCATCAATCCCATGCGTACGCCATCGGCACCATACTGCTCAATTAGCTTGAGTGGGTCTGGGCTATTGCCGAGCGATTTACTCATCTTACGGCGTAGGCTATCACGGACAATACCTGTGAGGAATACGTTCTTGAATGGGAAAGTCCCTCTATACTCGTAGCCTGCAATAATCATCCTAGCTACCCAGAAGAATAAGATATCAGGCCCTGTTACGAGGTCTGAAGTAGGGAAGTAGTAGTTTAGCTCGGCATTATCCTTGTCCATAGGGTTGCCAAATACAGAGATTGGCCAGAGCCAAGAGCTAAACCATGTGTCTAATGTATCTGGGTCTTGACTAAGGTCGTTGAGTGTCAGAGACGGATTTCCTGTGATCTTCTTAGCTTCTTCAAGCGCAATCTCGGCAGTCTCACCTATCACGATACTACCATCCTCTAAGAAGTAGGCAGGAATGCGGTGCCCCCAGTATAGCTGGCGAGAGATATTCCAGTCTCTAACGTTCTCCATCCAAGAGGCATAAACTCCCTTGAAACGGTCAGGAACGAGTTGCACCTCGTTACTCATCACAGCTTCGTATGCTGGCTTAGAAAGTTCCTTCATCTTTAGGAACCACTGCATTGATAGCTTAGGCTCGATAGGCACATGGGTACGCTCCGAGAGCCCCACCTTATTGGTATAGTCTTCGATTTTCTCAATCAGACCTAGCGTCTCTAGCTCTTTCACAAAGGCATTGCGCACCTCCATACGATCTTGCCCCTCATACTTACCGCCGTGTGCGTTGAGCGTGCCATCGTCGTTGAATACATCTATCTCTGGCAGATTATACTTTTGACCAAGCATATAGTCGTTCACATCGTGGCTTGGGGTTACCTTCAGGCACCCAGTACCAAACTCCCTATCTACATATTCATCCGTAATAATAGGGATAATTCTATTCACCCCAGGCACGACAACCTCCCTACCCTTTAACCACTGATAGCGTTCATCCTCGGGATGGATGCAGACTGCGGTATCACCAAATATCGTCTCGGGACGAGTGGTAGCCACCACAATATACTTACCCTCCTCACCCTTTACGAAGTAGCGAACATAATACAGCTTACCATGCTGCTCCTCATAGATAATCTCTTCGTCAGAGATAGCCGTCTTTGCTTTAGGATCCCAGTTAATCATGCGTACTCCACGATATATCAAACCTTTACGATAAAGGTCGCAGAATACATCAATCACCGCATCGCTTCGCTTCTCATCCATAGTGAAAGCGAGCCTATCCCAGTCACAAGACGCACCTACCTTCTTGAGCTGCTCCACTATGATGCCGCCATGCTCGTGCGTCCAATCCCATACATGCTTTAAGAACTCCTCACGGCTTAGGTCACTCTTCTTAATCCCTTGCTTTGCCAAACGCTCTACTACTTTTGCTTCAGTAGCAATCGAAGCATGGTCAGTCCCAGGCATCCAACAAGCATTGTAGCCAGTCATCCTAGCCCTACGAATGAGGATATCTTGTATCGTGTTATTGAGCATGTGCCCCATGTGTAGCACGCCGGTCACATTGGGTGGCGGCATGATTATGGTATACGGCTGCCTATGGTCGGGCTTAGAGGCGAATAGTTTATGCTCTTGCCAATAAGCATACCACTTATCTTCCACTTCACTTGGGTCGTATTTAGCGCTCAATTCTCTGCTCATAATCACAATATATAGTTAATTTTAATGGCTACAAAGGTACCATTTTTTCTGCAGTCTTAATATATCGAGTTATCCGATAATAGTCAACCTTATGGCGAGTAGGATCAATCCGCTCATATAGGATTATCGGGGGCTAACGTATAATATTATTGCGGATTAGAGCGAATTTGGCTAACTTTGCAGCGTAAAAAAGGATGCAGGAGTGTCCCGTCATGTATTCTAACTAAGCAATTGTAAGTACTCGAAATCTTGCCATAGTGAAGAAGGTACTTGTAGAAACTTGAAGCAATCTGATAACTTTTAGAGTCCATTGTGCCAATTCCTCCATCTTTATTAATAAGTGAAGCCCTTCTCTGGGATTGGAGGTAGTGCTTCAACTCCTACCTAAGGATTGAGAAAAAAATAGTAATTTTGTGCATTTAATAATAGACAAGCAAGTTAGACGAACAAATCATGGATTGGTTAATTGGTGTATTTCAGGGTATTAACTTTACGGAGATAGGCAAGGTCTTCTCCAGCCTTTTTGTGGTAATCGATATCATCGGTGCTATCCCTATTATTATCAACCTCAAGCAGTCGGGACAAAAGATAGAGCCTTTCAAGACGGTTCTATTCTCGACATTCATTCTTCTCGCTTTCCTATTCTTTGGAGAGCTAGTACTTAGCTTCCTGGGAGTAACTAGGCAGAGCTTTGCTGCTGGTGGTGCGATTATTCTCTTCCTACTAGCAGTGGAGATGATATTCGGAGTAGAGATATTTAGGAACGATGCACCTGGTGGTTCTAGTACGCTTGTCCCTTTGGTATTTCCATTGATAGCAGGAGCAGCATCATTTACTACTCTATTGACATTCACCTCTACGGCTGCGATGATCAATATTGTGATTGCTACCCTCATGAATATGGTGGTTGTCTACTTCGTACTCCGGAATATCAGTTTCGTGGAGCGTATCTTTGGTCAGGGAGGTATCTATGTGCTCCGAAAGTTCTTCGGTGCTGTCCTTATGGCCATCTCTGTAAATATTTTCATTGAGAATATCTCGAAGATTGTATTTGGTATCTAATGATACTTAAGCACCTTTCGCTCACTAATTATAAGAATATTGAGCTTGCCCATCTTAGCTTTTCCGATAAGTTCAACTGCGTTATCGGAGCAAATGGAATGGGCAAGACCAATCTGCTTGATAGCATCTATTATCTCTCGTTTACGCGGAGTAATCAGTACCTTCCCGACTCCATGATTATCCGTCATGGAGAGGGTATGGCAATTATTTCGGGAGAGTATGAGGTAAATGGAGATCAGGAACAGGTGTTCTTTGGGCTACAACAGGGACGAAATAAGACTCTGAAGCGCAATAAAAAGGAATATACCCGAATGGCTGACCATGTAGGGCTATTTCCTCTCGTGATGATAGCCCCGAGTGATATAGATTTAATTAAGGGAGGGAGTACGGAGCGAAGGAGCTTTATGGATCAATTCCTTTGTCAAGAGTCGCGTGAGTACATGACTATTGCAAAGAATTATAAGTCTCTCGTAGAGCATCGTAATAAGATGCTAAAGCAAGAGATGGGGCTAGATTTATCTTTATTGGATGTAGTGAATCAGCAGATGTCCATAGAAGCTGAGCGGATATCTAGGTTTCGAGAGGAGTGGATAGAAAGGATTACTCCTCTATTCCATCATTACTACAATACGATTACGGGAGGAAATGAGTCAGTGCACTTACGCTATCTCTTTTCTATTGACAAGCAACCTCCTGTAGCGGATGACTTCCTACAAGTTTGGCAGAGTAGCTTGCAAGGGGATTTAGCTTGTGGGTTCACAAGGATTGGGCCGCACAGGGACGATATTGAGATGCTCATCGGTGATTATCTTATCCGTAAGATCGGTTCTCAGGGACAGAATAAGAGCTATATGATAGCACTAAAGCTCGCTCAGTACAACCTATTGTGCCAACTTTATCCCCACAATCTCCCTATCCTACTTTTAGATGATGTGTTTGATAAACTAGATGAAAGGCGGGTAGAACGTATTGTAGACCTCTTGAGCGGTGACCAGTTTGGGCAGATATTTATGAGTGATACCAATAGGAAATATCTGAATAAGATTCTCCAAAGACAGCCTAAGGGATCGTATAGTATTTTCAGTGCCTACAATGGTACTTTTACTGATATTACGGACAATGAGGCACTACAAAACTGAAAAGATAGGGTCACTCCTTCAGAAAAAACGCTACGAACTAGATGTGCTTAAACTAGTGAAGCAATATAAGGAGTTATCCACAGCTTGGGCGAATATCCCCGACCCAACACTCCAAAAGATCAAAGTAAACCATCAGATTACACAAGACAATACCTTACAAATAGTTTGTCCCTCCTCTGTCGCACTTACGTACGTACGACAGAGAAGGGACATAATAGAATCATCTCTCAGGGGATTTATGTCCGCTCACCTGATTAAATCCCTTGAGATTATTATCAAGTGACTAAAAGACATAACTACTCTGCTCTGTAAGTAGCATATCCATACTTTGGTCAAACGGATCCATAGGGAGTTCTTCTGTCATTACCTGTAGGTGGTAAGCAATAGCTATCTTTTGCCTAATGGCTTCTGGATACCTTTGGAAGTATCTATCGTAATAGCCACGTCCACGCCCTACTCTACCGCCAAATGTGTCAAAAGCTACGCCTGGCACAATCATCACTTCTGGCACTAGTGCTTGGCTAATATCATCGGAGGGCTCTTTTATTCCCAAGCTTGATAGATCATACGTATCAATATTTCCAAGTCTATAGAAGTTTATCGTTGTATCGTCTTCTACCCTAGGTACTAGTATCGTATGCTTGCCTTGCTCTACAAGTAGATGAATAAGGTGCGATGTATCTACTTCATCGGGCATGCTCAAGAATAATGCTACCTTAGTGGCTGGCATACTCTTCAGCACATCAAAAGCCTTTTCCGAGACTACCCTAGATATTTCTACTCTCTCGTCCAGTGTAATCTGCTTTTTACGCTCTCTTACTATCTTCCTTACTTCCTTCTTTTCCATCATTGTGCTATTAACAAAGAATCTGGTACATTCTTGACTTCTTTAGGAATAGCAAGCGGTGAATAGACCCTCTGCGAGAAAAGTAACTCGGCTCTCTTTATCATAGGGTCGTCAAGGCTTCTAACCTTCCAAGAGCTATCCTGACCATATAGATAGTCAACCACGAGAGGGAATAGTATACTATTGAGTTGTTTCTGCGACTGTGCAATCTGGTAGTTACGTGGGACAACGCCCTTCTTCTGTGCATATTTAGCTAATTGCCATACCAATCCCTGGTTGTCCAAGAATCTATATACCTCTTCCAGACTACCAATACGCGATAGCAAGTTGCGGTACTTATCTGCATACACAAATGAGAACTCGTGCACCAATCCTTTATTCAGCACCTCCGCATAATAGCTGGTCATACCAAGGGTATCCCGTGGGACAAAAATGTCGGGCATGATACCCCCACCACCGTGGACTGAACGCCCTGCTTTTGTCTTATAAAGTAGGTTGGGATTCAGCTTGACACTATCGGCTGAGAACATCTCGCCACCCATCACTCTATCAATCCAATCGTGTGTATAAGCCTCGTCACCCCCTAGTTTATAATCTCTTTGGATAGATCTGCCAGAGGCGGTATGGTATCGAGCAATCGTTAGGTGTACTGATGAACCATCATAATACTCGAAAGGCTTCTGCATAAGCCCCTTTCCGAAACTTCTACGACCGATTAAGACAGCAATATCATTATCCTGTAGCGCACCACTGACAATCTCAGAAGAAGATGCCGATAGCTCGTTTAGGAGGACGTATATAGGGAATCCAATCAAAGTACCAGTGCCATCGCTGTAAACGTCGCTACGCTTCTTGTGCGCTCCCTCAGTATAGATAATAAGACTTCCCTCGGGGAGCATTTCATTCGCTATAAGTAGAGCCGGCTGTACCAAGCCACCTGGGTTATCTCTGAGGTCTAAAATTAGTCCCTTCGCACCGCTATTGCGAAGCTTAGCCACCGACTGCATAAAGTCGTCATGGGTAGAGACCGAGAAGCCTTTGAGCCTAACGAAACCGAGAGAGTCATTAACCATAAAGGTAGCATCCACATTGCTCGTGTTAACTACCCCACGCTTCACTTGTACCTCGGTGATTTCGGAGGTGTTGTAGGGACGAACGCCTAAGGTAACGATACTGCCTTTCTTGCCTTTCAGTAGAGAGCGAATAGAATCAGGAGAAAAAGTATTGCCCGTAGTGTTCTTACCATCTATTGTTACAATGCGATCGCCAGGCTTCAGACCCGCAATATCAGAAGGTCCATTAGGAACTGTTTGAATCACCACTGCAGTATCAAGAATCGTATTGAACGATATGCCCACTCCATAAAAGAAACCATCAAGATTCTCCTGCTCGGCAGCACGTTCCTCGGCAGTAAGATAGGTAGAGTGTGGATCAAGCTGACTAATAAGAGTCGGGATGAGCTGTGCTACCAATGCATCTACATCGACACTATCCACATAGCTCTCATCAATCATCTGTAGTGTTGCCTTAAGCTTGTCCATAGGCGTTACAGATCGTAGGAGAGGATTCTTCAGGCTCTGCCGCTGCCCAAAGAAATACCCACCAATCAGCGCCAATACAAATAATAAGGCGACTAAGATACCATGTACTACCTTTTTACCCATCTCTCTATTTCTCCTTGATTGGTAAATAATCCACCACAATACCTGCTTGCTTGAGGAGGTCTAGCCCCTCAGTTAGGCGATAACTCTCAGAGTATACCACCCGTTTGATACCCGCTTGTATAATTAGTTTAGAGCATTCCAAGCAAGGTGCATGCGTCACATATATGGTTGCGCCCGAGCTATTGTTGTTACTCGCTGCTACCTTAGTAATCGCATTGGCTTCGGCATGAAGTACGTAAGGATACGTCTTATTATCCTGATCTTCACAACAATTTTCAAATCCTGATGGCGTACCATTGTATCCATCAGAGATAATCATTTTGTCCTTCACAATTAGCGCACCTACTTGCAATCTATTGCAGTAAGAGTTCTCCGCCCATATCTCAGCCATCCGAAGATAGCGACGATCAATTGCCACTTGCTTGTCCTCCATGACGCTTACATTCTCTCTGGCATTTCAATACCAAGCAGCCCAACGGCTTTCCTCAATACTTCACTTGTAAGATAAGCTAGAAGTAGACGGTGACGCTTAACTGCTTCATCGGCTTCGTTAAGTATTGAATGGTCGTGATAGAATTGGTTAAACTCCTTACCTAGGTCGTAGGCATAGTTTGCCAATGCACCTGGGTTAAGCTCATTGCCTGCTTGCTTTACAACACTACCAAATTCATTAAGTCGCTTTACTAGAGCTATCTCTTTGCCTTCCATCACAATGTTTCCCTTGGCACTTAGGAAATCAATGCCCTCGGCCTTTCTCAGGATACTCTGGATACGCGCATAAGTATACTGGATAAATGGTCCTGTATTACCATTAAAGTCAATAGACTCCTTAGGGTCGAAGAGCATATTTTTACGAGGCTCCACCTTTAGAAGGAAATATTTCAATGCGCCAAGCCCAACACGACGTGCCATCTCTCGGCGTTCTTCCTCGCTCATTTCTACTGCCCTACCCTGCCCCTCAGAGGCTTCGAGAGCCGTCTCGACCATCTTATCCATAAGGTCGTCTGCATCTACTACAGTACCTTCACGGCTCTTCATTTTCCCTTCAGGTAGCTCAACCATACCATAAGAGAAGTGCTTGAGATCTTTTCCAAAAGAATACCCCAGTTTATCGAGGATGATAGAGAGTACCTGGAAGTGGTAATCTTGCTCATTCCCTACTACGTAAATCATCTGGTCTATCGGATAATCTTGGAAACGAAGCTTTGCTGTACCGATATCCTGTGTGATATACACGGAAGTACCATCGGCACGAAGCAGAATTTTACGGTCATATCCCTCTGAAGTCAGATCAGCCCATACGGAACCATCCTCATCCTTTACGAAAATCCCTTCTTGTAGTCCACGGAGTACCTCATCTCTACCAACCAAGTAGGTAGCACTCTCGTAGTAAATCTTATCAAAGTCTACACCTAGGCGCTTATACGTCTCATCAAAACCAGCATACACCCAGCTATTCATCATCTTCCACATGGAGCGAATCTCCTCGTCACCCTGCTCCCACTTCTTGAGCATGGCGCGTGCCTCTTGCATGAGTGTACTCTGCTTCTCGGCTTCCTCAGTAGATAGACCCTTAGCCTCAAGCTCCTTTAGCTCTGCTTTGTAGTGCTTATCAAAAAGTACATAGAAGTCCCCAATTAGATGATCGCCTTTCAAGCCAGTGCTTTCAGGAGTTGCACCCTCACCCCATTTCTTCCAAGCCAACATAGACTTACAGATATGAATACCTCGGTCATTTACTATGTTGGTCTTGACTACCCGTTTGCCATTCGCCTCCAAAATCTTGGAGATGCTATAACCGAGCAGATTATTGCGGATATGCCCTAAGTGTAGTGGCTTATTGGTATTTGGAGAGGAATACTCAACCATATATAAGGGCGCATCACTAGCAGGCGTCTCTATGCCATACCCTTCGGTCTCTTTCATTTCCCATAGCTGATCCACGAAGAACGTCCCTTGTAGTTCAATATTGAGAAATCCCTTAACCACATTAAATTCCTTTACAAGAGTAGGATAATCTCTTACCAATGCTTCTCCAATCTCCGTGGCTGTTGCTTCTGGGCTCTTGCGACTTTGCTTCAGGAATGGGAACACTACAAAAGTATAATCTCCAACAAACTCCTTTTTTGTAGTCGTCACAGATAAATCTACACACGTCACGCCATACAGATGATTTAGCACTGATGCCAAAGCCTCTGATACTTTAGTTTCTATATTCAAGTACTTCATCTTATCCTAGTTTGTTTGTTTCGGAATTTGGGAAAATGACAATGGGTTGGTGCACCTTTGCCTCCTCCTCACTCATCATTGCGTAGGATATGATCAACACAATGTCATCAGGCTGGAAATGTCTTGCTGCAGCGCCATTGAGACAAATGGTGCCGCTTCCGCGCTCTCCTTCAATAACATAAGTTTCTATCCTCGCTCCATTGTTATTATTAACTACTTGTACCTTTTCATTGGGCAGTATATGAGCTGCCTCCATAAGATCCACGTCAATCGTGATGCTTCCCACATAGTTGAGGTTGGCATCAGTGACCCGTACACGGTGGATCTTTGACTTCATCATATTCAATAGCATAGCTTACTCTTTGCTGTCTAGTATATTCTCTCTACTATAACTTGACAAAGATAGCTAAATTTAAGCGATAGACACCTAAAATAGAAAGAAAAAGACAGCTACGCAAGTCCTGCACAGCTGTCTTTTTCTTTCTATCAATACCGAGTATTAGTCCTTGATCTTTGCCTTGATAAACTCACGGTTCATGCGAGCAATGTTGGAGACAGAGATACCCTTAGGACACTCTAGTTCACAAGCGCGAGTATTCGTACAGTTACCAAACCCTAGCTCATCCATCTTAGCCACCATTGCCTTAGCACGCTTTGCAGCCTCGGGACGTCCCTGTGGGAGTAGTGCGAACTGGCTCACCTTAGCACCAACGAAGAGCATTGCCGAACCATTCTTACAAGCTGCGACACAAGCGCCGCACCCAATACAAGAAGCTGCATCGATAGCCATCTCTGCCACGTCGTGTGCGATTGGAATTACGTTGCCATCAGGAGCGCTACCAGTATTCACACTCACGAAACCACCTGCCTGCTGAATCTTATCGAATGCAGTACGGTCTACCATAAGGTCACGAATCACAGGGAAACCTGCAGAGCGCCATGGTTCGATGGTAATGGTATCACCATCGTTAAACGAACGCATGTGCAATTGGCAAGTAGTCACTAGTGAGTCTGGTCCGTGAGGGTGTCCATTGATATATAGTGAACACATACCACAGATACCCTCGCGACAATCGTGGTCGAATGCGATAGGCTCCTTACGCTCGTGGATCAGCTGATTATTCAGCACGTCCATCATCTCAAGAAAAGAGCTACCCTGAGAGATGTTCTTCAGGTCGTAGGTCTCAAAGTGCCCTTTCTCTTTAGCACTCCTCTGCCTCCAGACTCTGACCTTTATATTAATGTCTTTATCCATAACTTATCGTGTCTAATTTCAAAAGGGGTTATTAAGACTTATAATTTCTCTGAGCTCTAACTACAAACTCATAGTCAAGTGGTTCCTTGTGCATCACTGGCGCCTTGTCCTCGCCCTGGTACTCCCAGCAAGAGACATAAGAGAAGTTTTCATCGTCACGAAGTGCCTCACCCTCTTCAGTTTGGTACTCAGTACGGAAGTGCCCTCCACAGGATTCCTTGCGGTCGAGAGCGTCATGAGCCATAAGCTCACCAATCTCAATAAAGTCTGCAAGGCGAAGCGCCTTCTCAAGCTCAATATTAAGATCCACAGCCTCACCTGGGATAAATACATCACTCCAGAACTCCTTCTTAACCTGACCTATGAGCTCAATAGCCTTCTTCAGACCAGCCTCATCACGACCCATACCTACATAGTCCCACATAATGGCACCTAACTTCTTGTGTAGGTCATCGACAGACTGCTTACCCTTAATGCTCATCAACTTATTGATACGATCCGTAATCTCTTTCTCTGCAGCATCGAACTCTGGGAGAGAGGTACTGAAACGTGGTACCTGAATCTGGTCAGATAGGTAGTTCTGTATGGTATAAGGGATGATAAAGTAACCATCGGCAAGACCCTGCATAAGTGCAGAAGCACCTAGACGGTTTGCGCCGTGGTCTGAGAAGTTAGCCTCACCAATCGCAAATAGTCCTGGAATGGTAGTCTGTAGCTCATAGTCTACCCAGATACCACCCATGGTGTAGTGGATAGCAGGGAAGATCATCATAGGGGTCTCGTATGGGTTATCAGCAGTAATCTTCTCATACATCTGGAAGAGGTTACCATAACGCTCTGCTACCACCTTGATACCTAGGCGCTGAATAGGCTCAGCGAAGTCTAGGTATACAGCATTACCTGTACCCACGCCATAGCCTGCATCGCAGCGCTCCTTAGCAGCACGTGATGCCACGTCACGAGGCACGAGGTTACCAAAGGCTGGGTACCTACGCTCTAGGTAGTAGTCACGATCCTCTTCCTTAATCTGAGTGGGCTTGAGCTTACCCGCACGGATAGCCTGAGCATCCTCTAGTTTCTTAGGTACCCAGATACGACCATCATTACGCAAAGACTCAGACATCAGAGTTAGCTTACTCTGGAAGTCGCCATGCTGTGGGATACAAGTAGGGTGGATCTGAGCCATACATGGGTTACCAAAGGCTGCGCCCTTCTTGTAGCACTGCCAAGCAGCTGAACCATTACACTCCATAGCGTTGGAGCTAAGGAAGAAGGTATTACCATAACCACCAGTAGCAATCACTACTGCATGCGCTGAATAACGCTCTAGCTTACCAGTGACTAGGTCACGTACAATGATACCCCTAGCACGACCATCAACCATCACGAGGTTGACCATCTCATGACGGGTATGAAGATTGACCTTGCCAAGACCTATCATGCGAGATAGTGACGAATAGGCTCCGAGTAGGAGCTGCTGACCTGTGATACCACGAGAGTAGAAGGTGCGAGATACCTGAGCACCACCGAAAGAACGGTTGGCAAGTGTACCACCATACTCACGCGCAAAAGGCACTCCCTGTGCCACACACTGATCGATAATAGCATTGGAGACCTCGGCTAGGCGATAAACGTTGGCCTCACGAGCTCGATAGTCTCCACCCTTAATCGTATCATAAAACAGACGACCCACAGAGTCACCATCATTCTGATAGTTCTTTGCAGCATTTACACCGCCCTGTGCAGCGATTGAGTGTGCACGACGTGGAGAATCTTGAATACAGAAGCTATCAACATGAAAGCCCAACTCTGCAAGAGTAGCAGCAGCAGAAGCACCAGCAAGTCCTGTACCCACCACAATAACATCAAGCCTACGCTTATTAGCTGGGTTCACCAACTTCTGGGTAGCCTTATAGTTAGTCCACTTATCTGCTAGTGGACCTTTTGGTATTTTGGCATCTAACTTTATCATAATCTCTTAAAGCTCTTTAGTAATTAAATGGTAGCAACTGCCTCGGTAGCATGCTGACCAAGTGTCCAGATAGTACCAACAGTCTCGGGGAATAGGTAGAAGGCAACAGCTGTGCAAGCAAACATCAAGCAGATGATTGTAGCCACTACCACTCCTACAATGTGCAGACGCTTGTACCAAATAGTATTGCTCCAACCCAAGGTCTGGAATGCACTCCAGAAACCGTGCGTAAGGTGATACCAAATAGCCACAAACCATACAACGTATAGCGCTACCACGATAGGATTGGAGAACTGCATCAAAATCAGTTCAAAACCATTCTCAGGAGCTACGCCTGACCACTCTCGCAACTGCATCTTTGCCCAGAAGTGGGTAAGGTGCCATGCAATCCCGAAGAAGACAATAAGCCCAAGAACAAACATATTCTTAGAAGCCCACTGCACACCTGTCTTGCCAGTCTTGTCGTACTTATCATTACCACGAGCCTTTTGGTTCTGTAAGGTAAGCATTACGGCATAGATTACGTGAACAATCACACCAAGTGCCAGCACAGGCACCATAAACTGCACGATTGCATTCGTGCCAAGAAAACCAGTGATCATGTCGTAGCCAGACTTCGAGAATACCGCTACTAGATTCATGGTTGCATGAAACAGTAGGAAGATAATCAAGAAGAGTCCAGATAGACTCATCACTACTTTCCTGCCAATTGAGGATTTAGTTAACCACATAAAAACAGAGTTGAAATTCTTTAAAGTAGGTATTGTTATTACTTATCTTGTACAAAGATAGGCTATTATCAGAACACCACCAAGGAATTCGCCTATGAATTACGATTTATTTCTCTAATCACCATTTTTAGGTATCTATAGCTGGGATAATTTTCAAATACCTCGTAACATAGTCCTCAAATAGTTGTCGATTTATGACATAGAGGCACAATGGTAAGTGAAATTAGCTGGAAGTATCCCTTCAATCATTGATAGTTGTATGATCTTTATTTGACTTACGGATTGGATTGTGCCCTATCGATGGCAGCTAATGGAATATATAACAGATGATGTCGAGCTAGAGTAAGCCAACTATAATATACGTCGTGAAGAAAGTCTCTCTGGGGAGAGACTCGAGTCCCTCTGGGGAGAAACTGGAGTCCCTCTGGGGAGAAACTGGAGTCCCTCTGGGGAGAAACTGGAGTCCCTCTGGGGAGAAACTGCCGGGACTCAGTAGAAGAGGAGCGTATTATTGTCGTGAGAAAGAAGTTTACTCTAAGGAATAGGTTGGATATGGTTTGGAAATATTTCAAGATAGTAGCCCAATTAGAAGTATGAAGTAGGATACCTCATGTATCGCTCTTCACCTATCTATTCAATATACCCTCGACCTTTTCGTGAAGAACCCTCGACCTTTTCAACCAATACCCTCGACCTTTTTCGTTGGAAACCATGAGACAAAAAAAGAAGCCCTACTCAATTGACTTGAATAGGGCTACTCTTTTCTGTAATCCGATTACTTAGAATAGTCGTAGAAACCACGACCGGTCTTACGACCTAGTTGGTTCGCACGAACCATCTTGCGCAGGAGGGTATGTGGGCGGTACTTTGGATCGCCATACTCATTGAAGAGCACCTCCATGATTGCGAGACATACATCGAGCCCAATGAAGTCGCCCAATTGTAGTGGTCCCATAGGATGATTGGCTCCTAGCTTCATAGCAGTATCAATCTCCTCGACTGTAGCAATACCATCGGCATAAGCTCCTACAGCCTCGTTAATCATAGGGATAAGAATCCTATTAACCACAAAGCCTGGTGCTTCATTTACCTTCACAGCTACCTTATCGAGGTTTTGGCAAAGCTCCATTACTACATTGAGGGTCTCCTCGCTAGTTACCTGACCAGTGATTACCTCGACGAGCTTCATTACTGGTACTGGATTGAAGAAGTGCATACCAATAACCTTCTCTGGGCGCTTTGTAGCAGAAGCGAGCTCTGTAATAGAGAGTGAAGAGGTATTGGTAGCGATAATTGCTTCTGGCTTGAGGATAGAGCAAAGGTGAGCTAGGGTCTCTTTCTTCACCTCCATCTCCTCGCTTATCGCTTCGATAACAAGGTCTGCATCCTTGATATCCTCAAAGTCTGTGGTGATAGTAATCTGATTCAGAATATTCTGCATCTGATCGGCTGTCATCTTTTCTTTCTCTACTAGTCGATTTAGTCCCTTAGACATACGACCCATAGCGCGCTCTAGCGACTCAGTAGAGCGACCTTTCATCGTCACAGGAAGCCCTTTCTGAGCCATAGTCTGTACGATGCCAGCACCCATAGTGCCATTTCCTAATACTACTATCTTCATAACATGTGTGTGTTTATGAGCCCAAGAGGCTCAAAAGTTTGGTTTCCTTTTCTCTAAAAATGCCGCCATGCCTTCCTTTTGCTCGGAAGAGGCGAAAGCATTACTGAAAAGATAATTCTCAATAGCGATACCAGTGTCGATATCTGCTTGTAGCCCACGCTGGATGGCTTTCTTGGAAAGAGCAACAGCATGTGGCGACTTGGTAGAGATTTCCTCGGCAATAGACATAACGGTGGGCATCAATTGCTCTGCCTCAACAACCTGATTGACCAAGCCTATTCTTAGAGCTTCATCTGCCTTGATAGTTCGTGCGGTAAAGATGAGCTCGGAAGCGATACCAGCCCCTACCAGCCGAGGAAGGCGCTGTGTGCCACTAAATCCTGGAGGGATACCTAGCCCTACCTCAGGCTGTCCGAACTTCGCTTTGTCGGAAGCAATACGAATATCACAAGCCATGGCTAGCTCGCATCCTCCCCCTAGGGCAAAACCATTGACGGCAGCAATTACAGGGATATCAAGAAGCTCGAGCTTGCGAAATACCTTGGCACCCTGTGCGCCAAATGCTAGTGCCTGCTCTGCCGAGAAACTTGCCATCTCGCTGATATCTGCACCCGCAACAAAACTACGACCCTCTCCTGTGACGACTAATACTTTAGCATCGGGAAGATGATCAATAGCTTGCTCTAGCTCTGTAAGTACCTGAGTAGAGAGGGCATTGAGAGCTTCAGGACGATTGATGGTGAGGGTGCAAATAGCACCACTCACCTCAACCTTAATAGTCTTGAAGTCCGCCATATCAACGCTCCTTATCCTGAAGAGCTTGAATCTTCTGAGTAAGGACTGGCACAATCTTGTGTAGGTCACCGACAATTCCGAGGTCAGCTACCTGGAAGATAGGAGCATACTTATCCTTATTGATAGCAAGGATATACTCGCTCTCCTCCATACCTGCAAGGTGCTGAATAGCTCCTGAGATACCAAGTGCGAGGTATAGATCAGGGCGAACGGTCTTACCTGTCTGACCTACCTGACGCTCGTGACCGATAATACCGGCATCAACCATTGCTCTTGATGAAGATACCTCGGCATTGAGGGTCTCTGCAAGCTCTTGGAGCTTACTGAAGCCATTGCCAGTACCTACACCACGACCACCAGATACTAGGACGTTTGCCTCTGTGATATCTACAAGGGTCTTAGCCTCAGTCTCTTTTCTTACGAGCTTTACTCTGCGGCACTTCTCTACGTCGAATGGAACAGAAACCTGCTCTACAACACCCGTACGAGTATTATCGCTTGGCTTACGACGCATTACTCCTGGGCGTACTGTAGACATCTGTGGACGATTATTCTTACAGATGATAGTAGCCATTAGGTTACCACCGAATGCAGGACGAGTCATGAGTAGATTACGCTCCTCATTGATCTCAAGACCAGTACAATCGGCTGTAAGACCTGTCTGAAGCCTTGATGATAGTCTTGGACCTAGGTCACGACCAATAGTAGTAGCACCGATAAGCACGATTTCTGGCTTGTAGGTATTTACTACATGAAAGATAGCCTCAGTATATGGCTCAGTGATATAATCCTTGAGTAGCTCATGATCCACTACCAATACTCTATCAGCTCCAGCATGGATAAGCTGATCAGCTAGCTGTCCTACTCCTTGACCCAGCAAGATAGCTGTAACTTGCTCTGAGATAGAGTCTGCAAGCTCGCGAGCCTTTCCGATGAGCTCAAAAGCGACGTTTTGAATTACGCCATTGCGCTGCTCAGCAAATACTAGTATTCCTTTATATTGTTCCATAGTGTCTCTTAGATGATGAATTTCTCCTGTAGTTTCTCTAGAATCAAGTCGGCAGCCTCTTCTGGCGTCATATCTTCATAGAGTGTACCCATTGCCTTAGCACCCTTGGTGAAGGACTTGCTCACGTTGGTAGGTGAACCCTTAAGACCCAAACGAGCCTCGTCTACAGGGAACGAACCGAAGTTGAGCTCTACGATCTCCTTATCAAAGGCGGTCATAATGTCTGATACATTCATGTAGCGTGGTTGGTATGCAGAAGCCAAGAAGGTAAGCATACATGGAAGCTCTACCTCTAGCACCTCGTGACCATCCTCTACATTCTTAGTAACGGTAAGCTTCTTATCTCCATCAAACTCTACGTTCTCTACGTAGGTAATCTGTGGGAGGTCGAGCTGCTCAGCCATCTGAGGACCTACCTGTGCGGTATCACCATCGATTGCCTGGCGACCAGCCAAGATAATGTCGTAATGCTCAAGAGACTTGATAGCCTGTGAGATAGTGTAGCTAGTAGCTAGGGTATCTGCACCTCCGAACTTACGGTCGGTAATTAAGAAACCCTTGTCGCAACCCATTGCGAATGCCTCATAAACAATAGCTTTTGCCTGAGGTGGTCCCATGGTAATAACGTGAACCTCCGCGCCAAACTTATCCTTAAGGAGAAGAGCTTGCTCTAGAGCGCCCTTGTCGTCTGGGTTCATAATGCTTGGGACTCCTGTACGGATTAGGGTGCCCTTTACTGGATCAAGCTTAATCTCAGTGGTATCTGGTACTTGCTTTATGCAAACAATAATCTTCATATCAGAATAGTCTTATATCAATTTACTTCAATAGATTAGCAGCAATAACCATACGCTGTACCTCGCTGGTACCCTCGTAGATTTCTGTAATCTTGGCATCACGCATCATACGCTCTACTGGATACTCACGTGTATAACCGTAACCACCGTGGAACTGTACAGCCTTAGTAGTCATATCCATTGCTGTCTCTGCACAGAAGAGCTTAGCCCTAGCTGCAGGAACTGAATATGGTAGACCATTGTCTTTGCACCATGCAGCCTTGCGAACAAGAAGAGATGCGCACTCGATACGTGCCTCTAGATCTGCAAGCTGGAATTGAGTATTCTGGAACTTAGAGAGGCT
This sequence comes from Porphyromonas levii DSM 23370, assembly GCF_000379925.1. Taxonomy (GTDB): domain Bacteria; phylum Bacteroidota; class Bacteroidia; order Bacteroidales; family Porphyromonadaceae; genus Porphyromonas_A; species Porphyromonas_A levii. The sequence continues at coordinate 11,398 of NZ_KB904240.1, read as the reverse complement.
CTTACCAAATTGCTTGCGCTCCTTGGTATACTTAACTGTCTCATCCATAGCACCGCGTGCAATACCCAATGCCTGAGAAGCGATACCGATTCGGCCTCCATCGAGTGTCTTCATAGCTACCTTGAAGCCCTCACCAATCTTACCTAGAAGGTTCTCTTTTGGTACGATACAGTTCTCCATAACAAGCTCACAAGTAGCAGAACCACGGATACCCATCTTGAGCTCCTTCTTACCGACAGAGAAGCCTGGGAAGTTCTTCTCTACAATGAATGCTGAAATACCCTTATTGCCAAGGCTCTTATCAGTCATGGCAAAGATGATATAAACGTGTGCGTACTCTGCATTGGTGATAAAGATCTTATTGCCATTGAGTACGTAGTGATCCTCTTCCTCTACAGCAAAGGTCTGCTGACCCGCAGCATCAGTACCAGCGTTTGGCTCTGTAAGACCAAAAGCACCAATCCACTCTCCGCTAGCTAGCCTAGGGAGATACTTCTGCTTCTGCTCTTCTGTACCAAATTGCTTAATAGGATCACAGCAAAGTGAAGAGTGAGCCGATACCACTACACCTGTAGTAGCACAAACACGACTTAACTCCTCTACTGCCATAGTGTAGATTTGGTTGGTAGCACCAGCGCCACCATACTCTTTTGGGATTGCGATACCCATAAGACCAAGCTTGCTCATCTTCTCAACTGTCTCAATTGGGAAGCGCTCTTGCTCATCAATCTCAGCCGCTAGGGGCTTTACCTCTTTCTCAGCAAACTCTCGAATCATCTGCAAGAAGAGTTCTTCTTGAGGTGTGTAATTAAAATTCATAATTCGTATATAATGTGAATAATCCTACTTGACTAACGAAGTCTTTACTGCCTCATTGGTTGGATATTCTCGGCAAAATGAAGCTCTGCTTCGGTAGCTGCCTGAACTTCTTCGCGAGTAACACCGTCGTATAGCTCTGTAACCCATAGACCTTCACCCTTACGGACTTCGATGACACACATTTCGGTGATAATCATGTCTACTTGTCCTTTAGCTGTAAGAGGGAGATGGCACTTCTTAAGTATCTTAGGGCTACCCTTAGCGGTGTGCTCCATAGCTAAGATTACCTTCTTGGTACCGACGAGCAAGTCCATAGCACCACCCATACCAGGTGCGCGCTTTCCTGGAATAATCCAATTGGCTAGGTCTCCTTCTTCATCTACCTCGAGGGCTCCCAAGACGCTGACATCAACGTGCCCACCGCGAATAATACCAAATGATGTAGCACTATCGAAAGTAGCTGCACCAGGAACGGTGGTAATAGCACCACCTCCAGCATTAATCCAGTCTGGATCTACTTGACCTTCCTCTGGCTCCGAACCGATACCTATCATGCCATTCTCACTTTGTAGCATGACATGCACATCTTCTGCAAGATAATTGGGCACCATAGTAGGAAGACCAATACCGAGGTTCACCACATTACCATCCTTTAGCTCCAAAGCTACTCTCTTGGCAATCACCTCTCTGATTTGTTGTTTGTCTAATGCCATAACATTAAGTCTTTAGTATATGTGTTTCACTATATTATTCTTTGAATTCAGATCTACGAACCATTTCTTGAGCGATGAATGAGGCAACGTCATCGGCATAGGTATTAGCGCCAAAGCCAGCATCATAACCAAGCTCCTTTGCTAGCTCATGGGTAATACGAGGACCACCACAGCACACAATCATACGCTCACGTAGCCCTTCCGCCTCGACAATCTCGATAAGTTCTGTTAGATTCTTAATATGTACATCCTTCTGAGTCACTGTCTGAGATACCAAGATAGCATCAGCATTGAACTCGATAGCTTTTGCTATAAACTCCTCATTAGGAACTTGGCTACCAAGGTTGCGTGCCTCAATCATATCGTACCTCTCAAGCCCATAATGACCTGCGAAGCCCTTCATATTCATAATAGCATCGATACCTACGGTATGTGCGTCAGTACCAGTACTAGCGCCTAACACTTTTATGGTTTTACCGAGATGAGTACGGATGAAATCATCTGTTTCCTCCATAGACATTGTGGTAGACTCCACTTTAGGCACATAGATATTGCTATAGTCTACAGTGTGTGTACAACTACCATAGCAATTAAAGAAAGTAAAGCCCTCTGCGAGCTCTTTTGAGAAGACAACCATGGGATTCTGTAGTCCCATCTCTTTTAGTAATAACTTTGCAGCCTCCTCTGCTTCGGCACCTCTTGGAACTGGTAGGGTAAAGCTTAGCTGTACCTTACCGTCATTCATGGTATCGCCGTATGGTTTTATCTTAGTTAGGTCTAATGTCCTATCAAAGCTTTTGTCTTCTGTTGAATAAAGTCCTCCGCTCATAGCTTGCCCTCAATCTTAAAGTTCTTCATTAGTTCCAATACAGGGTTGTAATAGCGATCCCCTTTTCTTTTCACGCCATCGAGTCCCTTACCCCCATCCTGTGGGCGCTTGATATCAGCAAAAATACCCTTTGATAGTGCAATAAATAATCCCTCATCTTTGATACTCTCGAGCAGATCCAAGGCTTTGTCTAGTACTTTCTGGGCACGGCTCTGCACTATACCACCTTCCTTAAACTCTACCTCATCTCCAATAGACTTCATATTATTGAAGATATACCTAGCATTCTCAATAGAGAGGTAACGGTCGCTCATAAATGGTGTGTGGATAGCCTCCGTTGGCATACCAAGTAGCTGAAGCCCTTGGTGTGTCCAGATACCTACCATATTGAAAAGTGCATCTTGGATATGACCTCTAAAGATATTACCAGTCATGAACTTTGTAGGCGGCATATACTTCAATGGAGCATTAGGGAATATCTCGCGAGTCATCTGAGCCTGAGATAATTCGTATAAGAAGCCATTCTCAACCTCTGGATCCATCTCGAAAGCGTGACCAAGTCCCATCTGATTCTCTGGGATACCCGCTTTCAGTGCAAACTGCTCGTTGATAAGGTCAGAAGCCAATACTGTATGAGCTTCTTCCAATGCATCGGCAGTTGTAAGATAGTTGTCCTCTCCTGTATTGATGATAACACCTGCAAAACCATTGATTACACGACTTGTATATTGGTCTACAATAGTGCGCTTCATATTGATATCTCTAAAGAGGATACCATAAAGTGCATCGTTAAGCATCACATCAAGACCTTCAAAAGCACCCATAACGGCAATCTCAGGCATACATAAACCAGAGCAATAGTTACAGAGGCGGATGTACCTACCCACTTCTGCCCCTACTTCATCAAGCGCTTTACGCATGATACGGAAGTTCTCTTGGGTTGCAAATGTACCTCCAAAACCCTCGGTCGTTGCACCATAAGGCACGTAGTCAAGAAGGCTCTGTCCCGTAGTACGAATAACCGCAATAATATCTGCACCTTGGCGAGCAGCTGCCTGAGCTTGTACTACATCCTCATAAATATTACCAGTAGCAACAATCACGTATAAGTAAGGTTGAGGTCCCTCACCTACTTCCCTGATAAACTTCTCCCTTCGTGCTCGATTAGCTGCGATTCGCTCCATACCTGCCTTAATGTATGGTGCCAATGTATCTGCTACCTTTTCTTCACTTAGAGCTGGATATTGTGTAAGTTTTATTTTTCCGTCGGAGACAGCTTCTGCAACCTCTTGGGGCGTCTTACCTGTTGCCGCTACTGCATTTGCCAAATAGAACAGCGCACCATTCACTAGTGCCTCTTCCTCTAATAGATGATTTACCACAACGTTGGGCAGTGGCACTTGGTATCCATCCACACCGTCAATACCAACAAAACGGCATAGAGTACGTTCTACGGCCACCGTAGTATACTCATCTACAAAGGTCTGGACATCTTCGGCGATTGCCTTTGCTGCACCTCTTGCCTTTTCGACCTTCTTAAAGTCAATTCCAACTTTACTTTTCATTTTCTATTGATCTAAAACTTCTGTTGCTTAAATCTAAATATTCCTCATCTACCCCTAGGAGTCTTGCTATCCTGAAAGCCTCTCTCGGCACACTATCGCCAGTTTCAGCCATAAGACTATAGTCCATAAAATGCTCTAGCTGGTTTACCTTTAGGTCATGAACCTTTTCTTGCTCAATAAAGCCTTTTATCCTCCATCTTTGACCGTTTGAAGGGATACCACTATAGTGTGTAGTTATCAAAGACTTCACGCCATATTTCTCCAATATCTTTATAAGACCGGAAACAAGTGCAAAACCCTCTTCAGGATTAGTAGTCCTAGCTGGTTCATCAATCACAGCGAGCAATTTCTTCCCTTTCTTTGCGCTCTCTATGATTTGATTTAGTCGAAGCATTTCAGCTCCAAAAGAGGAGAGACCTAGTTTCATATTCTCTCCATCTCCAATTGAGCAAGCAACTTCATCCACCACTGTAAGATGAGCTTTTGTTGCTGGTACATACATACCAAACTGCATCAAGTTCTGTGCTAGTGCCACAGAATTAAGCAGTACACTCTTTCCTCCCATATTTGCCCCAGTAATTAATGTAGGTTCGCTCACGAAGTAAATAGACACGGGCTGAAACTCCTTCCCTATCTGCTTCAAGCGATCCGCCACTTCTGGGTTGATTATATTGTCTATTATTGTTTTTCCCTCCACACTTGGAACAGGGCGACAAGCCTTATTATCTCTTGCCCATTGTGCCTTAGCCAAAACCATGGTATCGATAGCAAGAGCTTGTAGTACCGTCTCAAGACTAGCAGCAAACGTACGAAGCTCACGAGTAAGCCTCTTGCGAACCTCTGCTTCAATCACAGAGAGCCTTCGGTTTAGTTCGCCACAATCATTCTCATCCTTAGACTGTTCTATCTCACGACGTATCTGCCCTAACTCCGGATGCCAATCATCTTCAATATAGAAACTTGGTAGTCTCTCTCTCTTGGGGTCTAGAATTGCAAGTACTCCAAATAGTGATGGTCTATCTCTCAGTTCTAGTTGATATTCAAGAGCAATAGTCCTCACCTTCTCATCTATAAGAGCGAGTTTCTTAATCTCAAAAAGATCAACATCGCTACATGTTACTCCCCTTTGCCTTAAGATATCAATAGACCCCATTATGTTCACCACTTCAGACAATTGAAGTGCCAACAAATCTACGCCCTTTCCTACATCTATGTAGTCAACAAACCGAGCAACCTGATCCAGTTCATGATTAATTTCGTCTATGTCCGTCATCCAAGCAGAGGACAACATTACCTGACGACCAATGCTTGAAGCGAAATTCATCTCTTCAAACACAAACCGCAAGCCCTTGACCTGCTCCAATGCTTCACGAAATACTTTCATCTACCTTCTTAATATCATAAACTGGCAACCCCAGTTCTTGGGAGAGCCTATCACACATCTCTTTTGAATGCATCCTAAACCCACTTGGAGATTGTGGATTAAAGGTCACTGCTAATAACTGTGCCTTATTTAAGCAAAAGAGCTCTTTACCACTATCTAGGAAGCTCCTCATAGCTCTTCCTGATACAAATAGCCTTGTAAAGTCTCGTATAATCAAACCATCAAACATTGAAGACTGACGTACTCTATCAAGCAGAGTATCGTGCACTGATCCAGAGATAAATAAAAGACCTCTTCCTTCTCTCCATTTGCTATCTTCCCATAATGCAGGCAACAAAGCCGAAGTGAAGCCAGGATCAACCACTTCACCATCCTTGGTAACCACCCTTATGCCATTATTCGCTTGTTCCAAACGTGCTGCTAACATCCGATTGGGCAGTTCAGGAAGCCTAATCTGCGCTACCAGATGTTTCGTCTGCTGAATCAGATGGTCTGGTTGCGCCGATAGTGCGGCACCTGTTGCCAAAACCAGTCCCTCCGCTACTACAGGAGATGCCAATGACTTTCTTGATAAAGCACCATCAATAATCGCCAAGTCTGCCCCTATATTAGTCATCTCATCTACAACCTTTCTGAGACCTTGAGTTGTAGGAGGTCCAGCAATAAGTACCTTTCCCCTACCCTTCACTCTCGCATAAATGAGTCTTCCAGTAGAAGTCGTGTACCGTCTCTCTACTCCTAGGACTTCAGCCGACAATTCTTTTTGCCGATAGTAACTCTCTGCTGTCACAAAAAGGCTTCCTGTCCTGAGTGTAATCTCAGGTTTTTCTGTCTGAGTAACCTGATCTCTCCTCTCTCCTTCTAGTCCAATAGAGGTGAGACCAATAGTTCTCTCGGGAGCGACAGAAGCCAGGCGCTTGAGGATATAGTTGAGTGTTTCGGTCTTACCTGTATTCTTAGCCGTTCCTACGATTGATAGGCTCTTTAGACCAAGTACTTTATCAATAAAAGGCATAGACGACAGAAAATACAAGTAAGACCAACATCACCAATTACTTATCAAGTCCCTTCACCCTCTTAGTGCGCTCTTTACGAGCCAACTCAGTAGGCGAAAGTGAAAGCTTGTCTCCAGCAAGCAGGGATGCTACACCATCACGACCCTTAGAGCAGTCCTCACAGTTGCAATTACCCTCTTCATAATCTTCTGGTTCGGTATAGGTCGTAATCACACCCTCATAATTTCGCAGCACCACACGGCGTGGTGACTGTGAAATCACATAGTTAGGCATCACTGGAATCTTACCGCCACCACCAGGAGCATCTACCACAAAGGTAGGTACACAATAGCCTGAGGTATGACCTCTGAGCGCCTCAATAATCTCAATACCCTTAGACACTGGTGTGCGGAAGTGACGGATACCCTGAGAAAGATCACATACATAAATGTAGTATGGTCTTACTCTAATCTTCACAAGCTCATGAACGAGCTTCTTCATGATATTTGGACAGTCATTAATACCGCGAAGTAGCACCGACTGATTACCTAGAGGGATACCAGCATTAGCTAGCCTTTCGCATGCCAACTTTGACTCCTCTGTAATCTCATTAGGGTGATTAAAGTGAGTATTCAGCCATACTGGGTGATACTTAGCAAGCATCTGTACCAGCTCTGGAGTAATCCTCTGTGGAAGTACCACGGGAGCACGAGAACCTATTCTCACTATCTCTACGTGAGGGATAGCTCTTAGCCTCTGGAGAATATACTCAAGGTTTTTATCACCTACCATAAGTGCATCACCACCAGAGAGGAGCACATCCCTTACCTCTGTAGCCGACTCGATATACTCAAGTGCTCTATCAATACGCTCTCTAGGTGCAGAAGCATCCTTCTGACCAGCAAAGCGTCTGCGCGTACAGTGGCGGCAGTACATTGAACACATATCAGTGATAAGGAATAGCACCCTATCTGGATACCTGTGAGTAAGACCAGGTACAGGTGAATCCTCATCCTCGCTCAGTGGGTCAATCTGATCCTCTGGGCTGATAACTAGTTCCTTGGCAGTAGGTACAGCCTGCTTTCTTACAGGGTCGTTAGGGTCATTAGGATCAATGAGACTAATATAATATGGAGTAACCGCCATGCGGAGCATCTTAAGGGTACTACGTACACCCTCTACCTCCTCATCAGTTAGCGACACATACTTCTGAAGATCCTCTACGGTCTCAATCCTATTTTTGAGCTGCCAATGCCAGTCATTCCACTCCTCATCGGTTACTTCTGGGAAATAATACGCCCTTCTACTCTTGTTCATAGTAAAAGTATCTCCTCCAGTTATGCGTAAAGCTCAGTAAAGATATCCCTTAGCTCCTTGCTCTCGCGAAGTAGCTGAAGCGTAATCTCTGCGTGACCCTTGGTATAACCATTACCCATGATCATAGTCACGTCGCTACCTACACCTTCTGCACCAAGTGCAGCCTTAGTGAAGCTAGTTGCCATAGAGAAGAAGTATACTACGCCATCATTCTTGGTACATAGGATACTGGTCATCTCTGTATCGGTGATATTTACGTTGTTAATGGTAACATCACACATCTTACCATCGGTAAGCTCTGAGATCTTCTCCATTACAGGTACTGGCTGAGTAGCATCAGCAGAGAATACGACGTCGCAGAAACCTAGCTTCTGTAGTCTCTCAGTACTCCTCTGTGAGTGAGTAACACCGATTACCTTACCAGTTACGCCAGCGCGCTTCTTTGCCTCATAGCAGCAGAGCATACCACTCTTACCACCAGCACCGATAATCAATACAGTGTCACCAGGCTTTACAAGCTTAGCTGTCTGAGCAGGTGCACCAGCTACATCAAGTGCCGAGAGTGCAAGATTCTCTGGCAAATCGGTAGGAATCTTAGCATAGATACCACTCTCGAATAGAATAGCCTTACCATCAATATCAACTTGGTCGATATCAGGACGGATATCCTTGATCTTGTCGATACGAAGTGGAGTAAGAGATAGAGATACTAGAGTAGCAATCTTATCGCCTTCCTTAAGATCAATCTTGCCCTTAAGAGCATCACCGATCTTCTCTACAGTGCCAAGAAGCATACCACCTGAACCAGTCACTGGGTTACGGTGCTTACCCTGCTTCTCTACGATACCCATCATAATCTCGGCAATCTTTGCCTTGTCGCCACCAGCCTGCTCCTCAATCTGAGTAAAGCTAGCTGAGTCAATATTTAGGGTTTGTACATCGATGAGGATCTCATTGTCGTAGATCTCATCCATGTTGTTGTCAATCTTATTAGCTGGCTGTGGAAGTACACCCTTTGGTTCGATCACCCTATGTGTACCATACCTATTTCCATGTTTCTGAGCCATAATTCCTTTCTTTATTATATGTGTATATTTATTACTTACTTCTTTGCTGGGAGGGATAGGAGCTCACGAGCCTCTGCTGGGGTTGCAATCTCCCTACCAAGTTCTTTTGCTATTCTTACTACTTTAGCGACAAGTTCACCATTTGACTTAGCTAGCACGCCCTTTGAGATATAGAGGTTGTCTTCAAAACCTACTCTCACGTGACCACCCATGGCAATAGCATGCGCAGCTAGTGGGAACTCGTTACGTCCGATACCTGTAGCAGTCCAAGTAGATCCTTCTGGCATCGCATTGACCAACCATAAGAGGTTAGTGATAGATGCAGAAGAAGCTCCTGGGACGCCAAGCACAAAATTAAATTGCATTGGTGATCCAGGAGCCTGACCTTTCTTTGCCATATTAACAGCAGCCTCGAGATGACCCATGTCGAAGCACTCGTACTCAGGTTTGATATTATTCTCCAACATACGTTTACCAAAAGCACGCATCATAGGGAGAGTATTCTCAAATACCTCGTCACCAAAGTTTACAGTACCGCAATCTAGCGTAGCCATCTCTGGCATCAGCTCAGTAGGTTGTAGACGCTCATCTGCTGTCATACCAACAGCGCCACCAGTTGATGGGATGATGATAACGTCAGGGAGTTCCTTCAGGATAGCATCAATGACTACCTTATACCTTTCTTTGCTCTGGGTAGGGGTACCATCATCCTCTCTCACGTGTACATGGAGGATAGCAGCACCAGCCTCATATGCACTCTTAGCCTCACGTACCATCTCTTCTACGGTGTATGGCACAGCTGGGTTATCGGCTTTTGTTACCTCTGCGCCACAGATGGCAGCAGTTATAATTAGTTTGTCCATTTTACTTATTCTTTCTTTGGCAGTCCTTGGGCACAACACATGTACCACTTGCACGGCATACTACGATTGGCTCTTCTAGCACATCCGCAGCAGAAGCACTAATATCAGTACGTGGTCTGATCACTTTTCGTGCCTCAAATACCATCTTACGTGATGAGTTACCAACACTTACTAGCTCTCCTTCTGCCTCGATATAATCGCCAGCAAATACTGGAGCCTTAAACTCTACATTATCGTAAGCTACAAATAGACCTTCGTCACCATCCTGAATGATAAGAAGTTCTGTAGCAACGTCACCGAAAAGCTGAAGCATTCTAGCTCCGTCTACAAGATTACCGCCATAGTGAGCATCTGCACTACTCATACGCAGACGAATCAAAGACTTTGGGTTGACCTTTTCCATAAAAAGCAATGATTAATTTATTATTATATTATAATGTATTCGTCTTACAAAGAGTTTCTCTGCCTAGTTACTCTACAATAAAGTCGACCAAGATACCAGGGGTATGGATAGCCTCAGGAGCAATATCACCCGTAGCTACCTTCTCCTCAATCTCTGCCACTACAGTATCAGCTGCCATAGCCATTAGAGGCTGGAAGTTTTGGGTCGTCCCTTTGTATACAAGATTCCCCATATCGTCACCGATACTTCCCTTGATAAATGCGAAGTCGGCTCTTAGAGGCTTCTCTAGTAGATATTCTTTACCATCCACAGTGATAATCTCTTTTCCCTTTGCTACATCTGTACCTAGACCAGTAGAGGTTAGTACACCACCTAGGCCACAACCACCAGCACGCACTTGTTCAGCCAGCGTACCTTGTGGGCAGAAGTGTATCTGTAGTTCACCACTATTCATCTGCTCTGCAGTATGGGGATTAGTACCGATATGAGATACGTAGAGCTCCTTTACTTGCTTATTAGCGATAAGACGACCACATCCACGATCAGGATAGGAAGTATCATTGACAATCATCGTTAGGTCTTTTACACCACTCTCCTCGAGAGCGTCAATAATCCTTTCTGGAGTACCATTTGCAAGGAATCCTCCAATCATCACGCTCATACCGTCGTGAAACTTCTCTTTCAGTTGAGATAAACTTATAGTTTTACTCATAGCTTACAACAAATTTATTATAGGTACATATTTTTCTCGTAGTCCTGCGGGCAATATAGGTTGACAAAACCACACAATAAAAAGAGGTGTGTTAGAATCAATCTTTAACAGATAATCTTCATTACACCGCAATCTATACCACTTTTCCGCGGTTCAAAGTTACCATAAATATCTATGATATCCTGAGAAATTTCAATATAACAACCTATTCGTTAGTGCAAAATGCTGTATCGTAGGTGTAAAGAGTCTATAATATCTTCAAGAATGGCACCCTAGAAAGTAAAATAGAGGTACTAAGTGGACGCATAAATGAAATGGCCTTATATGCTGAATAGGCTGAAACAATGACAGTTTAGGTATCTTACAATGAAAATACTATTAGCACAACTTCCCCTCCCTAGAGCACCAAAATACATCTCCCAAAATCGCACAAATTTATTCCTACCTAGATTCCGCAAAGTATGCGTTAGCCCCTGATTATTAGTAGGTGGCACTATTGATAATTAAAGCCCTGTATTCAAGGAGAATACAGGGCTTATGTCCCTAATTTTTTGTATCTTTACGTTGCAAAAAAAGTTGCAAAAAATTATAGAGGACTAGTTATGGCAAAGGTACAATTTATTAGCACAAATCGCAAGACTGCGATAGGGGGAGCTCAATTTTTCATCTCATATTGGGAGAAAATAGGCATGTCGGGACTGATTAATAAGCAGTTAGGAAAGTATAGTCGG
>NZ_KB904239.1 GCF_000379925.1 Porphyromonas levii DSM 23370 | reverse complement strand
GACTTCAGACCAAGCATTAAATCCGGCCATAACCGCTGTAAATACAATAAGAAGAATATAGTCAAGCGGATAAATCAAGTGGTTCCCTTTGCGAGAGTCGGGAATAGTTGTAAGTGCCTTAAAAAGAGAGTCCATAAATCCTTCGTTATATGAGTTAAACTATTGATTATCAGATATAAAGATACTAATAATTTGCGATATAAACAAGGATATTACATCGAATTTCAAGGCTTTAAATGACATTTATGAAAGAATGTAGATACAGCATTTCAAATGCGATTGCCCTGCTTTCTATGTGGAGCCTGAAGACCTTTTGCTCACTAAGAAGATTGATAACCTTAAACTGAAGTGGTGATGAAGAAATGGTTATCTATGATGGTCTGCGTGATGGTGGCTATGGTTGCTGTTACACCATCGTACGCACAGCGACTAATCCCTAGGCAAAATAGCGTTGAGCTGGTCGGCTCTATGCCGATTATCAAGGGGGAGAGACTATGCGCAAAGGAGAGCTTTGGGGTAGGTCTTGCGTTCGCACACTACTTCAAACGGGCGAACTACGCTTTTCTCTTGGCGGAATATGAGCAGCAAGGGTTGACTTATCGCTCCTACAATGTTCCACTACGTGATGCGCTACTGCATTTCGGCTATATGCACCCGATACTCTCAGATAGGGGGAAGAATATCTTTGGCTACTTGGGACTATCCGCTCTCTGCGGTTATGAAGAGCTGAACGAGGATAAACGGTTGCTACCCGATGGGGCTACACTCCTGGATCGATCTCGCTTTACTTATGGTGGAGCGATACATAGCTCGGTGGAGCTGTTCCTTACTGACAATCTGCTCTTCGTCCTCAAAGCTCAAGGGAGACTGCTCTTCGGCTCTGACCTGCATCGTTTTCGTCCTGCTATCTCAGCAGGACTCAAGTTCAATATCTAACTACCGACAACAATGAAAAAGTTCCTAGTGAATACGATATGGGCTGTGGGAGGGATTGCCCTCGCCCTCTTTTGTCTATCTGCTTGTACTCGTGAGCTGGATGTGCAGCAGGCTTATGACTTCTCGCTCGAAGTGATGCCGGTTCAGAACTCCATAGCTAAGGGGGAAACGGCTGAAATACGCTGTAGTCTCAAAAGAGCTGGTCGCTTTGCCAATACGCAATACACGATCCGTTACTTCCAGCCTGATGGCAAGGGTTGCTTGAAGATGGATGATGGCACTGTATTCAAACCGAATGACCGCTATTCGCTCACGAGAGATACCTTCCGTCTCTATTACACTTCACTCACCACCGACCGCCAAACGATTGACATCTACGTGGAGGACAACTTCGGACAGCTTCAGCATCTCTCCTTTGACTTCAATAGCAAGAAAGAGGATTAGTAGTCATAAATTTCTTTTTGAGTCCATGTAAGGCGATTGGCTGTGATAGCTAGTCGCCTTTTCAATGGCTCATTCTAAAACCTAGGCTCACAACCTTACCTAGGCTCACAACCTTCTCTTTATAGCTTATCAAGGCTTATCAAAAAAACGCTATATTTGTTCTATAGGAATGTTCCACACTAGTCTATTAAGTTAATATGAGTCAACAATATAGCCTTTCAGATCTTTTATTATTGGGTATTGAGCAGGAAAAGTTTCCGAGATATCTTTATAAATATCGAAAAATAGAAGATGCCGAACGTTTTCTTGAGAACTCGAAGATAATGTTTAGTACATATGACAAGTTCAATGACCCATTTGAATTTGCCTATATACTTAATGAGGACTATAATGAGAATGATTTGATGACTTGGTTCAGAAAAACTGGATGCAAATGTAGCTCAAAAGAAATATCTCACCTTAAAAACCAGTTTCAAAACAATAAGATGGATTTGGACATAATCATAGACAAAGAGATTAAAGAACAGCTGAAAAATACTGGGGTGTTTTGTCTTGCGTCTATGCCTAATAATCTACTAATGTGGTCTCATTATGCTAGTTACCATGAAGGAGTATGTCTTGAGTTTGATTTATCGCAAAGTCCAAAGGCATTTACCTTCCTCCAACAAGTTATCTATGATGATAATTATCCCCATATCAATTACATCAAGAATCAAAATGATATTATCACTCCTTTGATACATAAAAGTAAAGCTTGGCAATACGAAGAAGAGTGGAGAGTAATAAAAACGGCTTCCCCAATCAGCTATTTGAAGTCGATAAAGAGGCTCTAACTAGTGTCATATTCGGCTGCAGTTTTGATCAAACTAAAGAAAAATCAATACAACGACTCTGTGCTGAAAAAGGTTTTAATGCAGTTCAATATAAGCGAGCTGTTAAAAGCAGTAATTCTTTTCACCTAGACATTGTAGATGTTGATACTTTTTAGACATGTTGGGCAATCTGTTCGATGTTACATTGGACGAGCTGGAGAATTTGGTCGTGGTATGGGGTGTTTTGGTTGCACACACCACGGCTCTGTATCACTTGGAGTGTGTCCAAAGAGACCTCTATCGTCTCTATCCGCTTGCTCTCAATGGTAGCCGACAGAATGAGCGAGTTCTCTTTGAGATAGTACTCATTTGAAAATAGGCAGTGATGCAATTCAGCTCCTTCGTCTATATACTCCTGCACGCTCTCTAGGACGTGTACTTGGATTGTGCCGTCTGTAAAACAGATGCCGAAGAACTTTGATTTGAGTTCACGAAAACGCTCTTCGTCCGCCATTGCCTTTTCTCGTTTTCGCTCCATTGCCTCCCGCTCACGCTGTCTGCGGAGCTCCACGTCTCGTTTGTCATGCTCTCCTCTGAGGTCGGAGGGGCAGATGTATTTCGGGTTGTGGATGTCCTTACCCAATCGTTTGAGCATATCTACATAGTCACACCATAAGGCAATGTCACCTATTGTGTAGTGGTGACGAAGTGTCAGCTTGTATGAGCTCCAATAGTTGTCAAGTCCTTTGCCCCTTGATAGGAGGTGTCTTAAATCCTTGTGTCGTCCTGCTTTCATCATTGTTTCTGCACGACTATCAGTAAGTAGAGCTGGGATGAGTTGAGTAGGTGCGATGCCGTGAAACTCTCCGTTGAAGCCATTTCTATAAAGCGTATTCGTGACCTTTAGCTTCGGATATATCTGCGAATAGGCTACATATCGGTAAGCTTCGCTATCGTTACGGATAGCCATCGGAGAGTGAAAAGAGAAGCTATCAATATAGTGTCCAAAAGTTCGCTGTATGGCTACTAGTGCTTGTCTCCCTGCATCGTTCCACCAATAATGCCCAATCTCAAAGACCGAGCTCTGTGCTCTGCAACCTTTCTCCATTTCAGCCACGAGGAGGAACATCCGCAACATTTGATACTCACCACAAGTGGTTAGTACCGTGAAGTACTGCTTCTGTTGTAATTTCCGCGCTCTTGTTGTCTTGACTTGCAACCTTGCCCTACATTGAGGGCAAGTGCAAGTATCTATAGGCTGCTCTAAAGTCCAACTATGGCCACAATCCATACAAGTCGTATGACCTTTGGGTAAGCGGTAAGCAAAGTGGTCTATGCACTCTCGGAATGCCCACTGACGCTGCGCTTTTGTTATCGGGCATAATCTCGTACTCAGTGCCAATACGGCTTTCTCAAACTTGTTTCTAGGTTTCATAAGGCAAGGGTATCAAATAGTGTGGGTTGCGGTTGTGTAGAAGATGTTGTCTCTGTTCTTTCAGTTCTCTTGGGTCGCTCGTTTCGCTTCTGCAATTTGACAAGTTCCTCTTGTTGGTATTGCTTGATAGCTTCCTGCCGTGCTTGCTTTTTCTCTTCTTCGGAGAGCTCTACAACGTGATTGACCACAACATTGCAACCAGCTACTTTGTCCACCTCTATATCATCTTCATCATAGTAGTGAACTGCCATTGAGTATATCTCCTCATCGGCAAAACCATTACAACCACTTCTTTGCACCTCACTCAAGATGTAGAGAATGCACTCCTCTATGTTCTTATGGGGCTTCTGTAGATTAGGCGCAAACAAAGGGTCTGTCATCGCACGTCCATTAAGGTATTCGGCTATCGTTCGGGTAAATTGTTCTGTTCCTTTCATTGTCTTATCGGTATTAGTGCTGTTGGTACTTGGGTATCTCTATGATTTGGTTGATAGGTCCATAGAGGTAGTTGCGTAGGCTGGTTCGGTCGGGAGCATAGTACTCTGTCCACTGTCCATATTGATTGACGAGGTACTTCTTCAATACATCGATGAAGTCAAATCGCCATCCTTGTAGCGGTACGGCAGAGCGGAAGTAGGTATTGTTATTCACTGCTTCACAGAGCCAATCCTTATCCTCACGGCTCATTCGCTCGCCACGATTAAGCTTTGCTGTCAGGAGATATACAGAGCTGTCACAAAGGCTTTCCAATGGGGGTACGTCCCAATGGACGAACTTGGTAGCCAACACCTGCTCACTTTGTTCAAACTCAGAACTTATGCGGTAATGAGAGGAGGAGCTATATCCTTTTTCTTTCATTGATGATGTCATGTTTACTTTCTGCTTATTCATAAGAGACCTTTTTTTATGCGTTCAAAGATCGGAGTATGCTGATTCCTTTTTTCAAGCAAAAACAAGGTAGCGGGGCGAGACTTATACAAGGTTTTGGCGGAAAATACTACCCGAAGCAAACTGCATAGGTGTGGAGATTTTCCAGACAAACCGAATGGCCTGACCTTGGGAAAGTCTTTAAGCCCCGTACTACCTTTGCGATGAAAAAGAATCAGCTTCCGATTTGACCACGGCATAATTGGGGAGCTATGACTGAGAAGCAGAAGTGCAATGCCTAAACAGAAGAAGCAAAAAGGGTGACCAGCCTCAGAAAAGAGCTAGTCACCCAAAGAGTCATTTCTCTGAAGTGATAGAGGTGCTATATCATAGCACGCAAAGCAGTATTACGACTAGTACAACAAACCAAAAGAGGTCGCGTAGAAGCGTAAATGTGATTTGCAGAACGGTACGAACGATGAATCGTAGTACCACAAAACCAATCAGTATCAATAGAGCTGTTACGACCTGTGCTGTGACTAACTTAGAAAGTAAATACACTCCACCCAATAGGATACCCATAAGTAAGGTAAGTCGGATGATGCGAGACCATTTGATGTGGTTGCTCGGAGTTGTTTTGGACGCAACTTGTAGTGGTTCCTCTTTATCTGCAGGAACACTTGCCCGTATGAAGGCTGGACTGTGCAGGTCTTTGTTCATGAGAGATCTATTCATATTCGGAGTCTTTTAGAGTTTTCAAGAGCAGAGCCAAGAGACTATGCGACATAAAGACAAGAGATAGAATATGCTCTTGACGTATGGAGCAGAGAGACTATCTTGGCTCTTGAAGCTCAAAAGGCGCACGAGATAGGGATAATCTACATTGTCTACTCTAATGCACTCACATCGCCTATCGTGGGAAGTTGATTAGCTTCGATAAGAAGTACAACTGTTCCTGTCAGTTCTGTGTAGAGCGTATTATACTCAGGTGTTGCAACAAATTCATCCGTAAGGTTATACTTGTCAAATAGGTTCTGTATCGCCTTGTTCCCGAGAAGTATCTGAGAGAGTCGTTCGGGGAGTGGGGAGGGGAGTTCTTTTTCAAACTCATTCTCCAAGACGGACACAAGCGTGTCGTATTTGGAGAAATGCAGGTCACGATACAGCACTTCACTCGCCAGACTCTCTGCTTCGGGATATGAGAATCCTTCTTCCACAGCATCACAGTAGGTAGTAAGAGCTTCATCAGCTCGTGCCGTGATAAATGGCTTGTCTTCCACCTTTTCAGGAAAATGCTCACTAAGGTAGCTCTCTAGCTTTAAGCGGAAGTAGGATAGTTCTTTCTTATTCGTTGTCTTCATCTTCTTATTTGGTTTTAATGGTTGCACTTATTGCCAGCTATTCTCCCCGATACCCATTGCCGTATTGAACTTGCCTAGTTTGTCAGCAAACTGCTCCATGTCATGTTCAATCTTCTTATTGGTAATCCGGGCATAGATTTGCGTTGTTCGGATATTGGTATGCCCCAGCATTTTAGAGACACTTTCCATAGGAACGCCCTTACTGAGACAGAGAGTAGCAAAGGTATGCCGAGCTAGGTGGAAAGTCAAGTTCTTCTTGATACCACATATATCTGCAATCTCTTTGAGGTATGAATTGGTCTTCTGATTGCTAAGGATAGGGAAGAGCTTCCATCACGATAAGTTTGGTGGCTATATTTACTGATAATGCGCTTAGGGATGTCGAGGAGCAGCACATTGGTCTCCACGCTTGTCTTTTGTCGCTTAGTCATAATCCACTCTTTGCCACCAAGCATCACGATATTGTCGGGTGTAAGATTAGCCACATCAATGTAGGCTAAACCTGTAAAGCAGGAAAAGATGAAGATGTCTCGTACCAGCTCCAATCTCGGGATATTCAACTCCTTGTTGACAATCTGTAAGACCTCTTCATCAGTCAAGAACCCTCTATTCACTGGCTCTAAGTGAAATCGGAAGTTGACAAAAGGGTCGTGATGTAGTACGCCTAACTTTTGCCCCAAAATGACGACAGTCTTGAAGGTCTTCATCGTCTTAGTGGCTGTATTAGGATTTTGCCCCACCACCGTGCGTAGGTATAGGTCAAAATCATGTATAATCATATAGGTTAGCTCCGTGAGCTTGAGGTCTCTGCGTCTGAGTTTATCTTTTAGGAACTCAGAAAAGCGTCTTTTGCAGACCTTATACTTTTGAAGAGTGGGCGCCGAGACTGAGATGCCAACTCGAGCTGCAACATCTTCATTGTGTTTGTCGAAGAGTTGCATGATGGTATCTATATCTTGTTTTTTGCCAAGATGTTCTGACTTGATACGCTCTAACGAAAGCTCATCAGTCATTTCTAACTTGCGAAAGATGGCTTGTAAACCACTTTGGATGTTATCCAATTGCAAGTTCGTATTTAGAGCTTCGGTGTGACGCCCTTTTACTCGCTCTTTTTCGCGATCCCATTGGGACTGCACGATGGTGATACCAGTGGAGCCTAGTGACATCCGCTCATTGTTGAGATAGATGCGTAGCATGACTGGCGTTTTTCCTTCCTTGTTCACATAGTTGCTGCGAAGGTAGAATGCTGTTCTGAAAATTGATTGCATACATTGTCTGTTTTTATTGTAGCCAAGCATAGAAAGTTTGCGACCGGAAAAGCTACACATTTACGGTGCTAATAACTCTCTACAACTCGCCTACAAAGTTGCACATAATTGTTTGAACTACAGCAATCTACAAGTACTCTAAACAGACTCTCTACGTACTCTTGGCTACAATTATTTTTTGCGAGAAAAAAGTGTAGCCAGATTGTAGCCATTGGAGAGTATTTTGGGCGTTTCGACTATCTCTGTAACTACTCTGAAGAGGTAGAGGTCTATAAAACAAAAGTATCGTAACTCGTTGGAATTACGATACTTATACTTTTTCGGTAGTGCTCTCTAGCGGTACTGCCAGAGTACTTAAAGCGGAGAGAGAGGGATTCGAACCCCCGGAAGCTCTCACTTCAACGGTTTTCAAGACCGCCGCAATCGACCACTCTGCCATCTCTCCTTGCTTTGCTTCTCTCTTTCTCGGTGCAAAGGTACAAAAAATATCCACACCGCCAAATTCTAGTGGTCCGGCCTGGGCTTGAACCAGGGACTCCCTGATTATGAGTCAGGTGCTCTAACCAACTGAGCTACAGGACCAGTATCAAAAACTAGATCTATCGTCTAACTTTTGTGTTTGCAAAGGTAACAAAAAAAATATATCCGCGCAAGTGTTTCTCAATCAAAAGAACTATTCTTCTCGATAAACATCCACAATTTCTCTTTATAGTAGAATATGACCTCTCCATACAGGTGTAGATACAAGAAATCTATAGAGAAGAATTTAGGGGTATAAGATAAATAATTAGTAGCTTTGAGAAGAAATTTTGAATTGTCTATAATTTGCTAATTTACATATCGATGAAATACGATTTTAATGAAATACTAGATCGAAAACATACCGATTGTACAAAGTACGATGGGTATGGTTCTTTCGACAGTGATTACGAGGAAATATTACCTCTATGGGTAGCAGACATGGATTTTGCCACACCTCCTTTCGTATTGGAAGCTATCCGTAAACGTTTGGAACATCCTGTGTTGGGCTATACAGTAGCTCCTAGCTCATACTATGAGGCTATACAAGGATGGTTTGAGAGGCATTATGGTTTCCGTCCGCTCAGGGAAGAGCTAGAGCATACTCCAGGTGTTGTTTCAGGAATTTATAAGTTAATAGAGTGTCTTACGGAGAAAGGGGATAGCGTTCTTATTACCCCACCTTTCTATTATCCCTTCTCAAGTGTGATCAATACAAGCGGTCGAAGGTTGTTAGAGGCTCCTCTTCTTCTTATCGATGGCAGGCAGGAGATAGACTGGGCGTTATTGGAGATTAAGATGAAAGAGGCGAAGATATCCCTAATTAGTCACCCACATAACCCAGGTGGGCGAGTATGGCGCAAAGAAGAGCTCCAACGTATTGCCCAAATTGCAAAAGCAACAGACACTTTGGTAATCAGTGATGAAATACATGCTGACCTCACCTTCAAGCCCCTCCGCCATATACCATTTCCTAGTGCCTCTGCAGAAGCAGCTGAAGTCGGAATTACGCTAATGGCTCCATCCAAGGCATTCAATATGCCAGGAGTTATTGGATCTCATTTTTATATCAAAAATACTAAGCTAAGGGAAAAAATCTTTCACTACATGCGGGCTAACGGTCTCGCACTTGCCTCCTGTTATACATTCGATGCAATTGCCGCAGCGTATCAAGAGGGGGATGAGTGGAGCGAACAATGTTTAGAGTATGTACGAGGAAATATAGACTATGTGCGTCAGTATCTTCATGAGCATATCCCTAGTATTAAAATGATTGATCCTGAGGCTTCATTTCTCATTTTCCTAGATTGCCGTGCTCTTAGCTTTGAATCGACAGAGAAACTCAATGACTTTTTTATTCGTAAAGCAGGTCTCTTTCTCAATAACGGCAAAATGTTTGGCACTGGAGGGGATTACTTTATGCGCCTAAATGTAGGAAGTCCTCGTACTGTAATTGAGGAAGCATTGCGCCGCTTAGAAAAAGCTGTAAATAATCTGTAAACGAAAATATACATAAATGAATACGTTAAAAGCTATTTCCCCAATTGATGGTCGATACAGGAGACAAATAACAACCCTAGAGAACTACTTTTCGGAGTATGCACTAATGAAGTACCGTGTTATGGTAGAAGTTGAATATCTATTGGCTCTGTCTGAGGAACTTCCTGATCGTCTATCACTGCTCCAAAATGAAGAAATACAGCGCGAACTCAAAGGTCTTTACGAGAACTTTTCGGAGGAAGACGGACAGCGAGTAAAGGAAATAGAAGGAGTTACAAATCATGATGTCAAGGCAATTGAGTACTTTATCAAAGAGCGTCTTGATCATGACAAGTATACAAAAGTCCTTGAGTTTGTGCATTTCGGATTAACTTCACAAGATATTAACAATACAGCCCAGCCACTCATGCTCCACGATGCACTTGAGGAGGTCTGGCTTCCTGCTCTAGAGGAAATAATAAACGAAATAGAAGCGAAGGCAGAGGAATGGAGAGATATTCCGATGTTGGCTCGCACGCATGGGCAGCCAGCTTCTCCTACTACATTAGGCAAAGAGCTGTATGTCTTTGTATATCGACTTAAGGAGCAGGTCAAGCTATTTAAGATGGTTCCTCAGAGTGTCAAGTTCGGTGGTGCTACAGGCAATATGAATGCTCATCATATCGCTTACCCAAACATCGATTGGCGCACCTTTGCAGAGAACTTCGCAGAGGAACACCTAGGGCTTGAACTAGAGTTATACACCACACAGATTTCTAACTACGATAATCTCGCTGCCCTTTTCGATGCTATTAAGCGTATTTCCGTGATACTGATAGACTTTTCTCGTGATATCTGGAGTTATGTTTCTTCTGAGTACTTCAAGCAGAAGATTAAGGCTGGAGAGGTAGGGTCTTCTGCCATGCCTCACAAAGTGAATCCTATTGACTTTGAGAATGCAGAGGGAAATCTTGGGATTGCGATTGCATATTTAGAGCACTTAGGGCATAAGTTACCTATCTCACGTCTACAGCGCGACCTCACTGATAGTACTGTGCTGAGAAATATGGGAATGCCTATAGCCCACATGATGATAGCGCTTAACAGTTTGAAGAAAGGTCTCGGCAAGTTGCTCCTTCACGAGGAAAGTATCCTTTCGGATCTAGATAAGGCGCTTCCAGTAGTAGCGGAGGCACTCCAAACAATCCTCAGGCGCGAAGGGTATCCCAACCCTTATGAAGCACTAAAGGGCCTTACTCGTAGTAATGAGGTTCTTACTCGCGAAAAGCTCAATGCCTTCATCGATGGACTTGATATTTCAAACGAACTAAAGGTGGAGATGAAGCAGATTACCCCAAGAAACTATACAGGGGTTTATTCCAAATAAAGCTACATTATCCCTCTACCCACTTGGAGATTTACTTAGTATAACAACTGCAACCGATGAGCACTACGCCTTATGGTTGCAGTTGTTTTGATTATCAAACATTGATTGCGGCTATGATTCAACGAAAAGGTGCTATATGGACAACACATCCACGTAGCACCTTCTCATAATAATCAAAAAGCTCAAATATTACTCTACAAAAGTAATCCAGCCATGCTTATCCTCAAGATCACCATACTGGATACCACGAAGTGTATTGTATAGCTGTGTGCTCTTTGGACCAGCCTGACCATCTTTAGAATATACATACTCCTTCCCATTGTCGAGGTCATCGATATGAGCAATTGGAGAGATTACAGCAGCAGTACCACATGCACCAGCCTCATCAAACTCTGCAAGCTCTTCAACAGGTACATGCCTACGCTCAACAGTCATACCAAGATCCTGTGCAATCTGGATAAGACTCATATTTGTAATGGATGGCAGAATTGAAGTACTCTCTGGAGTAATGTAACTATTTCCCTTGATGCCAAAGAAATTCGCAGGACCGCACTCATCGATATACTTTTTCTCCTTAGCATCTAGGTAAAGAACGGCTGAATAGCCCTTTTCATGAGCGATTACACCGCTCTTTAGACTGGCTGCATAGTTACCACCGACCTTGATAGTACCAGTTCCGAGAGGTGCTGCACGGTCATAACCACGCATAATAGCCATAGGAGTAGGCTTGAAGCCTTCCTTAAAGTAAGGACCTACTGGGGTCACAAATACGAGGAATAGATACTCAGAAGCTGGCTTAACACCTACCTGTTCGCCAAGACCGATAACGATAGGACGAATATACAGACTAGCGCCACTCTCATAAGGAGGAACGAAATCAATATTCTTCTTCACTACAAGGTCAATTGCCTCTAGGAAAAGTTCCTCTGGCATTGGTGCCATCATGATACCCTCGCATGAACGACGCATACGCTTTGCATTCTCATCAGCACGGAATAGACGGATACGACCATCTTTACCACGGAACGCTTTCATCCCTTCAAATGCCTCCTGTCCGTAGTGCAGACAAGTAGCAGCCATGTGGATATTAATCGTCTTCTCAGAGGACACCTCTAGTTGACCCCACTTGCCGTCACGGTAGTAACAACGAACATTGTAGTCGGTTGGGAAATATCCGAAACCGAGGTTTGACCAATCAATTTGCTTCATATTAGTAAAACTTATATAGGGTTAATTACTTGGAAATCAATTTCTCAACTTCCTTTTCTATTACTTATTATTATTTCTTCGCTCTAGCGAGCTCTTCGTACAGCTTTTCTATCTCATCCCCTTGGTTTTGGATTGTAGTAAGGAGTGCATTGAGCTCTTCATTTTCAACTGTGCTCGGATACTCCTCTTCTACCCGAAGAAGGAAGTCACTCAAAACATTCATATAGTTGCTAAAAGCACTGTAAGCACTATCATACGGGGTAAATCGCCAAGCGTCACCATTTTGAGTAGACATATATAAAAAATGGTCAGAGCTCTGCAGACATCTCCAGTCCTGAATAATCCTACGATTACGAGACATTCGTGTACGTTCTGCCCACTGTTCCAGCTTATGAAAAGCCTCATGTTGGAGGACATTACCCAACCAGCTAAGAGTGTTTTTCTCTTCTTCGCTCCAGGAAATAGGCTCAGCTATCACCAACTTATCCTGCGGCTTATTTTGACCCATAACCTCGCTCGGAGTAGCAAACTCTAGTCCTGCTCCAAGAATAAACCTAGGGAGTGCTCTGAAGAAGTCGAAGATGCCACTTTGGCTAGGTTGCCCCACACCTAGTACATCAAGGCTCATATCAATAGTAATCACCTCTTCATCCTCAGGAGTAGAAGCTAGCCAATTGGCATATTTATCGGCAGTAAGAGGATATTCAGACCAGTCGTAACGCGTAAAGTTTTTAGCAATATCATCCGTAAATCTAGCATTACGAAGCTGTAGCTTTAGTTCAGGATTAGCCCCACTAGCATACACATGATTAGGACTCTTCCACCCCAAGATATGTTTTGCACCCTCTGTTATTACACCTTCAAAGCCCATTTTTACAAGTTCGTCAGCAATACTATCGTCATAGATAAGATCAGTATTGCGGAATACTTTAGGACGACTTCCAAACATACTCTCGAGCTTATCAGAGTGCTCCTTGACCTGTGCCTTAAACTCAGACTTTTCCCAATAGAGCGAAGCGATACTATGGGCGTATGTCTCACCGAGAAGCTCTACCCTACCCGTCCCGACAAGCTCCACAAGCAAATCTATAAGTTCAGGTGAGTACATCTCAATCTGCTCCATTGCGAGTCCTGAGATTGCAAGTGCGACTTTAAAATCACCGTTAGTCTCCCGAATCTGTTCGAGGAAGAGCTTCAGTGCTGGGATATATGACTCTGTGGTCCCCTTACGAAAAATCTCCTCGTTTTGGAAATCATCGAAATAGTAGTGATCATTACCAATATCAAAGAATCGATAACGCTTAAGCCTAAAGGGTTGATGGAGCTGAAAGATAAAACAAACTTTCTTTTTCATATATTGTAACTTCTTCAGTTTTCTTTTCTGGTTACATGCGAGAGAGTAGTCGATTGTAAATACCTCTTATCTTGATACCTACATCCTCCCACTTGATATTACTAACCTCCTTAAGACCTTCCTCAGATAGGAAGCTATGCATAGCAGGGTAAGTCACCAACGCATACATAGCATCGGCAAGTGCATCTACATCCCAATAATCCACCTTGATAGCGTAGTCGAGAATTTCCGCACAGCCAGATTGCTTCGAAAGTATGCAAGGTACACCACACTGCATTGCTTCTAAAGGAGAGATACCAAAAGGTTCTGATACGGAAGGCATCACATACACATCGCTAGACTTGTAGATCTCATACACTTGATTCCCCTTCATAAACCCAGTAAAGTGGAATCGATCGCTAATTCCTCTCTCAGCAGCAAGACGAATCATCTGATTCATCATATCACCGCTTCCTGCCATGATAAAGCGTACATTATCTGTCTTCTGCAAAACTTTATATGCAGCTTCTACAAAGAACTCAGGACCTTTTTGCATGGTGATTCGACCCAAGAATGTGATTATCTTATCCTTCACGCCCCGTTTGTCGGGGATAGCAAGAATAGATGGCTCCAATGGCGTCACAGCATTGTGCACAGCTGTTACCTTACTTGGATCTTGATGATACTTTTCTATCACAATCCTCCGAGTAGCTTCGCTTACGCACATGATATGATCGGCATGGTCAAAACCATTCTTCTCCATACTATACACCTGAGGATTGACATTCCCTCGACTGCGGTCAAAGTCCGTAGCATGCACGTGTACAACAAGCGGTCTACCCGATACCTGCTTCGCATGAATACCAGCCGAGTAGGTTAACCAATCATGGGCATGTATAATATCAAAGTGCTCAGCACGCGCAATAACCCCTGCGGCAATAGAGTAGTTATTAATTTCTTCGTAAAGATTATCTGGATACTTTCCAGAGAATTCGATACATCCAAGTTCGTCTGTGCGAAGATAACTAAAATCGGCGTAAATATGATTACGCAAATGGAAGTACATTTCGGGCTCCATTAGATGCCCTATCATCTCTCTTACACGCTCATATTCTACATTACGATACACCACAGGAACCTGTGACATACCTATAATCCGCGTAAAAGACTTGTCTTCGTCTCCCCACGGTTTCGGCATCACAAAGGTAACCTCCATATCCTCTTGCTTACAAAGACCTTTAGTAAGACCGTAACTGGCTGTACCTAGTCCTCCTAGGATATGTGGAGGGAACTCCCATCCAAACATTAGTGCCTTCATATCTTCTGCTCTATCTGCCTACTATTATTCCTCCCTATTCTCTTCCCGATGTCTCAAGACCAGCATCAGGCGAACTTTTATGGTGCGATGTAAGGCTCAAACGCAGGTCAAAAATATCATCTGACTCTGATTCCTTAAACTCATCTAGCCTATTTTTGATACGTAACAAGGCAGTTACACTCAGCATAAATGAGATAGCGCTTCTTCCTACATAAGGTGGTGTCCCATCGTATACCTCTGAAATATTACTGATACCATGGCGTTTCATCTCGTCCTCAAAAGGAATCAAAATTCTATCCACAAAGGAGACCCCTACCCTCCTAAAAAGCTTAAGGTAGGCACTCATATAGTAATACACTAACCAACTCCATACTCCACCTTGCAAATATGCATAGGCTCTTTCATTATTGCTGCCACCACAATAGCCTCTGTAAAACCCGCTAATTGGCGATAACGAACGTAGACCCTTAGGCGTCAATAGCTCTTTGGTCACGATATCCAAGATACTTCTCTGAAGCCTTCTCGATAGCGGAGAGTAAGAAAGACCGGCAGCCAAAATCTGATTTGGTCGCACACTCCAATCTTTCTCTCTACCCTCTGCTACATAGTCAAAGAGGTAGTCATGTTCATTGACAAACACCCTAATAAAGCTCTCTGAGACCCTCTCAATAAAGTCGTTTTCTTGTAAATCCTTTATCTCGAATAAATCTCTATTAAAGCAAAGAGCATTATACCACAAAGCATTGAACTCCACAATATATCCCTGCCTGTCGACTACTGGATATCCGTCAATCGTAGCATCCATCCATGTAAGGGGCTTATCCATTCGTTCTGGGATAGCGTAGAGCAAACCATTCTCCATCACACGCATCTGAGCGACTTTCCCTGAGCGAATAATATGGATTGCTTTCTTAATGGTGTCACCATACTCCTGCCGCGTCCGCTCAATCCCAACCCATCTAGAGTAATCTTGGATACAGTTAATAAGCCAAAGCAGAGCATCTGGCTGGTCTAACCCTGTAATAATTTCATCCTCTACTCCTTCGTCATAATACCTCCATATAGCTGCCAATGCTGTATCCATAACAGCCTTGTATCGCTCTGGCTTATCTATGCCAAAACTTGCAGCCGTAAGACCAATCATTTGGTCTCGATGGCGAATATTGAACCATGGGAAGCCAGCTTGAAGATAGCTTTTGCCCTCCACTGGAGTAAAGTAATATTGACCAACAGCCCCCTTAAGGCAATTAACGAAACTATCTCTTGGGATAATACGAGACTCACCATCCTCAAAATGCAACTGAATGTCGCTGGGTGATATCACTGTATCAGAAACAGAGCAATAGACTTCCTCCCCTCTCTTTATCTCGCACTCAAATACTCCTGGCACAGGCAGATCCTCTATACAATTATGCTCTCTTTCAGCCTCCTTATCATAATATAGGTTTTTATTCCAGTGTGGGGCATGAGTATAGGTGACAGGCTTTGAAAATTGCATAAACAACCTTGGCGCCCCAGCATAGAGACACATAGAAATACCATTCCCCTCCTCCTTATAGGACCAATCGACCTGATTATTCTCGTAGGTCAACTCTTTTGTCTTTCTAAAAGCAAGAAGTGGCTTGAATCGCAATATAGTACGAGAATGAGCATCCAAAAGCTTGTATCGGATAATCAGGCTATTGCTCGTACTAGAAAGCAACAGTTTTTTCTCTAGCACTACACCACCTACCCTATATACAATAGTAGTCGCACGCTCTACATCGAACTCACGCACATACTTATGACCATTGGGGCTAAAAGTTCCGTCCGAATACTTATGGACAGCCAAGTTAAACTCCGCACCATGCTGAATAACGGTCTCATCCATAGAAGACAAAAGCACCCATCGCTCAGCCAATTGCATAGATGAAGGCACGACCAGCATACCATGGTACTTCCTAGTATTGCATCCTAATATCGTCGAGCAAGAGTACCCTCCCTTGCTATTCGCTCGTAGGATCTCTTTCTGAAGCGATTCATCAAGATTCGTCAGACTCGCTCTATCAAATTTAAGATAAGTCATGGGGTCAAACTCCTTCTAATATACCTGTGTCTATCCATATCCCTAGGAATACCACCTCATAGCTATAGCATAGAGGAAGTACTTTATCTCTGCCCAAATTTACCCTTTTCTTTTGATACCTCCAAAGATTATGAGAGCTCAAGCATCCTATCAATAGCTATAATCGCCTTATCTCGGATATCACTTGGGACTTTTACTTCATACCGCTCGAGGAGCAAAGCATCACGAACATCCTCAAGCGTGGTAAGCTTCATATACTCACAAGTGTGCTCTGGGATTACTGGAATAAACTCTAAGTCTGGATACCTTCGGGTTAGTTCTGCTAGCGTCTCAGATTCGGTAGCTATTAGGAACTGTCGGATATTACTCTCTCCTGGACGTGTCATAATAGTTGTCGTAGAACCAACCACAACCCTTTCAAGATCGAGCACCTCAGGATAGCTACAAGCCACAGCCTCTGGATGCAAGAGCAACTCCGCCTCTGGATATTGCTCCAGATATCGGATGACGACCTCAGGAGTAATATACCTATGCACATAGCAATCCCCTTGCCATAGATCCATTTCCCTACCTGTAGCTAAGCTCACGTACCTACCTAAATTTCTATCAGGACCAAATAGAATAGGTCTATCCTTAGGCAACTGCTGAACTATCTTAAGAGCGTTGGCAGAGGTCACACAATAGTCAGTGACAGCCTTAACCTCTGCTGTAGTATTGACATAGCTTAC
Organism: Porphyromonas levii DSM 23370; assembly: GCF_000379925.1. Taxonomy (GTDB): domain Bacteria; phylum Bacteroidota; class Bacteroidia; order Bacteroidales; family Porphyromonadaceae; genus Porphyromonas_A; species Porphyromonas_A levii. The sequence continues at coordinate 67,635 of NZ_KB904239.1, read as the reverse complement.
AACAATCCCATCAGGGTGCTTTACTTTCCAAGTATTAATCCCAGCCATTGTCACAGACTCAGCAAGCGTACATCCAGCTCCTTTTACAGGAATCAATACCTTCTTATCAGGAGAGATGATAGAGGCTGTCTCTGCCATAAACTCTACGCCACAGAAAACAATTATATCGGCATTAGTCTCTCCAGCCACTCTCGAGAGCCCAAGGGAATCTCCCAAGTAATCAGCAATAGCCTGTACCTCAGACCGCACATAAAAGTGCCCAAGTACAATAGCATTCTTCTCCCTTTTGAGTCTATTAATTTCCTCAATGAGTTGTTCCATAGGATGTATCATATCTTAAAGTTCATACTCATATCCAATGCTTTTACACTATGCGTCAAAGCCCCAACACTGATATAGTCCACTCCTGTCTCTGCCACCTCTCGGATACGCTCCAAAGTAATATTACCAGAAGCTTCGGTCTTTGCACGACCTGCAATAAGTGCTACAGCTTCTTTCATTGTTTCTATAGTCATATTGTCTAGCATGATAATGTCTGCCCCACCTGCTAGAGCCTCCTCTACCTCATTCAGGTTAGTAGTCTCAACTTCGACCTTCACAGAAAGTGGAGTAACAGCCTTTACCTGCTCAATTGCGCGGCTAATACTTCCTGCAGTTTTGATATGGTTGTCTTTTATCATCGCCATATCATAGAGCCCCATACGGTGATTAGATCCTCCACCATGACGTACTGCCAACTTATCAGTGACTCGGTGTCCTGGAGCGGTCTTGCGAGTATCTAAAACGACCGCCTTAGTTCCCTCGATAAGTGAAACGAGTAGATGAGTGGCAGTAGCAATCCCAGACATTCTTTGGAGGAAATTAAGCATCAATCTCTCTGCTGTAAGAAGATCATTGTATCTAGCCTTAATTTCCAAAATCTTATCCCCCCTTTTTACCGCATCACCATCTTTAATGTAAGCCTCAAATGAATACTCACTCCGTGCCATACGAGCAAACACCTTACGAGCTATCTCTATTCCGGAGATGATACCATCGGCTTTTGCGGTGATAATTGCCTGAGAAATACCTTCTTTTCCTATGATAGCATCGGTAGCTAAATCTCCAGATGCTACATCCTCTTCTATTGCAATCTCAATGAGCCTATCGAGTAGGTCTTCCTTCAGTATATTATTTTCCATGCTTTACTTTACTAATTCGATTATCTTTTATCAATGTATGATATGCTAAATCCTCCGACAATGTTTCTGGAAAGTCCTTGCGGAAGTGCCCTCCCCTACTCTCCTCACGACTGTGAGCCGAGAGAACAATCAAGTTCCCTACAAGGTATCTGTTATATACCTGTCGGACAGCAAAACTCGCATTAACGAGTTCCTCTAATTGCTGCATTGTATCCGTAATCTCTATCAGAGCTTTATTTAATTTCTTGGCACTTCGTACAATACCTGCTCTTTTCATTAGGAGCTTGCCCAATCGCTTCATCAGCTTATTGCCATGCTCCTCCATCCATTTCTGGTCACTAAACGTTAGTGACTTCTCCATTTTACAAGGAATAAGCGCTATTTCCTCTGTTGGCAGAAAAGGATAGTCACACTTCTCAATATGCGCAGCAATATTCTTAGAAAATACGACACACTCTACGAGCGAATTACTAGCCAACCTATTGGCTCCCATAACACCTGTAGAAGCCACCTCGCCCACAGCATATAAGCCATCAATAGAAGTACACCCATTTAGGTCTACCAATAGCCCTCCTACCGTATAGTGGGCAGCTGGCGCAATAGGAATCTCTTGGGTAAGATCAAGTCCAAATGATGCAAGCTCGGCTGTAATGCTTGGAAAGCGTTTTCTAATCACATCAGCATTAAGATGTTTGAGAGAGAGAGTCATAGACTCCACATCAAACTTCTGCATCTCGCTGTATATCTCTCGAGCAACTACATCTCTTGGTGCCAACTCTGCCATTGGGTGTCGCCCCAGCATAAAGCGTTCACCATCTGGATTAAGCAGGTATGCACCTTCCCCTCTTACGGCTTCACTAATCAAGAAAGCTGGAGCACCCTTAACATGCAATGCTGTTGGATGAAATTGGATAAACTCCATATCTCTAACCACAGCGCCTGCCTGATAAGCAATAGATAACCCATCGCCAAGAGCTGTGTGAGGATTGGTAGTCGGTCTATAGAGAGCTGCTGCTCCGCCAGTGGCAATAACTACAGACTTCGCATAAAAAGCCTCTTCCTCGCCCCTCACTATATTCTCCACCCAGATACCATAGCAATGATTATCCCTTACAATCAACTCAAGTAATGCATGCTCCTCAAAAACATCGACATTCTCTCTTGTTGCAAGCTCCTTAATCATAAAGGTAGTTATCTGCCTCCCCGTTGCATCACCCCCTGCATGTAGGATACGATGCTGATGATGACCGCCCTCAAGACCAAGCTCCAATTCCCCATCCTTGGTATCAAACTGCATACCCATGCCAATAAGGTCGTCAACTCGCTTTGGTGCTTTCTCGGTAAGTATCCTTACGGCCTCTAGGTCGCACAACCCAGCACCAGCTACCAGAGTGTCCTCCAAGTGCTCAGATGGACTATCGCTAGGGGCAGTAACAGCAGCCATTCCACCCTGTGCAAAGTAAGAATTGCTATCCTCAAGTGTTGCCAAAGACAACAAGGCTACTCTACCGAGCCTGGAGAGATGATAGGCAGTGTTAATCCCTGCTAATCCTCCACCAACTACAACATAATCGTATTCGTATGTCTTCATAAGTGCATTAATTTCTAAACTGGCTGCAAGTTACAAAAAATAAAGGGAACAGAGCCCTATTAAGCACTATTCCCTATATATCAAAACGGCATTTTTATCATCAGCCAAGATAGCTTCGCAACTGCGTTTCATCGGCATTCTTACGGAGCTGACGAATCGCCTTTTCACGTATCTGACGTACGCGTTCTCGGCTAAGTCCTACAGCAGAACCAATCTCATCAAGACTCATCTCTTGCTCCCCACCAAGTCCATAAGTATGAATAAGTACGAACTGCTCTCGCTCCGATAGGCACTGCATAGCCCCACGAATCTCATTCACCAAGCTCTCATCAATCAGTCCACCATCAACATCTCGTGCATCCTCATCCTGAAGCACATCAAGCAGCGTATTAGACTCTCCATCATCAAAGGTCTTATCCACTGAGACCTCTCCCTTATCAATCTGGATAATATCAATCACCTTATCCACCTCCATATCTAGATCATCAGCAAGCTCTTCAGGTGACGGAAGGCGCTGATTCATCTGCTCAAAACGATCACGAGCTGCTTTAAGCTTCGTCACATTTCCCACCTGATTCTGCGGTAGACGAACAATACGACCTTGGTCTCCAAGAGCCTTTAGAATACTCTGCCTAATCCACCAAACAGCATAGGTGATGAACTTAAATCCTCTAGAGCCATCGAAACCCTGAGCTGCACGTATCATACCTAGGTTACCTTCATTGATAAGGTCAATAAGAGGAAGACCGAGATCCTGATACTGCTTTGCCACACTGATGACGAAGCGAAGATTGGCACGAACCAACTTATCTACCGCAGCTGCAGAGTTCTCATCATTCCTCTGTATCTGCATAGCTAGCTCAGCCTCCTGCTCAGGAGTAATCATCTCCTCTTTCGCTACTTCCTTCATGTAGCGATTCATTACAGCGTCGTCCCTGCTGGTAATCGACTTTTCTATCTTTAATTGTCTCATGCTATCTCCTCTATTACTCTTACCAAAAAGTGGGCAAATTTACTCATTTTCACTGAGATTATCAAGCCAAATTTACCCGTATCTATTAGTCAAACATATTAGATAGGCAAAATGTTTGATACACGAAAGGGAGTACACTCTTAGTGTCGGTACACCCTCGTTGCCTTTTGTATTCAGTGCAGCGCTTCACACAACAGTATCCAGATAATACTCGCAGCCATTGCATTTCGTATATCACACACCCCAAAGGGTGTGTCAATGATCTTGCAAAGCAAAATACACTTGACACACCCTTGAAGATATATTCAGGGAGCCTAAGTTCCTAGCCTTCTATGTAATCAGTTGAGATTACTCCTCAGTAGTCTCCTCTGTTGCTTCCTCTACAGAAGTCTCTTCTGCTACAGGTACCTGCTCCACTGGAGCTGCCTTTACAATAGGCTCATCAGAAACAACAGTCACAGGAACCTCTACGGTAACATCCTTGTGTAGACGCACTTTAGCTGCATACTCGCCCACCTCCTTGATATTAGGCAATACGAGCATCTTCCGGTTGATTTCAGCAAAGCCTAGCTCTTCAAGCTTATCAGCCACCATTGAGCTATTTACTGAACCATAGATACGACCTGCATTACTAGTCTTCACCTCAAAGGTCAGCTTAGTACCTTCGATCTTCTCTGCATACTTGCGAGCCTTATCTAGCTCAGCTTGCATCTTACGAGCCTGCTGACGCTGATTCTCCTGAAGTATTTTTATTGCAGACTCAGACGCAATGATAGCCTTGCCTTGTGGGATTAGAAAGTTTCTACCATAACCTGGCTTTACATCGACGATCTCGCCCTTAAAGCCAAGATTTGGCATATCTTCTTTCAAAATAATCTTCATATTCTGTCTCCTCTATATTATTTATTAATTAACACCCATCATATCGGTTACGTATGGAAGCAGTGCTAGGTGACGTGCACGTTTTACTGCTTGAGCCACACGACGCTGCATCTTGAGCGAGTTGCCAGTAAGGCGACGTGGGTAAATCTTACCCTGCTCATTGAGGAACTTCTTGAGGAACTCTGGATCCTTGTAGTCCACATAAGTGATGCCTGCCTTCTTGAAGCGACAATACTTCTTACGATTGCGGTCCATAGACAACTGCGTTAGATAACGCACTTCTGACTTTCCCTTACCTTTCTTTGCCATAATTCTTTCCCTTCGTCTACTTTAGTTGTTCTCCTCCTCAGTGGTAGTGCTAGCTACCTCATCAGCAGCCTTAGTCTCCTTACGATTACGACGACGCTTCTCAGCATACTCGTGCGCAAACTTATCCTGACGGAAGGTTAGAAAACGCATCACTTTATCGTCACGACGGTAGTTTACCTCTAGCGTTGAGATAAAAGATGGCTCACTCTTAAACTCCACAAATACATAGTAACCAGTAGACTTAGCTTGGATAGGATAAGCAAGCTTACGCATACCCCACTCCTCACGATTCACTAGCTCACCACCATTATCAGTGATCATGCTAACGAACTTATCTACCGTTTCCTTTGTCTGATCTGCAGACAAATCGGGAGTCAAAATGAAAACGGTTTCGTAATTGTTCATCATATTGTATATATTGTTAGTAAAACACAAATGCGACCGCAAAGGTAATAAAATTCAACCTAACTACCAAGCATTTATACCACTATCTTTTCCACGCCTGAAAGTGGATGGCACTAGGGCTACTACCAGCTCTCAAATAAGCGAATCCCATTACTAAGCTAATGCGCTCAGTAGCGCGGTCAATTTATCCCTACTGAGAGGGGAAATTTTTCTGTACAAATAAATATTTTTATTCCTAGAGAAAAAATTTGGCGCTCAGTATAATACGATATCTTACTATATATCAATCACTTCTTTAGCTTACCCTTCGTATCTTTAGAGTCTAATACTTCAGTAGTGCTTTTATACCCTAAATCCATGATGGAGTCTATAGATTTCAGGTCGAACATCGAGTAGTTACGTAACCCATCCATATCAATCAGGATATCTGTTTGCTCAATATCTTCTTTTACGTTGAGCTTGGAGATTATATCGTAGTATCTAGAGGCTGTCCCTTTAATACTTTTGGATCGAGTGAACTCTTGTAACCTCATAAGATTGACCCCAATCACGCACTCTGTTTCCTCCCTTATAACAGATACGGGAAAGTTTTTGAGCACACCACCATCGACATATTGCACACCATCTATCTCTGTGGGCTCAAACACCATTGGCACTGCACATGAAGCAATGACGGAATCGACAAGATTATCTCCTTCGCTAAATACTTTAATCTGAGCTGTTTCCCAATTTGTAGCAACGGCTCTAAATGGAATCTTAAGTTCCTCGAACCTACGAGCTTGAAGATTATTGCGCAACATCTTGGCTACTCCACTAGGTCTTAATAGTCCGCCAGAGAAGAGACTAATCCCTGCAAAGTCAGTCATCTTATGACCTCTAAATAAATCTGCAATCTCCTCTGGGGCAAAGCCATCGGCATAAAAGACGCCAGCAAGAGCTCCTGCACTTGTGCCTGCAATGATATCTGGATGAATCCCTCGCTCTTCGAGTACTTTGAACGCTCCTAGGTGCGCGAAACCTTTTGCGCCACCACCACACAGAGCATATCCTATCTTATACTTCTTTCTCATAATTATATCCTTTAAATGATAGACAAAGATACCCACAATTTTGTAGTCGAAAGCTAAACGGCATCAATCCCAAAACTAAAAGGGAGAGAGGGTGTGCCAGTGGGTTTGATATGCAAAGCCACTGACACGCCCTCTCTATACCCATTATAATAGGCAGTTACCTATGCAGATTAAATAAAATCTCTAATCCTCCGGACTTATGAATACGAGCTTGCACTTGACCACCATGTACAAGTATTGCATTCTTTACGATACTCAGACCTAGTCCTGTACCTCCTGTCTCACGCGTACGCCCTTGATCTACTCTATAAAAGCGTTCGAATAGTCTATTCAATTGACTCACTTGAACGCCCCTACCCGTATCATAGTACGATAAAAAAAGGTAATTATCATCTTGATGATAGCAAGAGAGAGACATCTCGACCTCAGACCCTGCATAGCGGAGTGAGTTCTCGACGAGATTCTGAATGATTGAGTAGAGCAACGACTGATTGCCTCTAATCTCAAGGTCTTCGGGGAGGTAATTGTTGAATGTATTACCAGCCTCAGCAATTTTGGTAAGGTATGCGATACGCACCTCTTCTGTAACCTGATGCAGATTAACGGTTGCGAACTCAAAAGGTCGGCTCTCCTCATCCAGCTTGCTTAGCAAGGAGATATCCGTCATCATATCACTAAGACGGAGTGCCTGCTTATAGGCTTTCTCGATAAATTCTCTCTGCTTCTCTCCCGACAGTTCCATAAAATTGAGGGTCTCCAGATATCCTCGAATGGAGGTGAGAGGAGTGCGAATCTCATGGGTGATATTGCTAGTCATCTCCTGCTTGAGGAGTCTATTTTTTTCTTGTTTAGTGATATCCTCAATCGTTATTTCATAGCCTCCGGCACTGCTTTTTAGAGTCTTAATCTCATAAATCTTATTGCTATGACTAATAGTGAGCGCCAAGCTATTTTGCTCTGTCTTCTCCTGCAGGAAGCGCTTAACAGGTTCCAGAAGTGGTATATTAATTGTCTCTCTGGGGTCGACTATCGGAGTTGTCGCAAGCATATTGGCATATTGGATAAAGTGAGTATTGGCAAACTGAGTACTACAATCATTATCAAATAGCGCAATACCAATATTAGACGACTTAAAATGTTCGATAAGGCGCTCCTTTGCCTCCTCGACTTTCATCCTACTTTCTTCCTTTTGCTCGAGTATTTTGATTAGTTCGTTAGAGACTTCATCTAGTTCCTTGTAAGTTACCTTTAGGTCAATCTTGGAGTCATTATTGGCAATCTCTCTCGTGAGCTCTCTAAGTCTAGACATCATCTTATCGTATCTCTGTATCAGGAGATAGACCAAGACCACCATAATGAAGAAGAAAAATATCGCAACGTATACGTAGTAGTTACTGGCCTTAAGTGCACCCTTTAAGTCTGTATCGAATGGAAGAGCCGTTCGGACATAATGGTCACTATAATAGGTAGCATAGTAAAGCAGCTCGTGCCCAACCGTAGCCGACTCACGAATTTGTGAGCCATGCTTGTAGAACCTAGCTTGTTGTAGCTCAGGGCGACTCTCGTGGCTTTCGAGTTGATCTACGTTCTTTGCCTCAGTATCCACAAGCACTTTCCCATCGGCGCTAATAATGGTGACGCGCAGGTTGCTCGGGATGTCACCCAGCAAAGCATCTAACCTTCCTCCAGTAAAGGCGCTCTCAATAATCTCATTATAGGAATTGAGCCTTGAGGCCATTACCTCGAAGCGAGATTCGTGCTCATACTTTTGCTGTACGACCACCATCAATACCGCAAAGAGCGATAAGACAAGGAGAGTCAAAGCGAATAACTTTCGAGCAAATTGTGTTTCTAGTCTCATAGTTTCATCAGGATTATTATTGTTGCTCAGACCTAAAAGTATACCCAAAGCCTACTCGATTAACTATGCAATTACCAGCATTCCCTAACTTCTTCCTTAGTCTTGCAATATGTACATCAACCGTTCGCTCAAGCACAATACTATTGTCGGGCCATACAGCATCCAATATCTCGGTACGTGAGAATACACGTCCTTCATTGGCTGCAAGTAGTTTCAGGATGTCATACTCCGTCTTAGTGACTTCTACTAATCCTTCTGAGGAAAACACCTTCATTGTCTCAAGATCAATAGTAAGAGTCCCTCGGACAAGTAAGTTAGTGGTCTCTTTTACCACGGGATAAGCAATATGAACACGATTGAGCACGCTATGCACCCGAGCTACTAGCTCTTTGATAGAGAATGGTTTTTTGATATAATCATCTCCGCCTATCGAAAAGCCGGTAAGCATGTCATTCTCGGTGTCTTTTGCGGTTAGGAAAATAATAGGGATATCATTGCCACTCTTGCGCAATTGGTCTGCCATCTTGAAGCCAGTCATTCCCCCCATCATTACATCGAGAATTAATAGCGAAAAACTATTGTCGAGTAGTTCCATAGCCTCCTCAGCCGAAGCAGCAGCAGTTACTTCAAACCCCTCGTATTCGAGATTAAACTGTAGGATATCCGTAATATCCCTTTCGTCATCAACGACTAGTATTTTCTGAGTTGTCTCCTTCTTTGACATGTCTGATGTCCCTTCCTTTTACAAGGTAAATTGTTGATTCTGCTATATTAGTAGCGCTATCTCCACAGCGCTCCAGATTATGTCCTACTCCTTCAAGGGCGAGTAAGGAATTCACCTCCTCTGGAGAAAGCTCGACATGAGCGAATATCTTACAGTGTATAGCCTTCAACTGATGATACATATCATCCATCACATCATCACTCTTAATGACTGCGTATGCTGTTTCTAATGACCCGCTGGTAAAAGACATGATAGCATTACGAATCATCTGCGTCACGTGCTCAGTCATCTTGACTATCTCCAAGCGCACTTCATACAACTTAGGGTCATTGAGGGGTGTTTCTCTCACGAAACGAATTACATTGAGTACCATATCCCCAATACGTTCTAAGTTAGTAGTAAGGTCTTGGTAAGCAATAATGCGCCTTAGGTCCTCCGCCACTGGCGAAAACTTAAAGATAGAGAAAGCAACCTCCTCTCGTATCTTTACCTCTAAGCGGTCGATGATAATCTCATTGCCAAGAGCCTCCTCGTATAGCTCCTTACTCTTAGGTTCATCAAATAGCTGCTTCAATATGGACAGCTGAATCAGTGTATTCCTAGAAATCATCTCGAACTGATTGAGAAGTATCTGCAACTGCTGATCCTTGATATGATTAGTAAAAGGGTTATTATTCATAGTCCTTAATTCTTATCCATTAGTAATTAGCTAAATACGCCAGTCAAGTAATCCTCCGTCTGCTTGTGTTTAGGCTTGGTAAACATCTGCTCGGTATCACCATACTCGATTAGTTCCCCAAGATACATAAAAACGGACTTATCCGAAAGTCTTGCAGCTTGACTCATGTTGTGTGTAACAATCACGATTGTATACCGCTGCTTAAGCTCGAAGATGAGTTCCTCCACCCTATTGGTAGAGATAGGATCGAGTGCAGACGTGGGCTCATCCATCAATAGCACCTCAGGGCGAAGTGCCAAGGCACGAGCGATACAGAGTCTCTGTTGCTGACCTCCTGATAGGAAAGAGCCCCGCTTCTTCATAGAGTCCTTCACTTCATCCCATAGAGCAACGCTCTCTAGACTAGTTTGTACGATTTCCTCTCGCTCATCTTTAGAGAGCTTGATACCATTCAGTTTATAACCTGCCAATACATTCTCCTCAATCGACATGGTAGGAAAGGGATTGGGGCGTTGGAATACCATCCCCGCTCTCCTACGTGCTAGCATGGGATCCATTGACAACATGTCTTCGCCATCAATCAATATCTGTCCCTCCACCTTTATAGATGGATAGAGGTCGTGCATGCGATTTATAGCACGCAGTAGGGTACTCTTCCCACATCCACTAGGGCCCATTACTGCGGTAATTAGGTTCTTATAGATTGTAACATCTACATCCTTGATAGCTTTCTTTTCCGGACTATAGGATACAGATAGGTTCTTCACCTCAATGATGGGTGTTAGCTCACCTTTAGATATTGATGGAGTAGCGAGTAGGCCATCCGCTACTGGAATACCTCCGAGGGGGGTCTTATTATCGTTCATAATCATTATCAATCGTATGTATTTATATTCTCCACTTAGCGGCAATAGACTTCGCTAGAAGATTCATGCTAAGAATAAGAAGTAGCAAAAGGAGAGAAGATGACCACACTAAGTCAGCTAGATTAGGGTCGTTATAAAACTCCCATATCAGCAAACTGATAGCACTCATTGGCTGGGATATATCCCAGTGCACATAGGTAGCCCCTAGTGCTGTGACCATCAGGGGAGCCGTCTCTCCCATCACTCTGGAGACAGCCAACAGAATACCCGTGAAAAGACTTCCGAAGGCGCTTGGAATAATCACTTTGAACATTACGGAAGTATACGAACCACCAAGTGCAAGCCCTGCCTCCTTATAGGTCGATGGTATCATCAATAACCCCTCTTCGGTACTTCGGATAATCATTGGAATCATCATGAGCCCTAGTGCGATACCGCCCGAAAGTGCACTATAACTATTCATAGCCTTCACTACCAGCATGTACACCACAATACCCCAGACAATACTAGGTATACCTTGGAGTATATCGGTAAGGGTGCGCACGATATTTGCCATCTTAGTTCCCTTTTTCTCCGATAAGTATATGCCACCAAAGAGTCCGATAGGAATTGATAGCACCATCGCAATACCCAGCATCACCAAAGTACCTGTAATACCATTGAGAATACCACCTGGGATAATATCACCAGTCTGTCTCGCGAACATCGCCTCCATAGAAGTGGGCACGACCTCGGTGAATAGACTAAAGTTAAACTGTTTCCAACCCTTTAGGATGAGGTCTAAGAGAATAAAGAGCAATGGGACTGCTGTTAGCACACTAAGTAAGATAACAGCAAAGAATACTCCTTTACTCAGAGCGCCTCTGCGCTTAAGGTTGCCTGAGCGCTTAGAGATTGTATCAATATTTATCTTACTCATAGGATTATTGGTTATTGACACGCTTAATCACACTCTTTGCGAAGAGATTGATTAGAGCAGTTATGAGGAATAATAGGAAGCCAATAGCGAAGAGCGAACTCAGCTTAAGACCAGAAGCCTCACCAAACTGATTGGCAATCACACTCGCCATTGTATCACCTGTATCTCTAAGACTAAGCGGGATATTCTTGGTATTACCTATCAGCATAGTCACTGCCATTGTCTCTCCGAGTGCTCGACCAAATGCCAAGATATAAGCAGCAAATATACCGCTACCTGCAGCTGGCATAGATACGCTCTTTATCACCTCCAAGCGAGTTGCTCCCAAACTATACGCCCCTTCTTTAAGATCATTGGGAACCATGCTAATAAATTCCGAACTCAATGATGACGCATAAGGGATAATCATAATAGCGAGCACAATAGAAGCCAACAAAACTCCCATACCTTGGTCATTCACCCCCATGCTTATCATAAGTGGACGAACTGTATAGAAGCCCCATAGACCATATACGATCGATGGAATACCAGCAAGCAAATCTACCACCGTACCTACAACCAAAGCGACCTTTTTGCCCCTAAAGTACTCACCAGTAAACAGCGCTACAGAGAGTGAGAAAGGGATACAGAAGAGAAGTGCCAATACCGAGGTCATCAAGGTCCCTATAATAAATGGGAGTGCTCCAAAGACATTCTCCCTATCTGACCACTGCGCAGAGGTGATAAAGTGCCATAGTCCGTATTCTTGGATAGCAGGTAGACTCTGGCTCATCAGCGCATAGAGGATACCGCCCGCGACCATAATAATCAGCACCCCTGAGAACGTGAGTAGCAGATTAAACAACTTGTCTTTCATCCGACCAATAGCTTAATAATAATAGAAAAGTGGTGAGCTATGAACTAGTATATTTTGGCACCTACTGTCCACCACTCACCACCCAAAGCCCTATGAAGACTTACTCTATTCCGAGATCCTTGAGGAGTGCACCACCATAGGTCATACTATTGATAGCAGCCTCAGCCTTTGCCCTTGCGGCTGCTGGAAGTGGAGAGAAGTGAGTTTTACTTGCACTCTCTGCGCCTTCATCACCCACAAGATAAAGGAGGAAGTTCTGCAACGCCTTAGCTTGTGCAACACTCCTATTATTATAGGACTGCTCCTTGTAGGTAATCAGCCAAGTAAATGTACTAATTGGATAAGCGTTAGGATTAGCCGAATTAGAGATAACCTTTCGGGTATCATCTGGCATATCTGCGACATCGCCACTCAGAGAGATACTCTCCATATTGGCATCCACATAGTTACCGGCACTATTGAGCATCTTAGCAGATGGGATATTTAGAGCCAAAGTATACTCAGAGCCCAAATAGCCAATCGAACCTACTGTCTCATTGATTACTCCAGCAACACCAGGATTGCCTTTTGCAGCGATGCCATTAGTAAAGTCAATCGACTTCCCTGCACCGAAAGTAGCAGCCCACACTGAGTCCACTGCCGACATAAAGCCCGAGAATACAGCTGTTGTCCCACTACCCTCACTCCGATATACAGGTGTAATAGCTTGGTCTGGGAGTGTGACACCTGGATTGACTGCTGCAATTTGTGGGTCATTCCAATTACTAATCTCACCCATATACATCTTGGTTACGAGAGTAGGACTAAGGTTAAGCTCCGTCACCCCAGGAAGGTTATAGCCCATCACAACTCCACCGATACAAGTAGGGATATGCAGCACTTCCCCAGACATCCTCTTCATCTCCTCATCCGAAAGGAATACATCAGTACCACCAAAGTCTACAGTAAGATCCTGAAGATTACGGATACCTGCGCCACTACCGGTGGCGCCATAGCTCACCCGTAAGCCAGAAATCTCTCCGTACTGTTTCGTAGCATCATTGTAAAATGGGGCAGGGAACGTAGCTCCTGCACCACTTAGTGATACCTTACTCCCTCCACTACCACAAGCTGTGAGTAGCGACACTGATATTACAGCAAGTACTGACCATTTCATTAATTTCATACACCTATTATCATTTCATTATGAATACTCTTCATGAGGTTTAGCAATATGCTAGACTGTGATTATCTACTGCCTATATCCTCATCTTCCCTTTTTCTATCGCAAAGATAATAAGGTGGTGTATCTATGGTGTTTCGGAGCTGTTACATTTGCGTTACATAAGAGGAGAGAATAGTCTACAAAAGGACTGTGTAAATCTCAGGGCTAAGCTGCGCCTCTTCCAGCGCTCGAGGTCGTAAACAGTGCAGTACTTATCAATATCCTGCCTTATCATATCTTCTATCTGACGAGCAAAAGGCTGGTTATATACCACCGATGTTATCTCAAAATTATGCTCAAGGCTCCTGAAGTCCATATTAGCTGAACCAATAAAGCATACCTCTCCATCAATAGTCAGTAGCTTAGAGTGGTTAAACTCACCGTCGTACCTGTAGAGCTTAACACCTGCTTCCAGAAGCTCCTCATAGTATGATTGGATAGCAAACTTTAAGGGGCAGATGTCACTAGCTGCAGGGATAACCATATACACCTCCACACCTCCTAGAGCTGCACCAATGAGTGCTTTTAGGAGGGCATCGGGTGGTAAAAAGTAAGGTGTCTCTATATAGATACGCTCCTTAGCCCCATAAATACTTCGGCACCAGACTTGTAGCAAAGTATCATACAGACTTGTAGGACCACTCGTGAAAGTCTGCATCTGCACATCCCCTACCTTAGGTGCCCTTACATAACCATCCGAGAAATTAGGTGCTGCCTGTACATGTCGCCCCTCAATGGGATTTAAGAAATAGTCGTAAGAAAGAGCTATCTTGCTTGCTACATACCAGTCCGACATAAAGGCAGCTTGCAGACCATTCACAGCTAGACCAGTTATTCTAAAGTGAGCGTCCCTCCATGTCCCCCTAATATTACCAAAAGAGTAGTGATCAGCGATATTCATGCCCCCGATATAGCCAATATTGCTGTCGATAACCACTATCTTGCGATGGTCACGGAAGTTAATATCACTCCTTAGAGATGGGAACACTACTTTGAGGAACTGCCGAACCTCTATCCCATGCTTCCTGAGGTCAGAAAAGAAAGAATTACGTGTAGAGAAGCTTCCAACATAGTCACAAAGCAATCGTACCTTCACGCCCTGTGCTGCTTTTTCCTTCAGAGCTTCCGAGACAAGCTGCCCCGACTTATCATCTAAAAAGCGATAATACTCTATATGGATAAAACGCTTGGCACGCTTGATATCCTCCAGAAGTGCATACAACTTATCAATACCATTGGTAAACGTAGCCACCTCATCCGCTTTGAGCATGCTACCTAGGGTAGCATGATACACCATATCATAGAGTTGTTTTTGCTGATCATTGACTACTTGATCTTTATTATCCTCCGAAAAAGAGGGCGTTTCATTGAGATCAAAGTGCTCTGGTGCATGTCTATTGATCTTCCGCAGATAAAGTTTTTCCTGCCCAAGTAAGGCATACAGCAAGACCCCCACGCCAGGCAGGAGTACTAATATGATTAGCCAACCAATAGCCTTGTGTGGATTTCTGTTTTCTAGTATAATGACAAAGATAATGCCAATAACTATAATCATCAATAATATGTTCCCCAAGATATTCCAGCCCATACTATAGCAAATCAGGTGATTCGACCTGCAATTTACTAATAATTACCCAAATAGATAAAAAAGATCATGCCTAGAGAGTTCCTCTCTCTATAGAAAATAAGATGGCGCACTACTGAGTAGAAAAAGTCTCTCCGGCGAGGGACTCCAGTTTCTCCCTAGAGGGACTCCAGTTTCTCCCTAGAGGGACTTTCTCTGATATACCTAGAGCCTGGCTGGAAATAGTACCTACAGAAAGAGGAAGAGACAAAAGACAAAGGGTCAATACCGCAAGTGCTATAGTCTCAAAAAATAGTTAAGTTTGCAAATACTCGATAGGAATGAAATTTAGTATGATTGCGACACTTATAATATTAGTGCTCACTTCAGCACTATTGGTATGGGATAAGATTCGCTCCGATATCATTGCCATTTGCTCAATGCTGGCATTGGTACTCACTGGGGTAATCACACCCGAAGAGGGATTGGCAGGGTTTTCCAACTCGGTAGTCATCATGATTGCAGGGCTATTTATCATAGGCGGAGCCATAACCCAGACAGGTATAGCTACTAAGATTAGCAATAAGACATTGGCTCTTGCTGGAGGTAGTCCCAATAAACTCTCAATGATGGTGATGCTCGTGACCGTTGTAGTAGGATTATTTGTGAGCAATACAGGTACTGCTGCTATATTGATGCCAATTGTGATAAGCCTAGCCAACCAGTCTAATACCAATCCTAGCCGCCTACTGATGCCCATGGCTTTCATGTGTAGTATCAGCGGTATGATGACTCTTATCGGTACGCCCCCTACTCTCATCGTACACGGTGTGTTGATGAAGGCAGGGTATGAGGGGCTCGGCTTCTTTACCACCCTTCCTGTAGGTCTGATCATTCTAGTATTGGGTATGGTGATGCTGATTCCAATGTCCAAGCTATTAGAAAAAGGAGAGAAAGGGCAAAGCAATGGAGGCAAGTCGAGAGTCAAGAGCCAACATCAACTATCGTATGAATACAAGATTGTAGATAATCTCTATAGACTGGATATTGCAAAAGACTCTCCCTTAATAGGGAAGACCCTCAAGGAACTCGCCATCACTCAGCGCTATTCTTGTACGATAGCAGAGATCCGTACCCGTCACCATACAGCATTTGGTAGGAATGTGGTTGCCAACTTACCTGAAGGAGATACTGAGATTGGGCTGAATGACCTCCTGTATGTCTTGGGAGAGTTTGATGATATAAAGCGATTTGCAGAGGAGAATCGTCTGAAGTTTTTCGATGCTACTTCCGAACTAGCGGTCACCCCACCTAAGTTTAGCGGCAAGTTTAAGTTCAACCAGTTTGGATTGGCGGAAGTGGTACTCCTAAGAGGGTCACGCCTTAACGACAAACTAGTCCGGGATACACACCTGAGGAACATGTACAATGTCAATATCCTAGCTGTGCAACGCAATGACAATTATCTCCTACAGGATATCTCCAATACAAAGCTCCTCTCGGGTGATATGCTCTTAGTACAAGGCACCTGGGAAGATATTGCGAAAATGAGCCAAATGGAGAGTGATATTGTAGTCATTGGGCAACCAGAGGATAAGGCTTCCAAGATAACGCTAGACCATAAGGGCACCTTTGCCTCTATTGTTATCCTACTCATGATTCTATCCATGGTATTTAATTGGTTGCCCCCTGTGGTATCGGTATTGATTGCCACTGTGCTGGTTATTCTCGGAGGCTGCTTCAGGAGTGCTAAGGATGCTTATAATACAATCAATTGGGACAGTGTAGTGCTATTTGCTTGCATGATGCCACTAGCGACTGCCATGGAGAATACGGGGCTTAGTAGCCTTATCTCGGATGGACTTGTACACTCTTTAGGGTCAATGGGTCCTTATGCCGTACTTGCGGGGATTCTTCTTGGCACCTCCATACTCACAATGTTTATCAGCAATACTGCTACAGCTATCCTCTTTGCTCCTATTGCTATAGCTGCGGCTCAGATGCTAGAGGTAAACCCCATGCCCTTCCTTATAGGGGTTACCGTAGCTGCCAGTATGTGCTTTGCTAGCCCATTCTCCACACCCCCTAATGCCATGGTGATGAGTGTTGGTAAGTATAGTTTTAAGGACTACATCAAGGTTGGGCTACCACTACAGGTGGTGATTCTGATTGTGATGGTAGTAGCGCTACCCCTTATTTATCCATTCTAAGTTATGCTAGAAGAAGCGAAGAGACTGATTAGGCATACGATAGCGCCAGACGAAAAAGTGCTCGTAGGGCTAAGTGGAGGGGCAGACTCAATTGCTCTCGCCCACCTATTGTATAGTATGGGTTACCAGATACTCCCAATTCATGTCAACTTCCATCTGAGGGGAGAGGAGAGCGAGAGAGATCAGAGATTTGTAGAGGAGTTTTGTAAGACGCACTTCCCTGGTATTACTCTTGCCATATCATCGGCTCAGACAGAAGCTGTTGCTAAGGGAGAAGGAATATCTATAGAAATGGCTGCCCGTGAGATTAGATACGAAGTATTTGGTATTGTGGCATCTGAGAAGCAATGCCAATGGATTACTGTGGCGCATCATGCCGATGATCAGGTAGAGACAGCTCTACTCAATCTGGCAAGAGGCACTGGTGGAAATGGGCTAGCAGGCATGAGGGTGGTCAATGGTAATATCTTCCGCCCATTCCTCACCACAACGAGAAAAGAGGTGCTTAAGTATATCGAAACACAACAACTAGAGTATGTGACGGATAGCACAAATAGAGACACTGAGATAAAGCGCAACTACATAAGGCACAAATTGATACCTGCTTTTGAAGTGCTTAATCCTTCGTTTAGGTCTAGCATGCTGGAGAGTATGTCGCACATCGAAGAAGAGCAACTAGTGCTGGATGAGCAGAAAGAGATATTTGAGAGCCGTTATGTTGATGTAAAGGAAAATAGTATCGACCTAAGAGAAGCGATACACAGTACTAGTAGTAGATACTTCTTCAAAAGGTGGGTACACTACCTTGGGTTTAATTATGCTCAAGCTGAGGATATGCTTGAGAGCTCAGAGAGCAAGAAGAGTATTTCCTTTCGGAATAGAGATGCACTGGCACAGATATATCGGAGCAAGTTGTATATAATAGGACATGAATCGGAGTACAAGGGCTTCGAGCCAATACCACTAACGGACTCATGTGTTCTCGACTCATTAACCATCCATAAAGGAGAAAAGAGGGGAACGAAGATACTGTATATAGACAATGGTTATAGGGATAAGGAGCTATTGGTGCGAATGGGAAAGCATGAAGATATGTTCCGGCCCTTTGGCATGAAGCAAGGACGAAAATCACTCTTCAGGTATCTAGGGGAGAAAGGTGTCCCTGAGTTCTACAGACCATTTTGCCCTGTACTGGAGTGCGATGGGGAGATAATTGCAGCACTACCCTTCGATATAAGTGAGATGGCCAGAGCTACCGACGTAGATAGTGCTTTGGTTATTGGCATCGAAACATCTTCTACACAATTAGGAAGTATTTTAGGTAATTTATTGAGCGTTATTTAGGGAAGTGGTGGGAATTGACTAAATTTGCACCATAATATTATAGTATGATAGAGATGGCAGAAGAGGCATTACTTACGCTAAAAGATATAATTGTGAAGCGCGATGAGAATATCATTCTCAATGGTGCTTCGCTCGACATATTTCCAGGAGAATTTGTTTACCTCATAGGACGTGTAGGTGCTGGCAAGTCCACACTTATCAAGTCGGTCTATGCCGACCTCCCTATTGCTCAGGGCGAGGGGCGGTTTGCAGACTATGACCTTAGGAAGATTAAAAGGAAACAAATCCCATATCTCCGCCGCCATCTCGGCATCATCTTCCAAGATTTTCAGTTGCTCACTGATCGCTCTGTAGAAAAGAACTTAGAGTTTGTCCTCAAAGCCACCGGTTGGAAGGATAAGTCTCTTATACGCAACCGTATCTCAGAGGTATTGGAGCAGGTAGGTCTCGAAAGCAAAGGTTACAAGTTGCCACATGAACTCTCGGGTGGTGAGCAGCAACGTGTGGTAATCTCGCGTGCCCTACTTAACAAGCCTAAGATGATTCTTGCAGACGAGCCGACAGGAAATCTTGACCCTCTCACAGGAGAGCAGATTGTTACGCTACTTAGAGAAATTAGCAATGCAGGTACAGCCGTATTGATGAGTACGCACAACTATGCGCTTGTGAAGAAGCACCCAGCTCGTATAGTCCAAGTGATAGAGGGTAAACTGAAAGAGATGCAATTAAGGGAAGAGATTTAATCGGCACGATGATTCAAAGCAATAATTATTCAGATCTAGTGGTCATGAAGTTCGGCGGCACCTCTGTAGGTAACGCTGAGCGTATTAGAAATGTAGCCCAATTAGTCAGCACCGAAGGGAGGAAGATAGTTGTCCTCAGTGCCATGTCGGGGGTTACCAATAGGCTGGTAGAGATTAGTCAACTCTATTATAGCAACAATGCTCAGGGAGCACTCAATAAAATCAATGAGCTAGAAAGCTTGTACCATGCCGTAATACATGACCTGTATAAGGATGAGAAAAATAGAGCATCCTCCAGAGCTTTTGTAGCTGAGATTATGGATTTCCTTCGCGGCTTCAAAGGGGAGTATTTCACCGACTTTGAAGAGCGTCAGGTGCTAGCCCAAGGAGAGATAATATCGGTGGAGATGATGCGCCTTCACCTAGTAGAAGAGGGTTTGAAGGCTATCAAGATCTCTGCCCTGGACTATATGATTACCAATAAGCAGGGTGAGCCCAATCAAAAGCTCATCAAGGAACAACTACTTGAACTCCTTAGCCACTACCCACAGCAACAAATATTTATTACAGAAGGGTACATCTGCCGGAATGCTTACCTCGAGGTAGACAATCTAAAGCGTGGCGGTAGTGACTATACTGCATCGCTGGTCGGTGCTGCCGTGGATGCTAAGGAAATTCAGATTTGGACGGATATAGATGGGCTACACAATAATGACCCTCGTATGGTAAGCCATACAACTGCGGTGCGTCATCTCCACTTTGATGAGGCAGCTGAGCTTGCTTACTTCGGTGCGAAGATATTGCATCCAACATGTATTCATCCGGCTAAGATGGCTAATATCCCTGTCCGTTTGCTCAACTCCATGGAGCCATCGGCAGAGGGCACATTTATCTCTAATAGAATCATTGAAGGTGAGCTTAAGGCTGTAGCCGCTAAAGACGGTATTACGGTACTCCGCATACTGAGTACGCGCATGCTACTGGCTCAAGGTTTTCTGAGGAAGGTATTTGAAATATTTGAACGTCATCAGACTCCAGTAGATATGGTGACAACTAGTGAAGTAGCTGTGTCGCTAACCATTGACAATCCGAATAGACTAGAGGAGATTCTATCTGAACTGAATAAGATTGCACATGTATCAGTAGACGAGAATATGTCTATCATTAGTGTGGTGGGTGACCTCAACTGGAAAAATGTTGGCTTTGAGAGCAAAGTAATAGAGGCGCTACAAGATATACCGGTACGAATGATTTCCTATGGAGGGTCTAACTATGGCGTATCTATCCTCGTTAGGAATGAGGATAAGATAGAATCTCTTCGCCTACTGAGCTATCACCTCTTTCACGAGGGGGTATGAAAGACCGCATCCGTACTTGGATATATGCGACCCGTCCGCACACTCTAGGTGCTTCCATTGCGCCAATGCTGATACTGCTCGGTGCTTTGCTTGCCGAAGATAATATGCATTGGGGATTGTATCTACTTGCTTTCATTGTCGCCGTTACGGCTCAGATTTCTAGCAACTTCGCTAACGACTACTTCGGCTATAAGAGTGGGGAAGATACGGATCAGCGGATAGGCTTTTCGAGGTTGCTGACTACTGGGGAAGTAACACCAAAGCAGATGTTGATGGCTCTTGGTCTCTCACTTTCTGTGTGCGCTATCGCAGGCATTTCTCTTGTGGCTCTAACCAATTGGTGGTTAATAGCGATTGGAGCAATAGTGGTTATCGGTGTGATTGCCTACTCTGCGACTCCCTACTCTCTATCTAGGACTGCCTTAGGAGATTTTGCTGTAGTGCTATTCTATGGTCTGGTGCCTATTCTGGCTGCCTATTATGCTATCGCAGCTTGTAGGCCTCCGTTCTATCTTATCCTCCTCGCCCTTGGGATTGGGCTTTGGGAGGCAAATATTCTTGTGTGTAACAACTACCGAGATTACACCGAAGATATGGAGAGCGGCAAGCGAACGCTTATCGTGAGAATGGGTAGAAGGTCGGGGCCGATGCTCTACCTAATCAACGCCCTATTGACACTCGTATTCTTAATTATAGGATTGGGGAATGAAGGGAGCTGGGTAGGTGCCATCGTTGTTGGGATTGTAGGGTTATTACTATTCGGCAATGGTTATCTTGCCATTCGTAGACTAAAAGGGAGGAGCCTAAACAAGCTCCTCCGCTATACTAATATGACGACTCTGATAATCGGCGTAGTCGTTATGTGTTCACTACTCTCTTAAAGCTTCTCCCAAGCCATCTCAAGACTTCGCCTTAACTGCTCCGGTTTGAGGATACCTTCTATCATCTCACTGCCATTAAAGTAGATCGTTGGGACGTAGTTAGGGGTATACTTTTCCGCCAGCACTTGGTCTGCCTCCACCTCTGCTAGATAGAGATCTCCATGAAGCACATTGTCGATAACCTCCTTAGGAAGTCCAGCCTCAAGTGCAGTGTTTCTTAGCTCTTCAGGCTTACTATAGTCCTTCCCTTCAGAAAAATACCCCCGACCAAATAGGTTTGCAAGCCGTAGTGTAAGCCCGAACTCTCCTGCGGCCTTTAATAGCCTAGCTGCACGCTGGGCATTGTGTGAGTAAGCTGTTTCTAGGTTGTATGCCAAGCCATACTTCTCGGATAGGCGCTTCAATACCTCAGTCTTCTTTTGGAAAAGAGCTAGTTGCTCTGGAGCCTTTATCCTAGCCACAGTCTCAGTCCAAGTAAAAGACTTCTCAAGAGGAAGTTGTGGCGAAAGGAGCGAACTCCTCCACCTCACATCCACCATATCGGCATGTACCCATTGCTCAAGCTCTCGCTGTAGTAAGGTCTCCCCGATATAACAGAAGGGGCAAGTAATATCAGCCCAAATCTCTACAATTATCTTCTTAGTCATTTGTTATATTAACCTTCGGTCTTGATAAAGCCTTAAAGAGCATGTAGCTGAGTACCAAGAGGACAATGGCCAAGATCGCGTAACCAATAGGCTTACTGTAGTGCTCCACACTAGTACGAAGCTGATCATAAGGCACTACATCCTGTAGATACCACCCTATTGTAGCGAGTAGCATATTCCACACACCCGCACCTAGTGCTGTAAAAAGGGCAAACTTAGCTATACGCATATTAGCCAACCCCGCAGGGACTGAGATTAACTGACGAATACCCGGAACTAATCTCCCGATAAACGTCGATATCTTGCCATGCTCATTAAAGTACTGCTCTGCTTTCACTACAGCCTCTTCGGAAAGTAGGAAAAAGCCCCCTATTCTACTTCTTGCAAAGCGATGCACTATCGGCCGTCCCAACCAAAGCGCTAATGAATAATTGATAAAAGCTCCTATCATTGCGCCTAGAGTAGAGAAAAAGATAATACCCACGAAGGTCATATCGCTCTCGCCTGAAGCAGCCATATATGCTGCAGGTGGAACAACAATCTCGCTAGGAAATGGAATAAAAGAACTCTCAATGGCCATCAATAAGGTCACTGTCCAATAATTTAGGTGCTCTAGCGCCCATTGGATAAATCCTACATCCTCCATCCTTAGTCTATATTATCAAGACCACCCTTAGTGTATTGCTCAAGAGCATCTGCGCTCATACCTGTGGTAGAGAAACCACCATCATGGAAGAGGTTTTGCATGGTCACCTTACGAGTAAGGTCACTAAAGAGAGTTACACAGTAGTCTGCACAATCATCGGCATCGGCATTGCCCAGAGGAGCTACCTTCTCAGCAAAGTGACGAAGCAGATTCATACCCTCTACTCCACTACCCGCTGTAGTCACAGTAGGCGACTGGCTCACAGTATTGATTCGAACGCCCTTCTCCTTACCATAGATCATGCCAAAATTACGAGTGATAGACTCAAGAAGTGACTTGGCATCTGCCATATCACTATAGCCCACAAAGCTACGCTGTGCTGCAATATAGGTGAGTGCGACTACCGAACCACCCTCAGAGATAGCATCAAGTTTCTTAGCCACCGATAGCATCTTATGCAATGAGATTGCCGAGATATCCAGTGTCTTGGTCATATTAGCGTAGTTGATATCATCATAAGGAATACCTTTACGCACATTAGGACTCATGCCTATAGAGTGTAGAACAAAGTCTATCTTACCACCAAGCTCCTTTTGGCTCTCGATAAACACATTCTCAAGATCCTCAATACTAGTAGCATCACATGCAATAACCTTGGCGCCTGTCTTAGCCGCAAGGTCATTGAGCGTACCCATACGAAGCGCAATAGCAGTATTGGTCAAGGTGATTGTTGCTCCCTCCTCTACTACTCGCTCCGCTACCTTCCAAGCAATAGACTGCTCGTTAAGTGCACCAAATACTATTCCCCTCTTCCCCTTTAATAAACCGTAAGCCATAACGTTATCTTTCAAAAATTATTACCGCGACAAAGATACTTATTTTTGGCACAAATACCGCTACGTTATGCCAAATATAAGACCTGATCCTCCACTGTCCATTATGTAAAAAGGGGTCGGCTACCGAATAGCCAACCCCTAGTGTGTGTAGATTATAGTAAAGGATTTATATTACTTATTAGACTGGAGATACTCATGGATACCAGCAGCAGCCTTACGACCATCGCCCATAGCGAGGATTACAGTAGCACCACCACGTACAATATCGCCTCCAGCAAATACATCCTCAAGATCACTCTGATTGGTCTCAGCTTTCACTTCAATAGTTCCTTTCTTAGTAATCTTTAGCCCCTTGAAGTTAGTAGGAATAATAGGGTTTGGAGAAACACCAACACTCACTACTACCTGGTCTACCTCAATCTCCTCGATAGCACCCTCTACAGGTACTGGGCTACGGCGTCCTGATGCATCTGGTTCGCCTAACTCCATCTTTTGCACACGCATAGCACGTACTTTGCCTGTCCCATCATCCACGTACTCAATAGGATTATGGAGCGTCATAAACTCAACACCCTCCTCCTTGGCATGGTGTACCTCCTCCAAACGAGCAGGCATCTCATCTTCGCTACGACGATAAACAATGATAGCGCGCTTTGCTCCCAAGCGAAGTGCGGTACGCACAGAGTCCATAGCTGTATTGCCTCCACCAATAACGGCGACATTCTTACCATGAGAAACAGGAGTATCTGCACCTGGCTGACCAGCCTTCATCAGATTGACACGGGTGAGGTACTCATTACTAGACATCACACCAACTAGGTTTTCACCAGGGATATGCATGAAGCGTGGAAGTCCCGCACCACTTGCTACAAAAATAGCCTTGAAGCCTTCCTCATGTAGATCTTCATAGGAGATAGTCTTACCCACAATTACATTGGTCTCGAACTTAATACCAAGCGCCTTTAGCCTATCAATCTCAAAGTCTACGATATCATTAGGCAACCTAAACTCTGGGATACCATACCTGAGTACGCCTCCCAATTCGTGCAGTGCATCAAATACCGTCACATCATAGCCCCACTTTGCCAAGTCACCAGCGCAAGAGAGACCAGCTGGACCAGCACCTGCTATCGCCACCTTAATTCCATTAGGGACAATCTCTTCAGTATCCTCCTTGACTGCGCCACTAAGGATAGCCTTACGCTCATAGTCCGAAACATAACGCTCTAGGAAACCGATAGCCACCGCTGGCTTATTCATCTTCTGGGTGTAGATACACTTGCTCTCACACTGTTTCTCCTGAGGACAAACACGACCGCACACACCAGGCAATGAGCTAGTCTCGCGAATAACTTTAGCTGCATCCATTATATTACCCGCCTCTACATTCTTGATAAAGCTAGGTATATGAATACTTACAGGGCAACCCTCCATACATGATGGATTGACACAGTCGAGACAACGCTTGGCCTCGCTTCTTGCCATCTCATCAGTAAGACCTTGGCTTACCTCCTCATGGTTCGTAGCCCTGTATTTACCGTCTAAGGCAGGCATCTCTACCCTAGTCATCGCCATACGCTCCTTAGGGCTAGTAGCCTTACGGAGCTCTTCACGCCACTCTTGGGCACGTCTTTCTTTGATTAGATCCATGTCTTATTATGCCTTCTCTTGATCTCTAAATGCGTTCATCCTCTTAAGCATCTCATCGAAGTCCACCTTGTGTGCGTCAAACTCAGGACCATCGACACACACAAACTTAGTCTGGCCATCCACCGTGATTCGACAAGCGCCACACATACCAGTACCATCCACCATAATCGTATTGAGACTAGCATAGGTAGGTACCTCATACTTCTTAGTAAGCTCTGCCACAAACTTCATCATGATAGCAGGACCAATAGTAACACAAAGATCTACCTTCTCCCGCTGCAATACCTCTTCGATACCTGCGGTCACTAGTCCTTGCTTTCCCGACGAACCGTCGTCGGTCATGATGACTACTTCATCCGAATTAGCACGCATCTCCTTTTCTAGTATTATGAGATCTTTATTACGTGCTGCCAGTACCACAATCACACGGTTACCAGCCTCATGCATCGCCTGTACTATAGGGAAAAGCGGAGCAACACCTACGCCACCTCCAGCACAGACTACAGTACCATATTTCTTTATTTTAGTAGCCTGACCGAGAGGCCCCACCACATCGGTGACATACTCACCCTCATTCAGAGCACAGAGTTTCTGAGAGCTTCTACCGACATTCTGTACCACCATTGTAATGGTACCCTCTACAGGATCTGAGTCGGCAATAGTAAGCGGAATACGCTCGCCCATCGCACCGACACGCACAATCACAAAATGCCCTGCCTTGCGTGACTTCGCAATACGAGGAGCCTCGATTACAAACTTAACTACCCTTTCGGAGAGGAACTCCTTGGAGACAATCTTATTCATACAACTAATATACGTAGTAGGTTAATTCTGACAATCAGCCACAAAGATAAACAATTACTTAATCACATTTAATAAATTCTCTCCCCAAAGCGCCTTTAGTTGCTTTATTGCAACTCCTCGGCGCAGAAGTTCCACCGTAATGCGTGGCAAAGCAGCGGTATTTCGGCAACCAATAACTTCTCCCCCGCCATCAAAGTCTGTACCAATACCCACGTGCTTTTCTCCCATCACCTCCATTGCGTGTAGTATATGGTCTACAAAGTCCAATAGTGTTGCATGCTTGCCCCCCAAGAATCCATAGTACATACAGAGCTGAACCACTCCACCCTTCTCGGCTATTGCCTTCAGTAGTTCATCGGGTAGGTTACGCGAGTGGTCATAGAGTGCTCTACAAGAACTATGACTAGCAATAATCGGTTGATCACTCTCCGCCAATACATCACGCACAGTAGAATCAGAGGCATGCGATACATCTACTATAATACCTAGCCGATTCATTTCTCTTACGACCTTCTTTCCAAAGTCACTTAACCCACCATGTGTTTGCAGACTCCTTGCTCCAGAATCACAGATGAGATTATCACCGTTGTGACAAAGGGTCATATACTTTACACCACGATGAGCCAACACCTCTAGCTTCGTAAGATCATCGCCTATGGCATACCCATTCTCTACCGCCTTGCAGAGCATCTTCCGACGACTTACCTTATTCTCCCAAGCCTTAGTGGTCTCTCCCAATACCACTATCTTACCCTCCGATTGTTCGGCATACCTATCAGTAGCGTCAAGCATCTCTATCACATGATTATAGGCATCGTCGCTCCCCTGCGCTACATAAGCCGCCATAAAGACCACATCCAGCCCACCAATCACCATTCCAGGATAATCTACCCGAGCCGTATCGCTATCTCCACAAGGGTTCCCAACCAATAATGATGGTGTATCTACATGCGAATCAAGCGTAACAACATGCTGATGAATACGGCGAGCCTCTTGGAACAACCTCGCCTCGCCTACTAACCACTTAAATAGCTCTAGGTGTCTCGACTTCCCTCCACAGGCAAGTGCCTCGGGATGCCATTGTACCCCAAGGGCATTATACTCTGGATAATAATCCACTGCCTCTACTACCCCATCGCTAGACCGAGCACACACCACGCCACAATCTGCAATCGTACCAACTGCCTGATGGTGGAAGGAATTGACCATCAGCATCTCTTCCCCCACTATCGTCTGAAGCCTACCCCCTGGTAGTATCTCTACTGAGTGCCACTCCTCATATCGTGTCGCCGTCTGCGAATGGTTAAAAGCACCCTCAATGGTACTCGGAATATCCTGAATCAGCGATCCACCTAGTGCCACATTGAGCAACTGGAGACCACGGCAAATCCCTAAGATAGGTACATTGAGCCTAAATGCACTCTGTATGAGTGCAAGGTCGAAGACATCTTTCTCATACACCACTTTCCCTATCTTGTGGTGTGGCATCTCGCCCCACCACAGAGCATGAGGATCTCCACCCCCACTGATAATCAGCGCATCACACCGTCCTAGAGTCTCCAGCAATAGCTCTTTATCATCCGTCTTAGGGATAATCATAGGAATACCCCCCGCATGCCTGATACTATCACAATAAGTATCAGTGAGCGTATTTTCATCCACATGATTGTGGTTAGTAGAGATACCTATCACTGGTTTGTCCCCCTTAAGGAACCTACTACATCTTGATATCTCCAACTGTAGTTCCTTTAGCGAAAAACTCATTCCTTCCATTGCTCATTGATAACGAACGAAGAGGGGATACAAGAACATTCCTAAGCTCTTCTATCCCCTCCTCCTCTCATGATTATTTTGTATCAAGCGTCCACATTAGCGTAGGTAGCATTGGACTCAATAAACTCTCGACGTGGTTCCACATCCTCGCCCATCAGCGTAGAGAATACCACATCTGCCTCAGCTGCACTCTCCATAGATACCTGCTTCAGATACCTCTGCTCAGGATCCATAGTAGTATCCCATAGCTGGTCGTGATTCATCTCTCCAAGACCCTTGTAGCGCTGGGTGATAATCTTATTCTCGTCGCCATCACCATACTTCTCAATAAATGCCTGACGCTCCTCATCGTTCCAGCAATAGCGAATAACATCGCCTTTCTTACATTGGTACAGTGGAGGTGTAGCTATATATACGTATCCACGCTCTATGAGCACCCTCATCTGCCTAAAGAAGAAGGTCAGCAATAGTGTAGCGATATGGCTACCATCCACATCGGCATCGGTCATGATAATCACCTTATGGTAGCGCAGCTTATCTATATTGAGTGCCTTAGGATCTTCTTCCGTTCCAATTGAGACACCTAGTGCAGTGTACATCGCTTGAATTTCCTGATTCTCTAGGACACGGTGTACCATTGCCTTTTCCACATTCAGAATCTTACCTCTAAGAGGAAGGATTGCTTGGAACATCGAGTCCCTACCCTGCTTAGCTGTACCACCTGCCGAGTCACCCTCCACAAGGAATAGCTCGCATATTTCAGGGTCACGACTACGGCAGTCAGCCAGCTTACCAGGAAGCCCACCCGAGAACATCGGACCCTTCCTCTGTACCATCTCCCTTGCGCGTTTAGCTGCCATACGAGCCTTAGCAGCAAGTACAACTTTATCCACAATAAGACGAGCCTCCTTAGGATGCTCCTCTAGGAAGACGGTAAGAGCCTCTGACACCGCCGCATCTACAGCTCCAACAGCTTCACTATTACCGAGCTTAGTCTTGGTCTGTCCCTCAAACTGCGGTTCAGCCACCTTGATAGAAACGACTGCGGTAAGTCCCTCACGGAAGTCATCTCCAAGCACCTCTACCTTTTCTTTCTCCAGAATACCCGAGTCATCGGCATACTTCTTAAGCGTGCGGGTAAGCGCACGACGGAAACCAGTGAGGTGCGTACCACCCTCTATTGTATTGATATTATTAACATAAGAGTATACATTCTCATTGAATGTCGTATTGTAGGTCATAGCCACTTCCACAGGCATATCGCCTTTGTCATTGACCATGTGTATCACCTCCTCCATCAGATGTTCCTTACTACTATCAAGATAATGAACAAACTCCTTTAGCCCCTCTTGAGAGTAGAAAGTCTGGCTCCGAGGATTGCCTTCCTCATCCCTATCACGGAAATCGGTTAGACTAATCTTAACTCCAGCATTGAGATACGCCAGTTCACGAAGCCTATTGGCAAGGATATTATACTCATATACCGTGACCATAAAGATGGAGTCATCTGGGAGAAAAGTAACAGAAGTACCGGTCCTATCCGTCTCCCCAATCACCTCTACTTCGGTCTGAGGAATACCCTTTGAGTATTCTTGCTTATAAATCTTACCATCACGATAAACCTCAGCGACTAGCTTAGTAGATAGCGCATTAACACAGGAAACGCCCACACCATGGAGACCACCAGATACCTTATAAGACCCTTTATCGAACTTACCTCCAGCATGTAGCACCGTCATCACCACTTCAAGCGCCGACTTTCCGAGCTTCTTATGCATATCCACGGGAATACCACGACCATCATCATGTACCGAAATAGAGTTATCCTCATTTATCTCCACCTCGATACGAGTAGCATGACCAGCCATAGCCTCATCTATAGAGTTGTCCACCACCTCATTCACAAGATGATGCAGACCCTTACTACTAATATCGCCTATATACATAGCTGGGCGCTTACGCACAGCCTCTAGTCCCTCTAATACTTGAATATTGGACGAATCATAATGCTCCTTTTGCACAGGAGCACCATTTACTACATCCTTCAAATCTTCACTCATACTATCTTCCTTATTACGCTCAATATCTTTCCCCCATATCTTCACAAAGATACCAAAAATCCCCCATATATCCCACCCCCACTCGTTTCTAAAATACTCGATTCACTCTACAGAGGCTAAGGTCTCCTATAGAGTGAATCGCAATACTCTACCTGCGTTTACGCCACAGACAGACAATTGGAACTACCGACTTCTCCCCCCCAAAAAATACGACAGAAGGTTATTCTGCTACTACAGAATTACCATTACGCAATTGTAGCTCAATAGGTTGCTCAGCAGCATCTGCATACAGAACTGTCATGGTCTGGTACTCCTCACTTTCAAAGGTTGTCATATTCTGGTTCATGTCTTTATAGACAATCCCCTCGCCTTCTACACGCTGGAGCTCGAGAATCATATCTCTATCAAGCAAACGAATGCTCAATTCTTTCTCATCCATTGAAAGGACTTGAACCACGGCCTCGCCTGAGTCATTGCAATAAACGGGACCCTCATCTCCATAATTCATTGGGGGCACTTCTGCCTCAGTCTCTACCTGAGTAGCCTCTTATGTGTTAGACTATCCTCTGAAGAACATGAGGCAAACATAAATAGCCCCATTGCTACAAATAGAAATGCGAACTTCTTTTTCATCATCATACATTTGATATTAGTTATACAATCATCTCTTAGTACTCAAGACAAAATTCTTATTTCCAAAGATATAGATTATTTATTATACCGCAAAATAAATACTTCTACATCAACTGTTTTATAGATTGGAGCCAATGATATGCTCTTGAGAACAAAAAGACCTATCGCCCTCCCCGCACTACTATGGGAGTAGTTAATCACGGCTTCTATGATCACCTTAATACCACACCTAAGTACATCCCAACAGGACATGGTATGCTCTTTGTCTCAGATATTACTTACCTCAAAACGAAGGAAGGCTTTCTTTATCTATCCCTTACTATGGATGCTTATAGTCGTATTATCACTGGCTTTAGCCTACAGCGCAGCCTCTTCACAGACGGTCCCCTCGAAGCTTTAGATCAGACAGTAGCTTTCTGTAGACAACACAAGATAGATCTCTCAGGAGCTATCTTCCACAGCGACCGAGGTAGCCAGTATGTATCAAGCATGATGACCAATTATGAAGCAGAGTTAGGGATGATTACGAGTGTTACCCAAACAGGAGACCCGCTCCACAACGCTATGACAGAGCGACTTAACGGCACCATAAAGAACGACTGGCTGTACAACTACGAGAGCCTAAGCTTTGAGGAGACACAGAAAAGGATATCTGAGTCAATAAAACTCTATAATACAGCTCGCCCCCACCGCGCCATCGGCATGATACCACCCATGCAGATGCTACTACCACAGCACCAAAACCCGCTCACGAAGCGGACTAATATCGCTTGATTATATGACGCACGAGCTCGCCCGCCCCTAAGAGAGAGAGGGGGGGGGGCGGCGGCTCGTGGGCTCCGCCCGTAATCTGCGCAAAAACATCTATATTTGTGTACCCATTCAGGGTTAGAGGGCACAGGGTGTGTACACATTTAGGATTGCAAAAAGAAGTGTATACAATAACAGGAATAACAAACAAACTGTGTACTATTTTCAGGAATACCATATTTTCCAAAATATTTTCCATGCTTGGAAAGATTTCTTTCCAAGCATGGAAAACTTCTGTTCCCTCCTTGGAAACTTTCCTTTCCAACGTAGGAAACTTTGGGCTCTATCCCAAGAAGCCAAAGGGAGTTAGGCTTATTCTGAAGTGTTTGTTGCACACGATAGCCAATTTTGGTAAATTTGTGGGTGGAGAGGGAGTACAACCTAACCTATAATAATTTTTGGATACCGAATTAAGTAGTAATATGCAAAGAGCTAAAGTAATGCCACTCAGCGAGGCAGTAGCAGAGATTAAGGATGGCGAAAAGCTAGTGCTCGGACATGGAGCAGTAACCCCCAATTGTGTGGTAGAAGAGATTGTAAGGCAAAAAGAGCGCTTTACGAACCTTAGGCTATTCCACTTGATATACCTAGGTACACCAGTGCACTTGGAGCCAGGGATGGAGAAGCACATAAGGGTTTGCTCACCTTTCATGAGTGGCAAAGCGATGCGCGATGCAGTGAATGAGGGACGTGCTGATTTTATCCCACGTCACTTCTCTCAGGTACCATCTCTATTTGCTCCTGGTGGTACTTTTGAGCCGGACTGGGCTATCCTACAAGTAACACCTCCAGACAATCAGGGCAGATACAGTTGCAGCCTTTCTAGCGACTTTGGACTTCCAGCTGCAAGATATGCTAAGAAGGTAATGGCAGTGGTCAATAATCAACTTCCTTTTGTAGGTGGAGATAATTTCCTTACCGCTGATGAAATAGATGTCATCGTGGAGCATAGCTCACAGCCACACCTTGTTCCTAGTGCTGAGCAAAGCGATTTAGACAAGAAGATTGCGGCATTCTGTGCAGAACTCGTACCCGATAGGGCTACCCTACAGATTGGTATTGGGGCGCTACCTGATGCGGTACTATCGCTACTAACCAACCACAGCGAACTTGGTATTCACACTGAGCTACTCACTCCAGGTGTGCTAGGGCTATTCAAGAGTGGTGCAATCACTGGTAGATACAAGGGCATACACCAAGGCAAGATGACTGCTGCCTTTACGATGGGAGACCAAGCACTGTATGACTTCCTAGATGGCAATGAGCTTTTCGAGCAATATCCTGTAGACCTGATGAATGACCCTTATATTATTGGTAAGAACCCTCGCATGATCTCTATCAACTCATGTATTGAAGTAGATCTGTATGGACAGGTATGTGCCGAGAAAGTAGGTGGCAAGATGTTTAGTGGCTCGGGAGGTCAGTTTGACTATGTCCGTGGTATACGCATCTCTGAGGGAGGTAAGAGCATCATCGCTATTCAGTCTACAGCAAAGGGTGGTGAGATATCCCGTATCGCCCCTACCCTAAGTAATAGAAACGTAGTCACTACCCTACGCAATGATATTGACTACGTGGTAACTGAGTATGGTGTGGCAGAGCTTTCGGGACGCACCGAACTAGAGCGTGCAGAAGCACTAGTGAGCATCGCCCACCCTAAGTTTAGAGAAGAGCTAGAGCGCTCTGTAATGGAGCAATTCCCTACCAAGAAGTTTTTTTTGATGAATTATGGAGAATGAGATGATTTACCCAGACAATACCTTCGCCATCTGTATTGGACGCTCTTTCGGAAGCGGAGGCTATAAGGTTGCATGTAAGCTACAGAGGAGACTCAAGGTAATGCTCTACGACAAGGAGATACTAGACAAGGCTGCCGAGGACAACAATATCCGCAAAGAACTCTTCGAGAAGGCAGACGAAAAGAATGTTTACGAGCTTCCCCTAGTAGTAGGCAGTACTCTATGTATGCCTAATCCCTTCTATATGTACACCAATAACTACCTCTCCAATGATCATCTCTTCACACTCCAGGCTGAGACCATCCAAAAACTAGCGGCGAAGGGTTCCGCCATATTTGTCGGCAGATGTGCAGACTATGTACTTCGCGAACATCCCCACTTGCTGACTGTTTATATTGCAGATGACATAGAGCTGAGAGCTAAGCATATCCAAGAGCGTCTCGGAATGGAGGCTATAGAGGATGCTACAGCAGAAGTGGAAAAGGTGGACAAAGATCGTAGAGAGTACTACAACTATTACACCTCTCGGAACTGGGGCAGGGCTGACAATTATGACCTGTCTATTAAGCTATCGTCTGTTGGCATAGATTATGCGGTAGATATGATAGTAGGACTCATGAGGAGACGTGGTTTCCCTATGGAATAGGATGATTTCATAATTATACCAATCCCCTCATGAGTATACGTTGATACTTATGAGGGGATTTTTAGATATGAAAGATAGAGCAAGACAACATAGACTAGATATGATGGCATCGATGCCCAATTATCCTGACGATGACCTCGGCGAACTATTCAGTAAGGACGAGGGCAAAGGTGAGGAGCATGAGGGCAACAAGGAGCCAAGTAAGGATAAGGGCACCACAGGCGGAGGTAAAGGCAAGTCGGATACCCCTACCCTAGACCAATATGGCACTTGGCTCAATGACCTTGCGAAAAAAAATAAGCTCGACCCAATATACGGACGTGATGGAGAGATCCAACGCGTAGCACAGATATTAGCACGGAAAAAGAAGAATAACCCAATTCTTCTAGGAGAGCCTGGTGTGGGTAAGACAGCTATTGTGGAGGCTTTAGCCCAAAAGATAGTAGCCAACGATGTACCTATTACCCTACTGAATAAGCGCATCATATCTATAGATTTGGCAAGTATGGTAGCGGGCTCGATGTATAGAGGTCAGTTCGAGGAGCGTATGAAAGGGATGATCAAGGAGCTAAGGGCTAATCCCGATATTATCCTCTATATCGATGAGATACACACGCTCATGGGTAGCGGCAATAGCCAAGGTGGGCTCGATGCAGCTAATATTCTAAAACCAGCTCTCTCTAGAGGCGAGATAAAGGTAATAGGTGCTACAACTTTGGAGGAGTACCGCAAGACTATCGAGAAGGATGGTGCTATGGAGCGCCGTTTCCAAAAGATTGTCGTGGAGGCTCCTGATACTAAAGAGACCCTGGAGATACTCCACAAGCTACGCCCTAGATATGAGGAGCACCACCACGTAACTTATTCCGACGATGCCCTATTGGCAGCGGTAAAGCTCACCGATCAATATGTAACGGATCGTTTCTTCCCCGATAAGGCTATCGACGCTATCGATGAAGCTGGGGCTTATGCCTTCATGGCAAACCAAAAGCCGGTTGACCTCTCTCACTTCGAAGCAAAGATTAACGAGGCACGTGCCCTTAAGCAAAAAGCCGTAAGTGAGAGCGACTACGAGCTAGCTATAAGGTACCGCGATGAGGAGAAGGAAGCAATAAGTGAGTTTGACCAATACAAGGCTAGACTGGAGCGTGGCGAGATGCTTACGCAGAAGGTAATGGTCGGTGTGGAGGAGATACAAAAGGTGGTATCGCTCACAAGCGGAGTGCCAGTGGAGTCATTTACCAAAGACGATCTGGCATCGCTAGCAGGGCTGGCTGATAGGCTCAAAGAAAAGGTAAAGGGTCAGGATCATGTAATCGATGCCATAGCTAGTGCTATCCAGAGAAATAAGATAGGGCTACGTAATCCGAAGAAACCAATTGGGTCATTCTTATTCCTTGGCTCTTCAGGTGTGGGCAAGACCCACCTAGCCAAGAACCTAGCTAAGGAATTATTCGGAAGTGAGGATGCCATGATCCGAGTGGATATGAGCGAGTTTATGGAACGACATACGGTTTCCCGTCTTGTAGGAGCACCTCCAGGATATGTAGGTTATGACGAGGGTGGTGAACTTACGAAAAAGATTAAGCGTAGGCCATACTCTGTGGTTCTCTTTGATGAGATTGAGAAAGCTCATGCCGATGTCCACAATATCCTCCTGCAATTGCTGGACGATGGTGTGCTCACCGATAGTAATGGTAGAAAGGTCAATTTCAAGAATACCATTGTCATCATGACTTCCAATGTAGGTACCCGCCAACTCGATGACTTCGGTACGGGCATAGGATTCCGTGATGCAAGCGCAGAGGAGATGAGCAAACTATCTCAGGAGGTAATACAGAAGATGCTTAGGAAGAGCTTTGCTCCTGAGTTCCTTAATCGTATAGATAAGATTGTAACCTTCAATGCTCTGAGCCCTGAGGTTATCCGTTCGATTGTGGACATTCAGCTGCAAGAACTTGCGCCTAGACTGGATGCCTTGGAGATTACAGTTGAGTACAGCGAAAAGGCACGCGCATTTCTTGCTAAGAAAGGATATGACCCTAAGCTCGGTGCCCGACCTCTCAACCGAGCCATTGCTCAGTATGTAGAGGACTTGATTACCCAAGCTATTATCGATGGTGAAGCTATCCCTGGTGGGCGCTATCTTATCGACGTAGATCATGGGAAATCGCCTGAAAAACTACGGTTGCTACAACCAGAAATAGCAGCACAGTAAGAAGATGAAAGGACTACGCAAAAGCAAGATTTGCGTAGTCCTTTTATGTTGCACATAGGCAAGGTCTCAACCATTTTACCACTAGCGTTCATTGATAATCTTCTCAAGTCCATCGCCTTTTATAGGTTTCTTAGGTCTTTTAGGCTTGGGCATAGGGAGTGCTTCGTATGTAGCCCGTACGATATCCGACATGTACCGATGATTATCAATATCTGTAATACAGAAGAAGCCCTTGGAGCCTGGGAATAGCTCCTTCTCCTCCACCTCTTTGAGTAGCGGACGAACCGCCTCGGTAGGCTTGAGCAAAAACTCATCGTGAACAAGAAAAGCCACTACCTTATCATTGCAATATAGGCAATAAGCTCCAAACATCTTGCGCAGCCTTATCTCTCCAGCGCCAGAGCACTGATCGGCTACAAAGCTTGCATATTCTTCTGATACATTCATACGGCAAAAGTAATAATAAAGGCGGGCAGCACCAAATGGATACTGCCCGCCTTTATCATTAAGCACAAAACACTAGTTACTTCACTGAATGAAAGAAAGCTTCATCTGGAATAAAGTCGAGAGCCTCGCCCTTATCCATACGAGACCAACGGAGACGAACATCGTTCCAGAAAGTAGGCCATCCGCCTTGGATCTCTCCAATAGTCACAATCTTAATCTTATGTAACCCCTTACCAAGCGCTACAGAAATATCGTGGCGAGCGGTCTTCATCACTTCTCCTTCATTATTGACGACTAACTGATCATTGAGCCAGAGCTTGTGGTGCAATGAACAAAAGCGGTACACGCCGTCTTCTGGGATATTGATATAGCCCTCATAGATTCCGCCAAAGTGATTTACATTAGACATAAGGTGCTCTAGTCGATCCTCGATATAGAATGGCTGACCTGTCTTAGAGAAGGCAATACCCTCCGTCCAGTCTAGACTATCAGTAGGAAGTGCTAGTACCTCATCGGTATTAGTGAAGCGACCATGCTTGATACCGAAGTTAATACCCTTGGCGATTCCAGCATCCTCTGGCTGAGCAATAGCTGGTTCATAAGACTGCTTGAGAATATTGATCTCACGTACTGGGCTCATCTTGCCCCCTAACACAAGCGACCTTATCTTTAGAGTAGCATCATCTGTAAAGGTGAGTGGCTTCGTGTACTCGGTACCATTATCTGCGGTTGGCTCCGAACCATCGAGGGTATAAATGATCTTGTACACATGTCCACTGGTCTTAAACTCCTGGGTAGTGCTATCCACAAATGCTACTGTATTGATGCTTCCGCCCAATCCTTGTTGCTCAGGCTGTGGGATGTAATACATCATATCGTGGTAGTCGAGTCGCTTCTGCATATTCTGAAGTCGACGCTCAAAGTCGGCGAAGTCTTTTTTCTCTAGTGGAGTCCAACCTACTTCTGCGACAGCTATCTCACGAGGGAAAGCGTGGTACTCGTTCTGCCAACTCTCATAGAAGTACTCTGCCCATAGGTTCGCCTGCACTCCAAGCACATGGTGACGCTTATCTGCATGAATAGCTTCAGGGATTGGATTGTAACTATACACCTTCTCTAGGGTAGAGAATCCGCCAATAGCTTGTGACTCAATAGCTGGATCTCCCTGATAATGATCGACATACAGTCCTGCGCTCGCAGGAGTCATTATTACGTCATGTCCCATATTTGCAGAGGTGATACCACCCTGTTCACCAGTCCAACTCATCACGATAGCACTAGGAGCGAGACCGCCCTCGAGAATCTCCTCCCAGCCTATCATCTTTTTACCGTGTTTTAGTACGATCTCCTCTATTCTATGGATAAAGTAGCTCTGTAGCTCATATTCATCCTTGAGACCTTCGGCTTTGATACGAGCTTGGCACTTAGGACACTTAGCCCAAATACGCTTTGGTGCTTCATCACCACCGATGTGGAAATACTCACTATCAAATAATGGTATAATCTCATCTAGAATCTTCTCGGCAAACTCAAAGACTTTGTCATTACCTGCGCATAGAACCTCGTCGGAGATACCCCAGATATTACGCACCTCATAAGGGAACTCCTCTCCCCAGCACCCTAGTTCAGGATATGCAGTAATCACACCTACATTGTGCCCAGGGAACTCGATTTCGGGAATTACCTCTACATAGCGCTCCTTGGCATACGCCACGATGTCTTTAATCTCTTCTTGAGTATAGAAGAATGGTCCGTAGGTACTGCCATCGCCCTCTATACGTTTGCTTGCAATCTCGTTCAGCTTAGGGAATACCTTGCTCTCGACCCTCCAACCTTGATCATCAGTAAGGTGCCAGTGCATTTTATTGATCTTGAGCATAGATAGTACGTCGATAAACTTCTTGGTCTCCTCTACAGTAAGGAAGTGACGGCATGGATCAAGGTGCTGTCCTCTATATCCAAATCGAGGCTCGTCTATGACAGACACATAAGGAATCTTCCAATCCACGTTACGAATCACATCACGATTCTCAATCTCGGCAGGAAGGAGTTGGAGTAGTGTCTGCATACCCCAGAAAATACCTCTAGGTGTCTGAGCTTGAATCTTGATACCCTCACTAGATACATCCAGTGTATACCCTTCCTCAGCTGGTACAATATCGGCACCAACAAGAGCAAAAGCAATCTCCTGCTTTGGGTTCTTACTTGCGGGAATTGTCTGTAGCTCAAAACCAGTAGAGCCCTTAATTTTCAAAGCAAAGAACTTAGCAATCTTCGTTAGCTCTTCACCATCAGCAACGAAAGAGACATTTTTGGTTAGCTCGAAGCCACCCTCACCTTTAGCCTCTATAGATGCAGGCATAGGTATGACGTTGATCCCAGCATTATACGGGTGATCCACGATAGTGCTAGAGCCTTTACCACAAGCTACCAAAGCGATAGTAGTTGTCGCAACAGCAAGCACAACCTTCAATACATTCTTCATATCAAAACTATATTTAATGTTGATTATTAGTTACACTCTTACCCATCACAAAGTTACTAAATATTTTTAGGAGAGAGCATTATCATCCGTTCTACTTGAGTATCAATAAAATCTCCACTACAGAGGAGACAAAAGCCCTCTATAGCGAAGATATCTCAAATACTTAGAGTGATTATGAGGTCTCTAAACCTACAAATAATCACTCATTAAGTTTATATGGAAGACGATTAGTCGTTGTTGCGATGGTTATTGTTACGATCACCACGGTCGCCACGTGGACGGTCATTACGAGGACGATCGTTGCGAGGGCGCTCTGGACGGTCTACCCACCCCTCTGGCTTCTCCAAGAGAGACTTACGAGAGAGACGGAACTTGCCTGTCTTTGGATCAATCTCAAGAAGTACTACATTGAGCTTCTGACCTTCCTCTACACCTGTCTCCTCGATGGTGTCGAAGCGCTTCCAATCCCACTCAGAGATATGAAGTAGACCTTCCTTGCCAGGCAAGAACTCAACGAAAGCACCGTAAGGCATAACGCTCTTTACCTTACCCTCGTATACCTTACCAACCTCTGGAATAACTACGATAGCATTGATCATCTCAAGTGCCTTATCGATAGGAGCCTTACCTGCAGCGGCAATCTCGATGAGACCTACATTGTCTACCTCCTCGATATTTACACTAGCGCCACTCTCCTCCTGTATGCTCTGGATAATCTTACCACCAGGACCAATGACAGCTCCAATAAACTCCTTAGGTATACGCATAGTCACGATACGAGGAGTCTGAGGCTTGAAGTCGGCACGTGGCTCAGCAATTGTTGAGGTAATCTTATCGAGGATATGCATACGTCCTGCCTTAGCCTGAGCCAATGCATTCTCCAGAATCTCATAGCTAAGACCATCTACCTTGATATCCATCTGAGTAGCAGTGATTCCATCACGAGTACCAGTTACCTTGAAGTCCATATCACCAAGGTGATCCTCGTCTCCTAGGATATCGGAGAGGATAGCATAGTTCTGACCCTTATTCTCTGAGATCAGACCCATAGCGATACCGCTCACTGGCTTCTCAATCTTCACACCTGCATCCATAAGTGCAAGGGTTCCAGCACATACAGTTGCCATTGATGATGAGCCATTACTCTCTAAGATATCACTAACGATACGGATAACGTATGGATAGTCGGCAGGAATTACTGCCTTGAGTGCACGCTGTGCAAGGTTACCATGACCAATCTCACGACGACCTACACCACGCTGTGGGCGTGCCTCCCCCGTAGAGAATGGTGGGAAGTTATAGTGGAGTAGGAAACGATCCTTTCCATAATTAAGAACATCATCGACAAGCTTCTCATCGCTCTTAGTACCTAGGGTAACAGTTGCTAGAGCCTGTGTCTCTCCACGGGTAAAGATAGATGAACCATGAGGTGCTGGTAGTGCGTCCACTTCACACCAAATTGGACGGATGGTCTTGGTATCACGACCATCAAGGCGCTTGCCTTCGTCTAGAATCATACGGCGCATTGCCTCTTTCTCTACAGCATGGTAGTAACGGTTAATCATACCCTCTTTCTCAGCTAACTCTTCCTCAGTAAACTGAGCCTTGAAGTCTGCTACAATCTGCGCGAAAGCATCGGTACGCTCGTGCTTAGAAGTACCTGAAGTTGCTACAGCGTATGCCTTATCGTAGCAGAACTCATGTACCTTATTCCTTAGCTCTTCGTCGTTATCTTCGTGGCTGTAGGTACGCTTCTCGTTAGTACCACACTCATTCATCAAGTCGATCTGAACCTGGCACTGCTCCTTGATAGCCTCGTGAGCAATCTTGATAGCCTCGAGCATATCTGCCTCCTGAACCTCTTTCATCTCACCCTCGACCATCATGATGTTGTCCAGTGTGGCTGCCACCATTAGATCCAGATCAGCTCTATCGAGTTGCTCCTTAGAAGGATTTACTATGAATTTACCATCAAGCCTAATCACACGCACCTCAGAGATAGGTCCTTGGAAAGGCACGGTACTCACTGCGAGTGCGGCTGAAGCTGCCAAACCAGCTAACTGATCAGGAAGCTCATTCTCGTCTCCACTAAAGAGGATGATATTAACAAATACCTCGGCGTGGTAATCCTCTGGGAATAGTGGACGGAGTGCCCTATCTACCAAACGACAAATCAAAATCTCATAGTCGGAAGCCCTACCCTCTCGACGAGTAAAACCTCCAGGGAAACGACCAATAGCGGAGAACTTCTCCTTATACTCTACCTGAAGAGGCATAAAATCTACCCCAGGATTAGCATCCTGTGCAGCAGTAACCGTTGCCAACAATACGGTGTTGCCCATGCGAACAGTTACGGCACCATCGGCTTGCTTAGCTAGCTTGCCAGTCTCAATTGTAATGGTGCGTCCATCACCCATTGTGATGGTCTTAGTGATTACATTCATGATAAAAAACGTCTATATAAAACAGCTTATAATATGTCTCGCTTATGATAATAGCTTCTTTACTATTTGTGA
This sequence comes from Porphyromonas levii DSM 23370, assembly GCF_000379925.1. Lineage (GTDB taxonomy): Bacteria > Bacteroidota > Bacteroidia > Bacteroidales > Porphyromonadaceae > Porphyromonas_A > Porphyromonas_A levii. The sequence goes on along the minus strand of NZ_KB904239.1, from coordinate 26,105 downwards.
GATTACCTTACCCTCTGCCGAAGCTCCTAACTCCTTTGTAGCAGCGCCCATGACCTGACCCATTCCCTTGATATCGGTTACACCAAGACGTGCAATAATCTCTTTTACTTTTTCCTCTATCTCAGACTCGGAGAGCTGTGCGGGGAGGAACCCCTTAAATACTTCTGCCTCTGCTTCCTCTGCTTCGGCAAGTTCTAATCGGTCAGCATCGCGATAGAGACTAGCGCTCTCCTCTCTCTGCTTCACCAGCTTAGCCACAATCTTAAGTGCTTGATCGTCACCTAGCTCATGCGTGGCACCTTTGGCAGTCATTGCCTCGAGAAACTCTTTCTTCATAGCACGCAGAGCCTCTAGTCTTACCTTGTCACGGCTCAGCATTGCCTGCTTAATTCCTTCGTTTACTTGTTCTACAAGTCCCATATATTCTATTATTTAATCGTCACCAAACTTAATTACTCCACCGGTAGTAGCACCAGTATTTGACTTTGTTACAGGCTTATTCTCCCTTGGATAGGAGATTACTGGTTGTGCACTCCAATTACCAAATCCATTATCCCCATCAAGGAACTGCTTGATAGTCTCAAGCTGCTCCTTAGAGCGGGTAAGTGTAGGGCGCTGATTAACAAGTGAGATAAAACCATTATTGACCATCAGTTCGTCAGTGAAGATCACAGTCTCATACTCCTTGTAAGTATTAGCTTGCGATAGGTCACTACCGTAGTAATTACCAATCGTCTTCTCCTCCTCCTCTTTGCTTCTACGAGGTATCTCATCCTGATATTCATCTGCAATCATGACACTATCGTCGAAGCCTGAAGCAAGCAATATGAAGCCCAGGTCATTCTCCATCGTATCATCATTACGCTCACTCATACCCCAGATAAAGTCGAACTTAGTCGTCACCTTGGCAGTCATATCCTTGAGCTCCTCCGCCATCTTGGTCGTTGGCTCATGATCATGTTTATAGGTCACTTGTATCAGCAACCTAGTAGCCTGGCTAAAGTTAGAAGTATTGAGAAGTGGAGAGTCTAGAGCCTCTTGCATCGCCTTTTTGAGACCTTCCTCCTCGCTAGCGAAGCCGCGAGTAATAATCGATACCCCGCCCGACTCCAAAGTAGTCTTAACATCATTAAAGTCGAGGTTCACGATACCAGGAATAGTAATCATCTCAGAGATAGAACGGGTACTCGTGGTAAGTGTCTCATCTGCCTTACGAAAGCCCTCAGTCATCCTTAAGTCGGGATAAATCTTATTCAACAACTCGTTATTGACCACAAGTATGGCATCTACATTCTTCTTAAGCTCCTCTACGCCATCGATAGCCTGAAGAATCTTACTACGTCCCTCAAACAGGAAGGGAATTGTCACGATACCTACCGTAAGGATACCCATACTCTTAGCGATGCGAGCAATTACAGGAGCTGCTCCCGTACCTGTGCCACCTCCCATACCAGCCGTAATAAAGACCATCTCAGTACCATCGCTAAGTGCTTCACGCACCTTTTGCTCGCTTTCTTCGGCAGCATCATGTGCTAGACGAGGATTATTGCCAGCACCAAGACCTTTAGTTGTCTTTTCTCCGAGGCATATAGTATGAGGCACATCACAGGCATTGAGATGCTGCTGGTCGGTATTACAGAGCAAATAGGAGACATTCTCCACATCCTGCTTATACATATAGTTCACAGCATTGCCACCACCGCCACCTACGCCAATTACCTTGATGATTGTACGCTGGTTCTTAGCTTTATCCTTTATTGGCAATACGCCTTCTACAAAATCTCCCATCATATTCTCCTCTATCAATCCTCATCATCAGACAGTTGTGACTCATCACCTTGCATTGCAAAGAGGTCTGTTATCCCCTTACCAATAGACCCCCAAAAGCTACCCTTCCTTGCAGCTTTCTTCTTTGTCTTCTTCGGTGTAGGCAGAACCTCTTTTACTGGAGTTTCATCCTCTATCATCTCCTCCATCTCCTCTTCGTCGAATAGAGTAGCAGTTTCTATAACAGTAGGAGCCTTTTCATTGTTTTCAGTCTCGACCGGTGTAACTACAATTGGCGTCTCTGGCTGAGTCACATGGGCAGGTCGTTCTACCTCCACAGCCAATGTTGCATCCTCATCGGCTTGGTATAATAGTGCATAGACAGAATGGAACTCGGGATTATTGATAAGCTCCTCATTATTAGCATCAGGAAAGAAACCTGTTCCTACCTGCTTTACACTCAATTCTCCTCCGAACTGTTCCTTAACATACTCTACAAGTCCTGCAAGTCGAGAAGCACCACCCGTAATAACAATACCTCCAGGCAGTCTATAATCGTCATCGGCGCCCTTTGCACGAGCGATAATAGCCTTTACATTATCAATAATCTCTCGTGTGCGCGCCTCGATAAACTGGTTGACCTTATAGCGAGAAACCCTCTTATCCGTACGCATATCTGGAGCCTTAACCGTTAGCTCCTCTTTATCGCTGGTATCCAATGTAAGCGAACCACTAGTAAGCTTGATGCGCTCCGCTTCCTCAGGACTAATATCCAGTGATGTAAGGTCATATGTCAATTGATTACCACCCATCGGTAGCACTCTTAGTGACTCTAGTACTCCGTGATTGAAGTAACAAACAGTAGTAGTCTCTGCACCGAAGTCTATCATAGCCGAACCTATCCTCTTTTGTTCTGGCGTAAGAGCTCTCTTGCTAAGTTCAATAGCGCCTACAAGAAAAGGAGGTAATCCAAGCCCTAGCTTTCCTGATACGACTTCCTCCACGTTGTCTCCTACAAAAGACTCTGTCACTACAGCCTGAATACTCATCTCCAGTTTCATAGCCTTAACACCCACTGGACGCTGCACAACACTACCATTGACTACGAAACGAGCAAAAGCAGGATCAGAATAGAGATAAAGCTTACCTGGTTCCTCGTCCAGAGCACTCCAGATATTCCGAATATCCTCATCAGTTATCTCGTGAGGTGATGAATACTCCTCCGACATCTTTGCCAGAAGCGAGTGCAAACCCTGACCTGAAATATTAGCATGCACATTGGTAATCTTAACCCCTATCTCCTCCTCGGCACGCACCAATAGGTTACGCACCTTCTCAGAAGTCTCAGAGAGATTAAATACTACGCCACGCTGCACAGCACCTTCAGAGGGCTCTGTATCAAGATAAATCACCTTGAATCTATCTCTTGGAATCTTTGAGTCTCCCGACAGCTCCTTCTCTGCAACAGCCAACTTGATAGCACTACTACCGAAGTCTAGCACCGCTACCACCATTTTCTTATCCTTGCTATCCATCATCAATTATATATCCAACTACCACAAAGCTACCTCTCCCAATAGCCGAGCACTATAATTCCCACAAAATTACAAATTTATCCCCACCTATCCTACACTTTTTGGCACAAATAACGAGTGGAAATAGGTGATTATCAAATTTGTAATCACGATATAAGCAATTACTCCTCAATAGAGATGTATCAACGTCGCTATTGAGAAGTAATAAGTGACCTAAATGTATCGTATTCTCCCTAGACTAATCTGCTTCACACTAACATCAAAGCGACCATAGCCCCTGCTATGTAGCCAACCAGAGCGAGACCGGAAAAGCGTTTTAGATAATAGCCAAAGGTCACGCCCTCTAGTCCCATTACAGTAACTCCAGTAGCAGAACCGATAATCAGCAAACTACCACCCGTGACCGCTGCATAAGCAAGGAAGAGCCAAAATGAGCCATCCACGACCATAGCGGCATTATATCCAGCAGGAAACATACCCATCGTAGCGGCGACAAGAGCCACATTATCTACTGCGGAACTCAGTACACCTAAGATAGCAGCGAGAAATGAAGTATCAGCAAATTGGTTTCCTGATAGATCAGTAACTCGCTCTAAATACCCACCAGCTACTGCCAATTGCCCTCCAGTGATAAGAGCTGCCACAGACATAAGCACCCCGAGGAAGTAGAAGAGAGAAGAGAGATCGGCATCCTTGAGCAAGTGAACTACCTTTAGATCCTCTGCATTCTCCAAACGAAGCTGCATCCGATCGGTGTAGATCCAGAGGATGATTAGACCAATGATAGCTCCCATATATGCTGGTATACCAAATAGCACTTCATAGACTGGCACCATAACGAGCGACAAGAACCCAATAATAAAGACGGTTACTCGAGTAGTGCCTGGCAATTCTACTTTGTGCTTATTGGCAAAGAGAGGAGGAGTCACTTGACGTAGCTGATCACCTTTTCTAAACAACCAGAAGTGACTAATAGTAAGAGGGACTAGTAGATTGACTAAAGCTGGAATAAACAGACGACTAATCTGTACAAAAGGAGTGATATATCCGCTCTGCCAAAGGAGCAATGTGGTCACGTCACCGATTGGGCTCCAAGAGCCTCCTGCATTACACGCGATTACAGAAATACAAGCATACTTCATGCGATCTGTCTTATCCCGCACCAGTTTTCGAATAATAGCAATAACCACAATGGCAGCTGCAAGATTATCCAAGAGAGCTGAGAAGAAAAAGGCAAGAAAACCAATATGCCATATAAGCCTACGCTTATTGGCTGTAGCAAGCTTCGCAGCAATCTCTTTGAATCCTCCATATCGGTCTACGGTATTAACAATAAGCATGGAGCAAAGGACAAAAAACAAAGTCCCCGCCACATCGCCCAAGTGGATGTTAAGAGACTCTGCAACATAAGCCTGAGCCTTATCTATCCGAGAGGCATCGGCAAGAGCAGGATTGTGCTCTAGGAAAGTACGAAAGAGTTCGTTAGAATAATTCCCATGGTAAGTTACAATAAGCAGCCCCCAAAGAATAACGCACATAAGAAGCGCTATTGCGCTCTTATTGATATGCAGTTTATCCTCAAAAGCGATACCTATAACACCTAGCACAAAAACAATTGGCATTAATATAAAAGTCATAACCAACAGTATTAATTGTAATTTAGAGCCGCAAAGGTACAAAAAGAGCATCAGCAACCAAGCACAATATCAAGAAGAAGTGGAACTGTCGGTGATCTCCGATAGCTCCACTTCGAGTAGTTACGCTTAAATTCTCCCTATGGGAGAAGGTTGGAAAAGCGATAATTATCTATTTTCCTAAATCCTCTTTGTCCTCTCTCTCATTGTCATCCTCAGGCTCAAGGAGATAAGAGAGTTCGTTTTTATCAGAGTCGTAGAACTCATAATCAAGCATCCCCAATGACTCATCAGGTATCACATTAATACCCTTGCCGTACTTCGAACGCCATGATGTGAGTATCGACCCACCTAGGAAACCTTTTTTCTTAGTAAGATAGGCAGCCACATATGGATGGAGATGGAGGGCAAACTTATTGATCTTCTCTTCATTAGCCAGCTTACGCACCATCTCTTCTACCTGATCGGTAAAGAAAATAGTGGGCTGTACTTGTCCCTTACCATGGCAGGTAGGGCATACCTCCTCTGTCTCAATCTTTGTAGCTTGGCGCACACGCTGTCGTGTAATCTGCATCAGACCAAACTTAGTAATAGGCAAAATAGTATGCTTTGCACGATCATTTCGCATGTACTCATTCATATGCTCAAATAGCTTCTGCCTATTGGCGGCTTGAGCCATATCGATAAAGTCGATAATAATGATACCACCTAGGTCTCGCAGCCTCATCTGACGAGCAATCTCCTCTGCTGCAGAGAGATTGACATCTACCGCAGTCTCTTCCTGTTCTTTAGAACCTCGAGAGCGATTGCCACTATTTACATCGACTACATGCATCGCCTCTGTCTGCTCTATCACAAGGTATGCTCCACTCTTGTAAGTAACAGTCTTACCAAATAGATGCTTGATTTGTCGGCTTACCTCATAGTAATCAAAGATGGGCTTCTGTCCCTCATAGAGCTTTACGATATTACCGTGCCCTGGATCGATTAGATCAATGTAATCAGCTGTCTCTTGTACGAGCGATTTGTCATTGATCCATATCTCCTTAAATGACGAGCTATAGGTATCCCTCAATAGACTCAGAAGGCGAGTGCTCTCCTGATGTAGCATCCACACTGCAGGCTTATTATTCTGCTTCCCCTTCTTGCCCTTGGGTTGCTCCTGCTCTGGTTCTTTACCTAAGTTCTCTACCGTAGTCTGCCATTTCTTGACAAGCGAACGCAATTCGTGGTCAAGCTCTGCCACCTTTACGCCCTCAGCCGATGTCCTTACTATTACGGATACATTGGTGGGCTTAATACTGAGGATTAATTGCTTGAGCCTTTGCCTCTCCTCAGCTGCTCTTATCTTTTGTGAGACCGACACCTTGTCGGCAAATGGGATAAGCACGAGGTATCGACCCGCAAACGACAGCTCCGAAGAAACTCTTGGTCCCTTGGTCGAAATTGCCTCTTTGGTAATCTGCACCATCAGCTCATCACCCTGCTGAAGCATATCTGCGATAGCCCCAGCCTTGTCAATCTCCTTTTCCAACCTTACCCTCTCGGGAGAAAAGCCCTTGCCATACTTCCTCTGTGCCTGGATAAAGATCTTTGCAGTCCTGAAGCTAGCTCCTAGATCACGGTAATGGAGAAAAGCCTCCTTCTTGTGCCCGATATCTACGAAAGCCGCATTCAGACCTGGCATGATCTTCTTCACCCTGCCGAGGTAGATGTCGCCCACGGAGTAAGCAATATTTTGCTTCTCCCTCTGGAGCTCCACCAGTCGCTTATCCTCCAGGACAGCAATGGAGACCTCCTTAGGTCTAACATCTATGATTAGTTCACTTTTCACGCGAGTTTTGGTAAATAATAAATTAATAAACTTCAGTTCTCCAGTATATTCCCTTTCCCCAATAAAGCAGATAAGCCCTTGGAGTCGTCGCTGTACCTAATACAAGTAGGCGGCAACCTCTCCAAGAGCTTATGCTTTCTTAGCATGCCTGTTGTAGCTTCATAGCCACCAATCTATGCCCAGTTGGGTACTCATGCTGGAGTCACACCATATTCAAAAGTGTTATTACTTCTTCTTATGGCGGTTCTTACGCAGTCTCTTCTTACGCTTGTGCGTGGCCATCTTATGGCGCTTTCTCTTCTTTCCGCTTGGCATATTACAAATCTATATTAGTTGTTATCAATTTTGCCTAGTCTTAGGCATTCTTCTTATCTACCTTTACAGACAATGTCTTAGAAGGCTTAAACGCTGGTACCTTACGTGCAGGCAATTGAATCGTAGTATTCTTAGTGATATTACGAGCGGTCTTAGCTGCACGCTGCTTGATGATAAAACTTCCAAAACCACGGAGATATACCGGCTCACCCGCTGAGAGGCTATTGCTCACTACATCCATCAGGGTCTCTACGGTATCCATCACCTGCTTTTTCTCCAGACCTGTCTTTCTTGAGATCTCTCCTACGAGCTCTGCTTTAGTCATGATATCTATGTCTTTACAATCGTTATATACTTCCCACCGCTCCCATTCCGAGCAGCGTTATTCTCGTCCACAAAGTAATCGGATTGCAAAGATAGCATTTTTAATTGGCTTTCCGAAATCTTGAGCTATATTTTTGTGCCGTAACACTCTAATTCCCTTTATATTGGTAGAAAATTAACTAGCATAATCCGGATAATTGAGCCAAAACAGCCGAAGCTAGGGCTCGCTTGCGCTCAATATGCTCTTGTACTGAGAGCACAATAGAATTGTGACTAAACTCCTCTTCTATCTGCTCTCCATAAGATCTATTCATCTCATTATCAGGCTGAATACCAAGGTTTACCCTACCTATGATATTATACTCCTTATGCGCATCATTCAGTAGTGCCTGGTCTATCGCAACCACAGCACGAAGCCACTTTTCTATTATCTCCACTACCTTAGAAGCTGACAATGGTTCTCCGAACCACCGGCACAGCAATTCATAGCTCCAGTCCCATTCCAAATCGTAGTACCGACTGTGGAGATCACGCACCGCACTATTTACTTCCGGAAGTGTGGCAAGGGCGCCAGACTTTATCTTACGAATAATCTCGTGTATCCCCTGGATAGGAGCTATCATACCACTCATATCTATCCATTCACCTGTTCCTTCTGTATGATCGGGGCGAAGGGCTGTGAGCAACTCCTCTTGGGAGGAGATGGCTTTATCTCCAAATTTATCTTGTATTCTCTGGATAAGGGAGTTCCCGACAAACTTCTCAATACCCCAGCGATAAGTCTCCAGACCTCGCTTTAGGCTACTCGACTTGATGAAGATATTATTAAAAGCATAGACGTGGTCGTGTAGTCCAAGAAAGTCTTGAAGACTTTTTAGTTTGTTGTAGGCACACTCCATCTTGCCAATGGTAAAGGGGCTAAGGAGGTTGTAGTTGATACAGTCTGGACGAGAGCTCTTGGGGCGTTTATCTCTTGCTGGCCACTTCTTAGCGTCACGCATTGTACCCACACTAAGTAGGCTACGACCAGGAACAAGGAAACTCTTATTTTCCGACTCTATCAGATAACTAAATGGGAAGTCGGTTGTATCTACATTATGTACGTGTCGCCCCATAACCAAGGTGAATGCACCAATCCGAGAGGGCCATAAGACATACGAATCCGAACTTGTCTTGGAACCACGCTCTACTACGCCCTGATGGATAGGACCTAGTTTATAGAGGTGATTGCTCTGATTGGAACCACTACCTGCATTGAGGAACGAGAAGTGCCCAGCTATCAGCAAGCTACTCTTGTGGCTGGAGACAGTAAATGGTCCAGCGAAGATAGCACAAGCCTCACCGTTCTCTAGATTACAATTGGCAAATATCAACGAATCATGAGCCGAAAATAAGTGGTCTATATGGCACGATTGACCTACAAAGCAGCGCTCTACAATGGAGCTACCACCAATCATTGCGCCCAAAGAAGCAATAAAATCACGCCCCTGCACATTGTATCCTATACGTATCGGGTGCTCCACACTACTACATAGACTACAATTTTCCAGCTTAGTAGCGCCTTCAATTGTGGCATAAGCCCCCACGAAAGCATTAACAATGGAACCCGTGTTTTTTATCTCCACATGTTCCTCGATTATCCCCCTAGTAGAGCGCACCGCTTCAGACTCTGCATCAATCAGCTCTATTAAGCTCACTCTCAACGCTCTATCTTGGAAGCTCATCAGGGTAAGCATATAGGCTGTTTGGGCATTTAAGTTCCGAGAGATAGGCACCTCGATACCGCCTGTCTCATTTAGCACAGAAGCTCTTACACCTACACCGAAAGAACTCTCTCCCTTCATTGCCACCACATCCACATTGGTTATGGTTACATGGTCTCCAATATCATAGCGAGACAAGCAGTCGTGTATATGGTCAATACATACACCATCACCAATAGTACACTCATGAATACGTGCCGAACGGATTCCATTAGGTATAGGCACGCCGTATTCATTGGTTCGGCTCCCACTTAGGTCTCCGATAGTACACTGCCCTATGAATACAACATCCCTACAGCACATAGGGTCGAACCCCTCTGCCACTGTTATCAGAGGCCAATCATCGGAGTGGCAGTTATTGTGCTCCAATACTACCACTTCATCTTTTGTCAATGCTCTCATAAGTATTAAATTTATATGGTGTGTTTTAGAGTATGGTTAGGATCTCCTCCATTTCTTTCCGCTTGAAAGGCAGTGTAGAAGTATCCTCATCGGGGTAGCCTATAGCGAGGAAACTTATCGGGCGTCGGCTATTGACATCCAGTCCAAACAGCTCACAGCACTTAGGTCTATCAAAATTACAGATCCACAAGGTCCCTACCCCTTCGGCTGTTGCCTGTAGCATCATACTAGTTGTTGCAATAGCACAGTCGGTATAGAGTGATGTATCGCCTAATCCATCGGGATAAGTCCAACACTGATCCACCTCGCCTGTAATCAAGACATAGGCATAAGCATCCTGTACCCATGGTCGATCATAGCATGCCCATACCTTTTCCCTAGCCTCCTGACTCTTGATCAGATAGAAATGCCAAGGCTGTTTATTGCATGCCGAAGGTGCTATATGCCCTGCCTCTAAGATGCGTTCTAGTATTTCGTCTGGCACAGCCCTACTCCTATCAAACTTACGGATGGAGCGGCGTGTCCTCAATAATTCAAGCATGTTCATACGCTATTTTGTCTTTGGATTTATCTTGAAATAAGAAATAAAATGCAATCGTAATTGTCAGCGCATAGGCAGCAAAAATGTACCACGAGTAAGGATAACCCCACTTATCTACGACCCATCCTGCCACATACGAACCTATAAACGAACCAAATCCATTGGTCATCATCAGGAATACGCCTTGGGCACTACTGCGCAGGCTTACATCCGTATTCTTGTCCACATAGAGTGAACCAGAGATATTGAAGAAGTCAAATGCCACTCCATAGACGAGCATGGAGAGGATAAGTAAAATCACCCCGCTTCCAGGATTACCAAACCCTAGGAAGCCAAACCTCAAAGCCCAAGCGAATAAGCTTATCAGCATCACTGCCTTGATGCCATATTTCCTAAGAAAGAAAGGAATCATCAAGATGCACAACGCCTCGGATATCTGAGAGATGGATATCAGTGTACCTGAATACTTCACCCCAAAGCTATTGGCATACTCGGGCATCTTGCCAAAGTAATTGGTGAGGTAGTCGTTGGCGTATCCATTGGTTATCTGCAAGCAAATCCCCAAAAGCATGCTGAAGATAAAGAAGATAGCCATCCTCCGCTCCTTAAAGAGCGCAAAAGCCTGCAAGCCGAGCTTCTCTACAAGCGTGCGATTGGCTTTTTCCACTTTGTCGACTATAGGAGTAGGTCTGAAGGTAAGCATAAATAACGCCAGCACAAAGGAGAGTCCAGCTGAGATATAAAACTGAATATTGGTCATCTTCACACCACTCCAGTCTACTACGAGCATCGCTACAATAAAACCAATAGTACCAAATACCCTAATTGGGGGAAAGTGCTTCACGGTATCAAGATTGGCTTCATTGAGCTTGCTATAGGCAACCGCATTGGTAAGCCCCAGTGTGGGCATATAGAAGCAGACACTAAGTAGGACAAAGGTGTACAGCCCGAAATAGTCTACTCTCTGAGCAGCGTACACCATTAGCACGCCTGCAAAAAGATGACAGATGGCAACCAATCGCTCAGCAGGAATCCATTTATCTGCAATTATACCCATCAGAGTAGGCATAAAGAGAGCCGCAATACCCATCGTAGCAAAGAAGCTACCAATCTGTATTCCACTAAACTGTAGTGTGCCTCCTAGGTATGCGCCCAAAGAAATAAGCCAAGCCCCCCAGACTGCGAACTGCAAGAAATTCATCGCTATCAACTGTAGCGTTACGCCCCCCGCTCCTGTCTTTTTTGTTGTAGTGTGATCCATTTAATCTTGTACCAAATTAATTATTCTCCTTTAATAATCTCCGAAGCACATAGTAACTTCATCTCCTCCACCATCTTCTCTCTATTAGGGCTTTGCATCTCCACAAGTGGCAATCGCAAAACTTCCTCTAGAAGTCCCAACTGAGCCATAGCGCACTTCACCCCCACAGGATTACCATCCACAAAAAGTAGTCCATAAAGCTCCTTAAAGAAGTGATGAATCACCAACGCTTCCTCATATCGCTTCTCCTGCATTAGGTGCACCATGCGCCCAAATTGCTTTGGGAATACATTGCCAATTACAGAGATGACGCCATCTACACCCATCGCCATAAGTGGGAATGTGATGGTATCATCTCCCGCAAGCACAAAGAAGTCCTTAGGGCGTTGCTTAGACACCAAGTCTATCTGCCCTACAATCCCACTGGCCTCCTTAATTCCTATAATATTAGGGCACTCTGTAGCCAATCGCAGGGTAGTGGCTGGAAGCATATTCACCGCTGTACGTGCAGGCACATTATATAATATAACAGGGAGCGGAGAAGCCTCAGAGACAGCCTTGAAGTGCTGAAAGAGTCCCTCCTGAGAGGGCTTGTTATAGTAGGGGCATACAACGAGCACAGCATCGACGCCCTCTGTTGGCATGGTCTTGAGCCTATCAATTGTCCTCAAAGTGCCATTGGACGAAGCCCCAACGACAAGAGGAACTCGCCCATTATTGACCTTTACACAAGTATGGATAATGACATCTTGCTCAGCCGTGCTAAGCGTGGGAGTCTCAGCAGTAGTACCCAAAACGACGAGGAAGTCGGCACCACACTCTATTTGTCGCTCTACTAGAGCCTCTAATGTATTATAATCTACACTTTTATCTTGCTTAAAAGGGGTTACGATAGCCGTACCCATTCCCTTGAGGAATAATCTCTCTCTCTTGTTGCTCATATATTAATATATATAATGTGTCACCCTCTCACCCGAGCAAAATTACAAAAAACTAAGCATCTGCCCTACTTCACCTCTTGGAAAACATATCTTGCGGTAGTCTAGAGAAATAGACACGGATGAATACTCTCGGTTCATCCACTCAGGAAGAAGCACAATCATTCCCCACCCCAGTGGATTAGAAGAGAGTTCAAAAGGAACTCATGCCATGCTAGTTCCCTGAAAAGACATCACGGCTCGCGCCCTAGATTCCGCAAAGTGTGCTTTAGCCCCTGATTATTAGTAGGTGGCGCTATTGATAATTAAAGCCCTGTATTCAAGGAGAATACAGGGCTTTAATTATCAATAGCGCCACCTACTAATAATCAGGGGCTAACGCATACTTTGCGGAATCTAGGGCCTGATATTGCTATCTCATAGATATCATGACGGTAGTGTCTTCCTCTATTTCAAAGGAACAATCCTTAAAACTAGGCGGACCCGTCACAGGTTCAACATCATTGCTAAAACCATACTTCTCTGTAGGGATACCGTTGTTTCCAATATCTAATATTCCGTTGTTATTGGCGTCCTGAAATAGTGCGATAGCATATATTCCTCTAGGAAGATTTAGTGATACTGGGATGGAAGATATACTATCTGCAGGAATAGCAATTGCTTTGATTGGCTTCAGGAGAAAAAATTCTGGGGAATCAAATACCGCTATCATAATTTGCCCCTCATTACACTCAAGACCTTTTAGAAAAATCTTAAGATTAGCTTCGATAGTCTCCTGCTCACTTTGAGCGAAAACTTTGGCAACACCTCCTAGGCACATAGCTAAGATAGCCAGTGGGAAGATCATTCTTTTTATCGCATTCATATTATTATCAAACTTACATTACTGATTTCTTATTATTTTACTACATAGGGAAGTAGTCCTCCTTGAGCACCCTGATATAAGTCTCTAGTGCGGCACGACCTTTAGCTGTTAGGCGACAACTAGTGCGGCTAGATCGCCCTGCATTTTCCTTCTCCACCTCTATATAGCCTGCCTCGGACAGCTTATCGAGCTGCACACTGAGGTTTCCGCTGGTGGCTCTTGTCTTCTGGCGGAGATAGACGAAGTCTGCCTCGACTACACTCAGCAAGATAGAGACAATAGAGAGCCTCAACTGAGAGTGTAGTAGTGGATCCAAATCTCTCATAACTTACGTCCCTTCCTTCTATTGTAATAACTCCCTGGCACCAAGAATAGAAGTCCCAAAAGCACACCCGTTGATAGGTGTAGGACAGGAGAAAAGTGAGGCAGCGACAGTACAACCTTGCTCATCAGTAAGATACCTGCAATCAGTATCACCATCGAAAAGATAAAGTAGCCTTTCTTCTTCGCTAAGCTCCACACTTGCATAGAGGTATGCGCCACAATTATTACAGATAATGGTGCCATCAGCTGAAAATGACATTCCCCTTTGGCAAATAACGTAATAAAGAATGCCACACTAATGGCAGCGAAACAGAAGCCCATCGCACCTAGCACTTTGGAGACACTCTCCTCTAGGTAGGTAGTGACATGCTCACTATTTCCTTTACCACGAGCCGCAGGGATAAGTAGCAATAGAAATAGGAGGAACCACAGCATATTCCACCAAGGACTGGTAAAATAGGTAGTGGCAAAAAAGGCACCTAAGCCAAGTAAGAGACAGGCACTGCCCCATACCCTAAAGCTCGCACGGATACCGCGTACATCGTCACTCTTTGTAGCCTGTAGCATTTGTTCTATCGTCTTCAGGCTCTCATACTCGTTCATCTTCTTATCATCCATAATCTCACATAGTCAAAGTAAGTTTATATTATAAACCATTCACACAATAAAAAAGGGTGCGCACCACCTTTCTCGATGCAAAGGTATATAAGTTTATAATATAAACCAAATGTTTGGAGGATTATTTTGCTACACTAATCCTACGAAGAGTGTGACAAGGATAGGCACACTAAAGTCACAGACAAAACCATGGTATATCGAGGGCACTAAGTATTCAGCGCCTGATGCTCTGAGGATCGGCGCAAGCGTAACATCCATGGTAGTAGCTCCACCTGCTGCAATCGGAGCCAGAGGTCCGATATACTTAGCCAACATAGGGGCAAGTACAATGGTCAATAGTTCGCGTATCACATTAGCCAGAAGTGCAATGGCGCCTAGCGCTATCCCTAATCGCTCAGTGATGATGATGCTGGAGAGAGAATAATAGGCTTGTCCCGAAGCTATCGCCATAGTGGAGAAAAAGCTACCTCCGAGGATAAGCGCAGCCGCTACGCCCCCTAGTAAGCTACCTACAATAGAGAGAAATGGTAGTGTTACGATGCGCTTTGGCAGTTTGCGAAAGCCCTTGAGTGTTTCGGCATCATTACCAACACTCATCCCCACTGTGAACATCAGAAGATATAGAAGGTAATTGCTAAGGTCAGACTCTATAACCTGGGGTGGAATTAATTCGTAAATACCTAGTACGAGTCCGAGGAAAAAGCAACCTAGGAGTATAAAGTTGTCTCTCATTTCTGCTCCTTCCTGTGCAATATATGGGTAAGCAATACGCTACCAGTTATGCCAAGAACGGCAACAAGGAGTGCACTACCGACCACTACAAATACGTTGTCAATACCATCTCTAGACCAACCGACTTCTGCTCCGAGGACAATGAGTAGTAAGCAGATAAGCAACATGGTTACCTGACTAATCCACTTCATCCTCCATCGTCTGAGTAGCCAACCAGTCCCCACGCCTAAGAGCATAAATGCTACGACTTTGAACATATATTCTACCTTATATAGTTTTGCAAATTAGTGACAAAGATACTCAATCTCGCTGTATGCTATTGATATTCCCCTGATTATTTGTACCTTTGTGCCCGAAATTGATTTTAAGAGTCTGTTAGGAACCAAAAATGGTGAACGAAGTGATTACTGGGGAGTTTGATATGCTTGCCAAGACCATGTATGGTCTGGAGGATATCTTGGTGGATGAGCTTAAAGAGTTAGGCGCAAAGGATATAGTACCAGGAAGGAGAATGGTAGCTTTTAGAGGAGATCAAAAGATGCTCTACAAAGCCAATATCCACCTCCGAACAGCGCTTAGGATACTCAAGCCTATTGCTCAATTCGAAGCAACCAATCCCGATGAAATCTACCAATACCTCTACGATAATATAAAGTGGGATCAATACCTCACTCCTCGTACTACATTCGCAGTAGACACAGTCGTTTACTCAGAGCAGTTTACTCATAGTAAGTTTGTAGCCTATCGAGCTAAGGATGCTATTGCAGACTATTTCAATGATGTCGCAGATCGCCGTCCGAATGTATCGGTAGCGGATCCTGATGTGCTATTCCATATACATATAGCGGATACTACTGTAACCCTGGCTCTCGACTCTAGTGGGGAAAGTCTGCACAAGCGTGGCTATCGTCTAGGACAAAACGATGCGCCTATCAGTGAGGTGCTAGCTGCCGGTATCTTATTACGAGCTGGCTGGGAAGGACAGTGCGATTTCCTAGACCCCATGTGTGGTAGTGGGACATTCCTAACAGAGGCTGCGTTGATTGCGCTAGGCATACCTCCAGGTATATTCAGAGCTCAGTATGCCTTTGAGCGCTGGACAGACTTCGACAGCGAACTATTTAGTGACGTCCTTGAGGACTGGGAAGAGAAGCCTTTCGAACATAAGATATATGGTTCGGACAATCATCCTAAGGCTATTGCTATCACGAGAGGAAATATCAAGAATGCTGGTATCACAAAGTATGTAGACCTTCAGGTAAAGGCTTTTGAGGAGTACACTCTAGAGGATAGACCTGCAAGTGAGGGTATCATCGTCATGAATCCTCCCTATGGCGACCGTATGCGCCCCAATGACCTTGAGAAGCTTTATAGCAATATTGGGTCTACCCTTAAGCATGTATTTACAGGGTGGAAAGCGTGGATTATAAGTGGCAGCCTAGAGGAAGGGTTCAATGCCATTGGACTAAAGCAATTCCATAGAGAGAAGCTCTACAATGGGATGATTGAGTGTGAACTCAGAGGCTACGAGATGTTTGAGGGCAAGCGTAGCGACCACCTAGAGGAGCTTAGTGAACAGGGGTTACTTCCATCACTCGAGGAGCGTGAGCGGTACTATCGTGAGCGCGAGGCGATGAAGCGTGAGCAACAAGCTTTCCGTATGAGTAGCCGCCGACCAAGACAAGACAATCGCGACGATCGCAGACGCGACAACCGTAACAATCGCGACGACAGACGCAGTTCCCAACCAAGGGAGGAGCGTGGAGAACGTCGTAGTTTCCAAGCCAATCATGCCAATGAAGCGTATGAGGAGCAGAGGTCTATGTTCAGCTCTCGCCACCGCGAGGAGTGTGAGCCAGTTCGCTTCACCCCTAGAGCCAATCATGAGCGTAAGCCTGGAGACAACACACCTTCTGAAGAATAAAACATTATGACGTTTGCAGAATTGGGGGTATCTCGTCCCCTACTCGAAGCCATCAACAAGATGGGCTTCCAAGCCCCTATGCCTATACAAGAAGCAGTAATACCACTGCTCTTAGGCGAAGCCCGAGATATTATTGCACTCGCACAGACAGGTAGTGGCAAGACCGCCACTTTCGGACTTCCGATTCTGCAAAATCTTGATACGACTCAGCACCATCCACAAGCGCTAATACTAGCTCCTACCCGTGAGCTATGTATGCAGATTACTCGTGATTTAGCCCAGTTTGCTATCCACCTAGACGATGTTAATATTGTAGCTGTGTACGGTGGAGCCTCTATAGAGGATCAGATCTCACGTATCCGAAGAGGGGCTCAGATAGTCGTTGCTACGCCTGGGCGTTTGCTCGATCTCCTGAGGCGGAAAGCGATTGACCTAAGTCAGGTCTACGATGTCGTACTCGACGAAGCCGATGAGATGCTCAATATGGGATTTAGCGAGGATATTGATAGTATCCTTGAGAACATTCCTTCCGAGCGCCATCTACTACTCTTCTCCGCTACAATGCCCGAGGAGATAAGAAAGATTATCAGCAAGTACATGAAAGATCCTACTGAAATCTCGGTGGGTAATGAGCAGAGGGTCAATCACAATATACAGCATCTTTACTACGTAGTGTCTTCGGATGACCGTTACTTAGCGCTCAAACGCATTGCGGACTACTACCCCAATATCTATGGTATCATCTTTTGTAAGACACGTAGGAGCACCCAGGAGATAGCGGAAAAGTTGATCGCCGATGGCTATAGTGCCGATGCGCTCCATGGGGAGCTATCCCAAGCACAGAGAGACAACGTGATGAATCGTTTCCGTCACGGAATGATTCAGTTGCTTGTAGCCACAGATGTAGCAGCTAGAGGACTAGACGTGAATAACCTTACGCACGTCATCCACTATGGTATCCCTACTGAGGTCGAGAACTATACCCACCGTAGTGGTCGTACAGCTCGTGCGGGGAAAAAAGGTATCTCTATAGCTATCTGCCACGCAAGAGAGAGGGGACAGATTAAGCGCATAGAAAAGGAGAGTGGCATCACTATCGAACGGGCAATGCTCCCTAAGGCAGAAGATATCTGCGAGAAACAGCTAATGCAATTTGTCCATCGCATGGAACATACTGTGCCAGACCTTGAGGCCATAGCTCCCTATATGGAGGCTGTAATAAACCGCCTCTCATGGTTGGATAGCGAGGAACTATTACAAAGGCTAGTGTATATAGAGATTTCTCGGATGCTCGACTACTACAAGAATGCTCAGCAGATAGAAGAAATTCCCGATAGAGCACCTCGAGAGGATAAAAGGGAGAGACGTGATAGGCAGGAGAGACCTGAGCGACCTGAGCGAGGCAATAAACGAGAAAGGAGTGAGAAGCCAAGGAAAGGTAAAGGGCGAGAGAATATGGAGCTCCTTCAGATTAACTTCGGGAAGAAAGATAAGCTCTACCCAAATATCCTGATAGATATGATTGAGCACTGCACTGGCCGCCGAGTGCCTATAGGCAAGATAGATGTCTATGACCGCAATGCTACCTTCGAGATACGTCCGCACGATGCTGAGGATGTGCAAGAGGCGCTCAATGAGTTTGAATACCGAGAGAAACCCATCAGGGTTACCCGCCATAAGCGCAAGAAGTAATAGAAGCCCGTGGAGCACCCTACTCCACGGGCTTTTCCTATTTATATTGGGTATATTTGCGTAGGAAACAAACATCCAGTGCGATATATGTCGGAATATAAACTAGATCTTACAACCCAGAATATACTCAGGCTATCGTGGCCTGTCTTTATCTCCCTAATAGCTCAAAGCCTTATTGGGGTAGTGGATACTGCTTTCATCACCCGTGTGGGAGAAATTCAGCTCGGCGGTACCGCTATGGGCAGCTTGGTATACTTTAGTATTTACACCATAGGATGGGGATTGGCAAGTGGTACTCAGATCCTCACCAGTCATCGTTACGGAGCGAATAACAAAGCCGACATCGGCAGGGTATTGGGGCAAAGTATCAAACTCCTCATCCTAGCAGCACTTACCGTTACCACCATCGCTATAGTTGCTGGTCCGACCCTCTTCAGAGGGCTACTCAGTAGCCCAAGGGTTGCGGAAACAGCGATAGAGTATTGGACATATCGCAGCTTCGGTTTTGTATTCGCCTTTCTCTCTGCCACCTTCCGCTCCTTCTTTGTAGGCATTGGTCGCACCAAGGTACTTACGCTCAATTCAGTAGTGATGTCCATTGTCAATATCGTACTAGACTACGGACTTATCTTTGGCAATCTAGGGTTCCCAGAGATGGGCGTAAAAGGAGCAGCTATAGCGAGTGTAGCAGCCGAAGCAGCATCCGTGCTGTTTTATATCCTCTATATCCGATTCAAGGTAGATACCGAAGTATTCGGCATCAATAGATCTAGCCTATTGGCGTTAGATAGACAGCTCTCCAAACAACTCTTCAATATGAGTTCATACCTAATGCTACAAGCATTTGTTAGCCAATCGGTATGGGCAATATTCTTCTTCATGCTAGAGAGTTTGGGCGAGAGGCAGCTGGCAGTGGCATCTATTACCCGACAGATCTATGTCCTTATATTTATGCCGATGAACTCATACGGAACCTCAGTACGTACCACCGTAGGGCATATCGTAGGAGCTGGACAGCTAGAACAATTATCACGATATATGGCACGCGCAGTACGTCTCTCCTTTGGCACGATGCTCATTATCTTTACCTTCATACAATTATTTCCTGAGCTACCGCTCCGCATATTTACAGACAATCCGGATCTTATCCATGATGCAGTAGCCACCCTAAGGGTATTTTCACTTGCAGCACTCATTGCCTCTGCAGGTAATATGTACTTCAATGCAGTGAGTTCGACCGGAAATACCAAGATGGTATTCCTGATCGAACTCATCAATACTGCCTTTTATCTCGTATACGGAGCCGTAATGGTCTATCTCCTAGGTGCTACAGTAGCCATGTGCTTCACCGTAGAGGTGATCTACTTCCTCTTCATTGGTATCATGAGCTATCGCTATATCACGAGGCTCACAAAGTCTTACAACTGATTGATAAGTACCCCAAGCGCCTCTATCAGTTCCTCTGCACTCTCTTGTCGCTCATTGGAGACAAATCTCTCGAGGAGCTTTTCTAGGTGTGGATTGTAGCCCTCTCGCCTGAGGATAAGTACCTTCTCAGCCATCTGTTTGCCTTCGAGGAACTTCTCGAAACGAATACTGCTCCTTGCCCCTGGATAGATAGTGTAAGGATCACCAGCGGCAAATGAGCGGAAACGGCTATCCCTCAATGGATCCTTGACCCAACTATTAATAGCCCACCTCAGATAGCCATCGTAATTAGCGGCTAGTGCATAGACTGCAGTAAATGAAGCCTCGGCAGGTGGCGAGAAGGTAAAGATATTGGGGAAAGCCTCCGTACAGCAAGTATACACCGTGCTGATCTGTCCCTTTGCTCTTCGCTCTTTGAGCTTTTGCTCGGGGAACTTGTGTCCATAGGGAATGCTACAATAGTAAAGGTCATCAATAATCTCCTCATGATAGTTGCCTGCTAGCGATATCTTAAAGTCAGCATCGGCACTCTTAATAATCTTGATAGCCTCACGCATAGCCTCCATAGGGCGCTCATCCATGGCAATCATAGTGCGGTCGAACCACCCTTTCTCTCTTAGATGCTTAGCAAAGTCTTTCAGGAAGGGGTACCAATAGTCAGTATATGCCTTATCTCCTGGTTTTGCCTTTACGTATTCTACCCTAGAGGTAGCTTGGTCGTAGTAGTCGAAGCTAAGCTGCCAAGGTATCATACTGTAGCAACTAATGATCCCATCTATACCTACTTCCTCGAGCATAAAGGTCACCCATCTATCAAATACCGTATAATCATAGCGCCAAGTACCATCAATATTAAGAGTACGACCAATCATACTATCGTAGTGATCCTCGGTCTGTCCATTCCAAGGCTTGTACAGTATAGTTGTTGTGATAGCCCGCTGACCTGAATCACGTAGCATACCAAATAGGGGCTTCATCAGTTCGAAATGTGCCTTACTCCACAGCGGAACCTGATGATATCGTGCTACGGCATAAGGGTTTTGCCAAAAGTCAAGATGCTGTTGCCACTCCGAAGGTGGAGGAAGCTCTCTCACCCCTACCCTTACTTTTAGAGTCAACTTATGTCCTGCTACTCCAATACTCCCCGTATATAGTCCTGGAGCCACCTCGCTCGGCACAGCCACTTGTACCCAAATGGGTTGGACGGTATATGCCTGCACATCCCGAGTTGCAATACTATCTAGTACGTCAGCCACAAGGATAGAGTCCCACTGACTCTTGTCGGGTCTCTGACCACAGCCTCCGCTGCCCGAACCTTCAGGATTTAGCTCATCACTCATCACATAGCGTACGAAGTGGGTACGTATAGCATCCGAAGGTATTAAACCTTGCTCACCTCTCAGGTCACTCACTTCCACCTTTACTTGATGAAGGGGCACCCGAGTATACAGTACCGCTTGGGCATTAACCCGCTCTCCTCGCCACGCCGATAGTTCTACACTCTTACCCCTTATCTCTCGTGGGAGATCGTGCTTAGGATAGCGGGTATTAGTCGAACCCCACTCCACAGCCATCTTTTCTTGCAAACCCTTATCCCATACCTGCGCACTATCGTGCGGTTTAGGATCGCCCAGCTCCACATAGTCCTGAGCAAGTAGTGCTGGTGACGAAAGAATCGCCACCAGCCACACACCCATTGCTAACTTATCTAGTAATAACCTCATAGATAGTTCCATTACCACTTATCAATAGTTTGGTCACCTGAGGACTCACCTTATCCAATTGAGTATACGGACTCGTAACCCTATCAGTTGCCACCACTTCTCCCTTGGCATTAAGCTGCTTCACCTCTATTGGTGCGGACACCTCACCGAGGAGCAATACCAGCTGCTTGGCACCTGAAGCAACCTCCAACTCGAGAGAACCATTCAGATCAAGCGCCGTAGAAAGACTGCAATCCATTGCTGCATTGTACCCCTCCATAGGGTTAATCTCGAAGCTACGCACGGCAGCATAATTGCGGCGCTCAGAATTGAGACGCATGAGACGTACATACCGTGCCTGCACCTCTTTGCCCTTCCACTCTATCTCATACTTCTTCTCTACTTCAGGAATCAGAGTATGCCACTCCTTACCGTCTACTGAGTATTGTAGCGTAGCATGGTCGAAATAGTCTACATCATCCACACTATTACGTCCCTGCAATATACGTATCTCACGGACAGGACGAGCCTCTCTAAGATCTACTCCTATCCACGAACCAGCTTGCTGAGATACCGCTGATGTGTAATAGGTACTATCATTTCTATCCAACATCAGCTTGGAAGTAGCCCCACCACTATTGGCAAACGAACTAATGCCCTTATAGTCGTGAGGAATTTCATTAGTGAGCTTTTGGTAAAATAAGAAAGCGAGATCGGCCATCATATGGTCATAGAAAGGCTGTAGCTTCATGGTCCCTGACTTATGCGCTTGGTAGTTCTTTACCTCGTCATCACTCATTACATTGGCTACATACCTATTCCAGAATAGAGCATCACTGTGCCCATCATTATAGATTTGCCCAAGCTCAATAGCACGCTGTCCACGGGCTCCTAGCTTACCCAACTCTATAATCCAAGGCTTCAGCTCTGAGAGCAAAAGGGGATTGATACCCACACTCAGTAGGCACTTCGCTGCTTCTTGGATTTTGATGAACTCCACATTCAGTGCACTTACCTTTGCAGGCTCCCATTGCTCCATCGTAAAGGTCTCGGTCTCCCACGATTCAATTCTACGATAGCCAGTCTCCGTATCTGTAGCGTGGATAGCAAAAGTACGGAAAGCCTCTGGAGCCTCTGGCACAATCTCTACCAAACCGCGCTCCCAATTGTCCATAGAATTGAAGTCCTGCACATTCCAACCATAGTCCGCAGCACCATAAAGAGCCAACTTGCTGGCCTCACCATGCTCCATTGGATTGCTCAGGACACCCACTACTTCATTGCTCGTTAGAGTAGTATCCAAACCATACGAAGGTCCCATCATAAGCACCTGACGAGCATAGTCGGTGACAGGGAAGTTCCACCAAAAGTAAGCAGGGCGCTTGATACGGCTATTTACAAACTCTAGCGTGGAACAAGTAAGATCGGCACACACGACATCGCCCGTCCAGAATACCTTAATCTCGGGGTTCAATGTCTTACCATATACAGCAAGGGCACCCTCCTCCGTAGGATTAGCCCACAACTTAGTATAGTCGGTGGGGCAAACAGTAAGCGGAGATACATCGCCCTTCTTATCTACGAAATCCGTGGTCAAACGATTGAGCCACTCCGTTTGCTTATACGGATTGGTGCCATCACCACTAATATCATCGAAAAAGACAGCAAAGTGGCGCACCCCAAGGTCGTACATCATCTCGAACTTACGCACAATATTATTGAAGTCCTCCTCATTCCAATGGATATCCTGACCTGGATGGATAGCCCATACGAAGTCTACGCGAGCTCGCTTGCTCGCTTCAACTAGCTCAACAATCTTCTTCGCATCTTCCTCTGGGTAAGGTAAGCGCCACCCTGGAGTACGATGGTAGGTATCATCTTTAGGGCCATAGAGGTAGATATTCATCTTATTTTTACCGTAGAAGTCTATCAATGATAGCCGAACCTCGTGCGACCAAGGTGCTCCATAAAAGCCCTCTACTACGCCACGATTAGGGAAGTCGGGATAGTCATTAATGGTCATATAAGGTAGCACTCCACCACGTAAATAAGGGCTAGAGAGTAACTGACGAAGCGTCTGCAGTCCGTAAAATGCGCCCCTATCGTCGTAGCCTGTAATAGTAATACCCTTCTTGCCTATTGAGAGGAAATATGCCCCCGACACGGCCTTAACACCGGCACGCTTCGCAATACGCTCTCCATAGTCGACAGTCACCCGAATAGTGCCCTTTCCACTTCGTATTGTAAGAAAGTCTATGTCACGACTATAACTCTTCTTGGGATCACGGATAGAGAACCCATTTCGGATACTAAGACTATTACTCCAATCAATCCTCATCTCTTGAGGTGTTGGATTCAAGACAATGCCCTTGTGATCCACCTTCTTTCCTGGCACTGTACTGACCACTTGCGACTCACGACGCTGGCTTCCGAGGTCAAAACTATCGGTCTGTGCCAAGACACCATAAGTAGAAAGCATTCCCACTAGACTGATACCCAAACAAACTTTTCTAATCATAAACCTAACTATATGTATAACAACAATGAACTCTTCTGTTAGAGAGCTCTACAAATTGAGAGACAATATACCAATTTTTCCCTACTTAATACTACAAAAAACGCACTATCTAGGCTCTGAAAGAAGCGTCTGCCCTGCCCCAACTAACCGATCTCCTATTTTGTCTCTCCCTAGAGGAACAATAATGACTAGGCATAGTACTGAAAGTCCCTCAGGAGAGAAACTGGAGTCCCTCTAGGGAGAAACTGGAGTCCCTCTAGGGAGAGACTGGAGTCTCTCTAGGGAGAAACAGGAGTCCCTCTAGGGAGAGACTGGAGTCCCTCTGGGAAGAGACTGGAGTCTCTCTAGGGAGAGACTGGAGTCCCTCTGGGGAGAGACTGGAGNCTCTCTAGGGAGAGACTGGAGTCTCTCTAGGGAGAGACTGGAGTCCCTCTAGGGAGAGACTGGAGTCCCTCTGGGGAGAGACTTTCATTACTCAGGCGAAGACCTAAAGGTACAATATATTAATCCTGAAGGAAGGATATGGTCTACGTATTAATATAGTTAGAATCTACACATCTATTAAGTTGTACCTATAAGAGTCTACAAATACAAAGCTTACAGATCCGTATTAACCTCCTGGTTTCCTCGTTGACATTGTTTCCTCTCTTTTGATTGCAGACTTTCTCTACAACAAACCGAAGAGCAAGCTCTGTTAGTTATAACACAGAGCGAATTTTAAGCATACTTGAAATTATTGTTACAATGATAGAATTTTCAAGTGTACTTGAAATTATCTATATTTACAAAATAATTTCAAGTACACCTGATATGGTTACACCAATACGAAAATACAACTTCTGGGATGAGAACCCTATTAACTTGGGTTACCCACGCACATTCTACACAGGAAAGATTAGTCAATACATTGATAACAAACTGATCAAAGTATTGGTAGGTCAGCGACGTGCGGGGAAGAGCTACATCCTAAGGCAAATAGCGGCACAACTAATTGCCAACGGCGCCTCCCCCAATAATATCCTTTATATCAATAAGGAATACCTTGAGTTTGCAGACATTCATGACTATCAAGATCTTGAGAGTCTCTTTCAGTTGTATAAGAAGGAACTCAATCCGCAAGGGAAAGTATTCCTCTTCATCGATGAAATACAGGGAATTGAAGAGTGGGAGCGGTTTGTCAATTCACACTCTCAAGACTTTACTGAGCCTTGCGAGCTATTTATCAGTGGCTCCAACTCTAGTCTGCTATCCGGCGAACTTGCGACTCTGCTTTCAGGAAGATATGTAGCGTTTGAAATACTCCCTTTTAGTTTTTCAGAGTTCTGTGGCATTAGCCAGAAAGAGCCTAACAAAGAGAGTTACATCGACTTCCTTCAAACTGGTGCACTTCCCGAGCTATTTAATCTGCCCAATGAAGAGATGAAGCAGAACTATGTCTCTTCAGTAAAAGATACGGTTATGCTTCGTGACATTGTGGCAAGGTATAAAGTAAAGGATGTAAAGCTCTTGGATGACCTCTTTGTGTATCTGGTCAATAACGCATCCAATATTATCTCCATTGCCAACATCGTCAACTTCTTTAAGTCACGAAACAGGAAAACCAACTACGAGACACTCTCCAATTATATCTCCCACCTCGAGAGTACCTTCCTAGTACATAAGGTAGAAAGATATAACATCAAGGGTAAAGAGACTATTTCAGCCAACAACAAGTACTACCTAACCCAAGTTTGACCCCTAGAGTATATTTTGAGGTGTTTTTTGGGCATTTTGAGGAGTGAAATGCTGATTTCATCGGGGTAGTTGTTTTTTAAATCGAAATGTAGTACACAGCGGTGGATTTTTTTATCCTTACCTTTGTGGCACTATGCATTTTATTTCGCAGACAAGATATAATCCGGATTCTGGGAGGGACGAAAAGTACTACCGTATCAAAGAGTCTTTTCGGGATAAGTTGGGGAGAGTGCGTTCGCGTATTCTGCTCAAC
>NZ_KB904238.1 GCF_000379925.1 Porphyromonas levii DSM 23370 | reverse complement strand
TTTCTCTCATTAGAGATCATTGGGCGGTAGAGAATAACTTACACTATTGTCTTGATGTTATTCTCGGTGAAGACCAATCGTTAAAGAGAAAGGACAACGAAGCGAAGAACTGGAATATAATCAACAAGATAGCTCTCTTCTTCCTCGAAAAGCAAAAAGAGAAAACAAAAATTCCAATGAAAAACCTAAGAAAGAGGAACGCAACTATGAAACCTTCTCAGATACTCGAATACAACTATCTATGATAATTCAAATGCGATTGCCCTGACATAGAAAGTGAGCGTGCGACTGCCGTTTCGCTCATAAAGCGTCACTTCCAGCTGCTTATCCTCCGATAGTGTGAACTGCTCCAAGGCAAAGACTATTCTCTCAGAGCGTCCCGCCCCAATCCACATCACCTGATGAAAGGCACGTAGTGGTTGTAGTATTCGCTCCTGTATAGCTGTATGCTTCGCCACCTTCTTGTCCACCACCTTGAACGTGATGAAGTCCACCGCATACGGCATATTAGACTCATTATCCATACGGACGTGGAAGTAAAGCAACCCATTGTGGGCATATAATCCACGTAGTAGGAAGCGCATCCCGAATTGCTTCGCCCCGACATGCTTGATGGTTCGCTTATCATTTTGGTAGATGCTCTTCATAATCAGCTTAACCAATATGGGCGACTCACTTCCCAGCTCTTTGAAGTAGATGTCAGCACGATTGCTCGGCAGTCTTCCCTCCGTAGGGGATAGAAAGTCCTTCATCTCCATGCTGAGCTTCTCTGGTTCATCCGCATACTTCACATTGAATGCGTAGAATGAGCCATCCTCACAGATGACGCTCATATTGGTCTCCGTCTCAAACTCTCG
Organism: Porphyromonas levii DSM 23370; assembly: GCF_000379925.1. Lineage (GTDB taxonomy): Bacteria > Bacteroidota > Bacteroidia > Bacteroidales > Porphyromonadaceae > Porphyromonas_A > Porphyromonas_A levii. The sequence continues at coordinate 38,106 of NZ_KB904238.1, read as the reverse complement.
GACGGCAGCCTTTACACGCAGCACATTCTCCGCATCGTCAGCTTTCCCAGCAATAATATTTTGCGACCCGAGGTCTACATAGCGTATAGCTGCAGGAAAGATGAGATGCACCGTCTTTTCAAACGTGACCTCCAGCCCGTAGGGCAATACGACCCGTCCATTCGGTATCGATCGGCTCATCCCTTGGTAAAGGTCTCCGCTACTCAGTAGTTGATTGTTTCCCTCCACTTGTTGTGCCATAGCAGGGAGCGTTATCGTAGCACAAGCTACGATAGATAAAATCCATTTCTTCATAAGTATATCAGTTGTTATTGTTAGAGTTCTAAAAGCTTACTTCGTCTGTACAAGGAATAGTCTATATCCTCCTTTGAGCGTCACCTTAATCGTGCGGAGCTTCTTCTGTAGTAGTTGTCCAGCTCCCTGCATCACCCCTCTAGTCACCTCGGAGATGATTTGGTCTTTAGCCGATGAGGAAAAGGTGAAAGAGGTTCCCATCGATCCCCCGACATTTGCCCCCATCTCCTTGAGCGCCGACACCTCTTCAGAGCCAGGAATATAGACTCCCATCTGTCCGTCTGTATCATAGGCAGATAGTTTGACCGGCAGAATGCGACCATTCACCTCTATGCTCTTAATCAGCAGATGCATTCGGTTGCCATCTATCTTAGCTTGTGCCATTAAGAGACTATGCTTCGGGATTGAAGTTTGCTGCACCCGAGCCGTCTCCAGTAGGCGAAGAGCAACGTAGTCACCCTCTTTAAGAGTCGTTGTTTTGTCCACCACTACGCAAAGGGTATTGCGCTCGCCAGAGTGTGCGGAGCTATTAGAGAGCGAGTGAAAGCTCATATTCCGCTCCTTAGCTCCGTACATCTCCATAAACTCCTCGTCACTCATTGGCTGGTCCAGTGCTGAGACCAACGGCTTGTGGTCAGCTAATAGCTCCATCGGAGCCTCTTCCTTGGTAGCTCCTCCACTAGGCGGAGATACAACCTGCTGATCACTCATAGGCATAGCACCATGGGCAGGAGAGGCACCAGCTGCGGGCAAGTACTTAGCCGCCATTTGGTAGCTCTTCTCCATAAGAGCTAGTTGCTTAGCTTCCTCGTCATCGTCTTGTTGGCTAAGCTCGTGCAGTTCACGTCTAAGGTCATCAATCTCCTGTTGCATAGCTTCTCGCTCCTCCTCATAAGGGTCAGAGCCGTAGAAGTCCGCTAGCAGACGGTTGTTCTCCTCGTATCGTTGCATCGAAGACTCAATCTTATTCCCAACGACCGCCTCCTGCGGGTCGCTCTCAGACGAGCTTCCCTCCTGCTGAAAGTACTCCGACAGTCTCCCCACCTCCTCACGAGCTTGCTCCTCTTGAGTGGTATGGTCAACTAGTTCATAGGCTTTGAGTTTATTCTCCGTTAGCTTTTCGGTCGTAGCTTGTGGTATGTTGTCATTCAACCCCTCACCAGCGTCCGTTTGCTCCTTAGTGGCGGGTGCAAATATAAACCACATAGCAAGGGCAAAGATAATCCCTAGCCCTGCGAAGACTAACACCTTCTTCAATTGTTCTTTCTGTTTATGCTCCATAGTTACTAATCACTAAATGTTCCATTCTTTTGATGTAGGTTGTATCCCTCTGTATCGGGCTGTCCACCAGCTCTCCCATAGGGATAGGTGGCATCTCCTCTCGGTGCGGGAGGAAGAACTGTGCCACCATCCAGATTGAGCAGACTAGGTAGACGAAACTCAGTCCGTAGACAATAATCTGTCGCTGTCTGTTCGTTAGCATATTGCATCGCTCTCTTAGCCGTACCTGCCCCCTCAAATAGCTTCTTCTGAGGGTAGGTCTACTTCTCCGCTTCATATTCTTATCGCTTGTAAGTTTGGATGTCACGATTCTCTCGTACGAGGAAGTGCTCCATCAGAAACCCTTGCGGATTGTTGTCCGAGCGAACTGAGTTTTGTAGCGAGCAACTAGTCACCAAGCTCCGCTCCGTGACATTGCTCTGTCGGATAATAAACTGCCGAGCAAAGGTGGTTACTTCATAGGGGTATGAGTCAAAGTCACACCGTATGGAGTCAATCTCTATACGTTGGTTGACATTGCCCGAGATAGCTCGATTATAGTACCCCTTCTCCGCTAGATCCTTGTAGTAGTTAAAAGCGGACTTGTCGCATAGTTGGAAAGCACGCTCCATATTCTTCTCGATAGCATCCTTGTCGGGTGCAATCGTGAAGAAAAGCTCGTGAAAGCGTCTTACATGCTCTCGAGCCTCCACCGGGCGGTTCATCGAAGCGTCTTGGCTCAGAGCCAGCATCAGAGACTTCCCTTGGTCTAGTACGTACACCTTCTCACGCTGCTTCTTAGCAAAGCTGTACGAAGCATAGACCGCATAGCTACTGACCGCTATACAGACTATCGCAAAGATGATAGCGTAGAGCCTAATCTGCTTGAAAGAGGTCTCTATGTTTGTGAGTGATTTGAATTCCATATTCCATTATTCTAATTGTCTTATATCTAAAAACTTCTGAGGGGTAGTCTAGTGCCAATGCGCCTTGGCACTGTAGTGCCATACGGGTGAAACTCTAGTGCCACACGGCAGGCACTACGATCACCTTACCCAGTTGCTACATTGACACACATAGGAGGAGTAATCCTACCCACCTGACCGTCATACGACCGTCACGTGGTCATCGCATCCTCATCAAGCGTGTCATAGCCACCCTTTGGCTGAAGGGAGGCTATTTCCCCTTGATAAGAACCCCTTTGATACGTCCGCCTACGTTGCCAGCCATTGACCCAGTGGCACCAGCGACCGCCTTACCTCCCGTATAGGCACCCTGGGCACCTCGTTGCGCCGTCTGATTGACATTGCGTCCGTATGCCCCGATACCACCACCAGCCTCTATAATCCAGCCCGCTACCGTAGGAACACAGAAGTACCCCACGATACCGATCAAGAAGAAGACAATGTAGTACCAGCTACCCGAATCAGGCAGATAGTTGGGGTCACTCAATGCTGCAATATCCTTCTGCACCATCAACACCTGTATCTTTGTGAGGAGAGCCGAGAGGACAGAGCTCACGGGTAACCACAGATAGACCGATATGTAGCGTGAGAACCAAGCCGTAAGCGACCCCGACAAGCCATCCCAAACCGCAATACCAAAGACGATTGGTCCCAGTATGCTCAGCACGATAAGAAAGAAGGTACGGAGCGTATCAATAATCAGAGCAGCTGCATGGTATAGCAACTCTATGAGGTCATGGAGTTGCTTCATCAGCCATTGCTTTGTTTTGTAAGCAGCACGCTCGGCATACATTCCAGCGATGGTCACCGCATCGCTCGGGCCGATGATCCCCATCTCCTCTATCTTTTGGTCAAAAGCTTCATTGGAAACCAAGTAAGCCGTCTCGGGGTTACGGAGATAAGCAGCCTCTTGTAGTTTGTCTCGCTTAGCAACCAACTTGTCTAGTTGTACCGTCTGCTTATTGACCATTCGCTCTGTACCTTGTACCACAGGAGAGAGAATCGTATTCATCGTACCCAGCACAATCGTTGGGAAAAACATAATACAGAAGCCCAGCACAAAAGGTCGCAGTAAGGGGAAAAGGTCAATCGGCTCGGCACGAGACAACGAAGACCACACCCTGACGGCTACATAGAAGAGCGCTCCTAATCCCGCAATTCCCTTGGCAATGCCCGTCATCTCTCCACAGAGAGGCATCATCTCCTGATAGGTGGAGCGGAGTAATTCATGTAGTGATGCAAAGTCCATAGATCCTAACGGCTATTTTTACGTAGTCAGTCTTACCAATATCGGCTCTCTGGATTTCCATAAAGCGCTTTGACCGATGCTAGATCATTCTTCTCGTGAGCACGTACATAGCTCACGGAGATATTCTTTCGGGTGTAGTAAGAAACAATCGATCGATACTCACGTAGTGTCGTATAGATGCGGTCTATCATCTGCATACGCTCGCTATCATTCATCGAGAACACCTTGCTCTTAGCTACAGACTTGAGCTCCTTGAGACTCTCCCCACTCAGTTCCAAAAGCTTGGCATAGCCAGCAGCCATAGCTGCTAGCTCTGTGGGGCGGAAGTTAGGGTCCGCTAGCATCTTCTTGTAGGAGGTTACATAGATCTCTGATATGTCTCCCACCATTAGGATGCACTCCTTCACCTTGTAGGCATCGCCTATAAGGTTGTTCACCTGCTTGAGCGCATCGTAGTACTTCTTGGTGTCGTTGTACAGTTTCTCCACCTCCTTAAAACCACTTAGCGTGTTTTTGACCGTCTTCGAGGCGGTAGCAATCTCCTTAATGGAGTTAGCTATGTTGCCAGCAAAGTTCCCAGGGTCGGTCACCACCCACTGAGCGTGAGCTTGAGGGATAAATAGGCTCATTGCAAAGAGAGCCATCAGCAGATACTTTTTCATTGTCACTAGGTATTTGATTGTTACTATTATTGCTTATCTCTTTTCTCTATGGCGAGTTGTCGGATGGCTGACTCAATGTCACCTCCCAGCTGCTCCGCACGCTGCATCACCTCCAGCTTCTCTCGCTCCTCTGTCGTATAGGTGAGATACTCCTCCATACTCACCTCTGTAGCATAGACGGCACTCTGCATACCTCCCAGCCCGACCCACACCTCTTTGTAGAGTCGGTGAGGATCGTTGTTCTGATTGATTGAGAGGATTTGGCTCTTCTCCTTTTCGGAGAGACCCAGCATCGATTGGATACCATCAAACTTGGTCATGTACTTACGCTGATCTAGTAGGATCTTGCAGTCAGAGTTGTTGATGATACTCTCCTTCACTACGGGTGAAGAGATGATATCGTCTACCTCCTGCGTCACCACAATAGCCTCTCCGAAATACTTTCTGACCGTCTTGTAGAGATACTTAATGTAGTCCGCCATATTCTCCGAAGCGATCGCCTTCCAAGCCTCCTCGATGAGGATCATCTTGCGGATACCTTTCAGTCGGCGCATCTTATTGATAAAGGCTTCCATGATGATAATGGTCACCACGGGGAAGAGGTCTTTATTGTCCTTCACTTGGTCGATCTCGAAGACGATAAACCGTTTAGAGAGCAGGTCTATGTTCTTATCCGAGTTCAGTAGGAAGTCGTAACGACCACCTTTGTAGTACTGCTTGAGCGTAGTCAGAAGGTTATTGATATTGAAGTCTGAGAGCGTCACCTTGATATCTCGTTGCTCCATATCCTTACGATAGACATCTCTAAGATATTCGTAGAAGCTATTGAAGTTCGGGACGATACTGGCATCTGAGCAGATGAGTTCGATATAGGCATTGACAGCAGAGCCCAGCTCTCCAGCTTCAGTCTTGGTGACCCGCTCATCAGCACTCTTCCAAAGCGTCATCAGTAGGGTGCAGATACTCTCACGCTTCTCTACATCAAAGAACTTGTCATCCGTATAAAAAGGATTGAAGGAGATAGGATGGTCATGGGTGTAGGTGAAGTAGACTCCATCCTCCCCCTTTGTCTTACGATGGATTAGTTCGCACAACCCTTGATACGAGTTACCAGTATCGACCAAGAGGACATGTGCCCCCTGCTCGTAATATTGTCGTACCATATGGTTCGTAAAGAAACTCTTACCACTGCCCGAAGGTCCCAAGATAAACTTGTTGCGGTTGGTAATGATTCCTTGCTTCATCGGCAGATCAGATATGTCGAGATGTATCGGCTTACCTGATAATCTGTCTGCCATCTTAATCCCAAAGGGTGAGAGTGAGTCCTTGTAGTTGGTCTCTGCCGTGAAGAAACAGAGAGCTGGCTCAATGAAGGTGTAGAAAGACTCTTCTGCGGGAAAGTCACCTGCATTACCCGGGATAGCTGCCCAGTAGAGGGTCGCTGTATCGATGGTGTTATGCCTAGGACGGCACTCCATCAAGGCAAGTGCAGAACCCACATCATTCTTGACTTGTCGTAGCTCCTCTTCATCGTCACTCCATGCCAAGACATTAAAGTGAGCTCTAATGGAGGTGAGTCCCTGAGAGTGTGCTGTGTTGAGATACTCCTGTATCCACTCTTCGTTGATTTGATTACTACGGCTGTAGCGTGCTAGAGAGTGCATATTTCTAGCCTGCTTCTCAAAGCGCTGTAAGTTAGCCTCGCTATCTTCAATGAAGAGGTATTGATTGTAGATATGGTTGCAGGGGAGCATCAGCCCCACTGGAGAGGCAAAGGAGAGGCGGCAGTCTGAGCGGTCTGTTGATAATCGCTCATAGCGACCATCGGTACTGACAGTAGTGGGTAGATCATCCGTATCAGAGAGCGTATGCAGGCACAGCATATTGTCTCCCACACGTACAAGGTCTGCCCCTAAACGTATATCCTCCAATGTGCCGTGTCTGCTATCTGATAGAGAGAAGTAGCGATCTAATAGAGCAGCTTGCTCCCTAGAGCCGACCAGCTCAGCCTCGCTCATTCGAGCCAGCTTTATCAATTCGGATTCATTGATGATGCGTTCGAACTGATCCACCGACTCCATAAACTTCACCATCTCCTCTTCGTTGGTAATCTCTTTAGGGAGTAGATGACCTCTACAAAGCGTTGAGAAGTTACTCTGCTGTGCCATACGCTGTCTATTGCTCTTCGTGATAAAGAGGTAGACGGTATGGTTTAGATAGGGTCGCTCATTGAAGTGTCTCTCAGAGGCACGAGCGAGAAAGCTCAAAGGCTTTTCTTGACCACGCTTGCAAGTCGTATGGTAGCACTCCTTGATGAACCAATCTTGCTTGTGAACGATCGTGAAGTTGGGTAGCACCTTGATGGCTTTATGCCAAGTAGAGTGCATCGTCTCATACTCTGCAGATGTGACTGTAAAAAGCTCGGGTAGCTCCACTCGAAAAGCAACCGTCACATCAGCATCTTTACTGACAATGCACCCATGCTCTACACTCAGCAAGGGGAACTTTGACTCTAAGGTAGTTATCTTGCTTCTGTTTCTCATCATCTAGAGCTATTGAGTTGGTGAAAAAGCTGATAGACCGAACGGCGCTTCAAGAGATACCTCGGATGTCTTCTTATAGCTCCTCGCTTCATCAATCCATATTGACCATACTTGCGATTCATGGCGAACGTTTGCCACACCACAACGGTGGCACCCACTACGCCTATGCCCAAGCAGATGATCTGATTGATGCCACAGAGATAGAGAACCACTACAAGGATGAAGATGCCCAGTAACCCTCCTGCAAACAGGAAGAGGTAGTGAGCCTTCAAGCCCTTGAACTCCACCGTCCGACCGACTCCTTTATTTACTTCCCAACTAGCCATTAGAGGAAGAAGCTACGCAGGATGGTAGCAGCTACGATGAGGAAGATACAAGCTCCAAACCAGCTTGCAGCTGTCTTGCTCGTATCGGGGTCTCCTGAGCTAAACTTATTGTACACCTTGACACCGCCTATCAAGCCCACCACTGCCCCAATGGCATAGATGAGCTTGGTGGCTGGGTCAAAATAGGAAGTGACCATCTTGGTCGCTTCGTTGATGCCCGCCATACCATTGCCTTGGGCAAAGGCTGTCGCACCTGTCATCATCATGGTCAGGGCAAGCATCGCTAGGCGTTCCTTGCTAATCATTCGTCTGTTCATTGTCTGTCGTTATATCAAGTTGTTAAAGAATAATCTTGCTGTTCTATTGTTGGGTTACAAGTAGTAAGAGAGCGGTTTGTCTTCTTCTCCCGCTTCTGTCTCTACTAGGGAAGGTGCGGGTTCCTCTTCTAGCTCTTCAGCTTTCCGCAGGGCTGCAAAGAGATTGCGGTGAGCTTCCTCCACTTGTAGCGTATACTCTTTGAGCCGATCCATAAGCTCCGTTCCTCGCAAGGTGCGGAGCGTCTGGCACACCTCCTCTTCATTTTCATTAGTCAGTGAATCCTCTTGCTTACTCCATTGGCTAATACGAGATAAATCTCTTGCTAGGATGGCGGTCGGAGAGAGTTCGGGCATCGCCTCGCTGGCAATCTGTAACTCTTCCCGCAGGATGCTCTCCTCATCTAGATCCTCCATCGTGTAGGCAACTTGTATCTCGTTTTCTGCCTCAGGGATAGTTTCGCTTTCCGCTTCTAAAGGATCTGTAGCGTCATCTCTTTGCGTTGACTTATCACTATCTAACTCTGCAAATGTAGCGGGATTATCGTCCGCTTTTTCAGATGAGGAACTCTTAGGAACCATAGGGAAAGATGAGGAAACAAAAGGCTTGCTTTTGCCGACCAGTTTGTCTCTCACTGGTTCCTTACGCTCTTGATTGGAGTCTGCTTTTTCCGTCTTCTCTTTCTTGGCTGTAGCCTTTCTTGTAGGGTCTTGCTTAGAGCTGTTCAAGAGTCTCCGCCAATATGTGATGCCAAAGATCACCCACACAATCCCTAATAAGAGCAGTAAGCATCTCAATGTCTCTTCAATCATAGGTCAATAGTCTTATCTCGTCTCCGCTGAGAGGCGATTTGGTTCAATAGCTCCTGGTGCGTTTTCAAGTGATCCAGTATGATGTTCTCAATATAGCTTGTGATGGAGGTCTCTACACGGAGGTCACTCACCACATTTCGAAGTAGCTGTAGCACTTCTGTATGAATGCTGAAGCCAGACTTGTTGCGTCCGTCTCGTACAGATGTCAGAAAACGCTCTTCGTACGCTGCAAACTCTAGTGTCGATGAGCAACTCCTAGGAGTAGACTTCTTCTCCCCCTTGTCCGAAAGCTTTCTTTTAGAGCTGTGACGCTGAGATGCCTGAGGAGAGGTGGTCGGAGTTGAGGCTGTTGTCTCCTCAGTCTCTGAGACGGCATTACACTCTTCTTCAAGCGTTGGTTCTTCATCCAAATCTATCGGCTCATCAAAGTCTGGGATATTCTCAGCGGTACGCTTGGTGACCCCTATATTCGCCATCTCTCTCATCTTCGCTTGGAGCAGTCGCTCTCGCTGTTCTTTAAGTGAGCTCATACGCTTCTACCTTTTTGTAGTCCTAGCTTCTGCATCACCTCTTCCACCCATTCATCCACACCCGTCTGAGGGCGTAGCGTGGTAGCTGGAGGTAGGTAAGAGCAACGAAAGACTCCCTTGACACCCCCTTGAGCTAGCTCACGACTGAAGCGAACAGAATGGTAGATACGAGTGTCTAGGATCTTCAAGCCCTGCTCTTGCGCATGCTGGCTGAACAGTTCGATGACCATAGTGCTGGCACTGCGATTTACTTTGTTCCAAAGCAAAAAGAGATCTTGGATTTGAGACTCTGCAAAGCCTACACCTAGCTCTTGGATCGTCTTGGCATAAGCAAAGCTTGATGCCAACGATTGCGGGTCTGCCTCTATGGGGGAGATGATATAGTCCATCATAATGGATAGCTCCATCATAGCACTGGTAGCTACATGACCTGGGAAGTCGAATATGACGAGTTGGGGAGCTGTCGGTGCTTTACTCAAGTATTGCTCTGTATTGCTTATCGCCTGCTCTAGATTGCTTCGGATAATCTGGTAAGACTTCTTCCCATATTGGGCAAGTCGCTCGTGGAGTGCCTTCCCTATATCTGGAGAGGTTCCAATAAGATCTCTGTCACGCTCTCTGAGCTTGAAAAATGACTCCTGCGTACCATCGCAGTCCACTACAACAAGAGGGATGTCCTTCTCGTAGTATAAAATAGATGCTAGCACTTCGGCTAGCGTACTCTTACCGACTCCTCCTTTTTGTGAGGCGAAGCCTAAGTAGAGCGGGCGGTTGTTTGGTCTGTCCATATCGTTCTTTGGTTACTACTTATGTTATAAGCCTATGGGGCGATTGTTTCACTCTAAATCTAACTCAAGAGTTAGGTCTTGACTCAACTCAAAATTGACTTAGCTCAAGAGTTAGGTTTTGACTTAGCTCAAAATTGACTCAACTCAAGAGTTAGGTCTTGACTCAGCTCAAAATTGACTTAGCTCAAGAGTTGGGTTTTGACTTAACTCAAGATTGACTTAGCTCAAGAGTTAGGTTTTGACTTAACTCAAAATTGACTTAACTCATGACTGAGTTTGGTTGCAAAATAACTAGCTCTTAACCTAAGTCTCAACCTCTAGTGAAGTATGAGGAAAAGGAGTGAAATCATAGGAATGTCGTTTATAGTGAATTAGTTACAAGGTCGCTGTAACTTTGCAGGCAGATAGAAATCGTGGAGCTTTTCTCCCCGAAGTAGACACCCCCGAGGGGTGGATACTTCATCGTAACACTTCTTGATATTGGCAAGGTGTGTCTTTGTAACACAAACCGCATTTTGTACCACAAAGACCCTTGCCCCGAAGGGGAGAAGAATTACTCCAAAGTCGTAATTAGAAAACAAATAGATATGGATAAGAAAGAGGAGCATCGTTCTGAACGAAAAGCGGCAGAAAAACCTCGCTGGGACAACTGGCATGTACGCTTGCCTGACCCGAAAGACCAGCAACGAGCGATTGATTTGTTCCATAAATCAGGGGCGGAAACGAAGTCCGACTTCGTGCGGGCAAGGATATTGGGAGAGCATTTCAAGGTGATAACGGTAGATAAGTCTGCCGTGGAGTACTATCGTAAGCTTTCCGAGTTAACTGCCCAGATCCATAAGATAGGCGTGCTGTATAACCAAGCTGTACGAGCCATCAACAGTTATCATAGCGTGAAGACTGCTCAGATACTGCTTGAGAAGCTGGAGCAACTGTCAGCTAAGATCATTACTTTGCAGGAGCAGGCTATCTCTCTGACCATTGATTACCGCAAGCAATGATTGCCAAGATTTCAGCAACGGAGAACCTCGGAGGTGCACTCGGCTACAACTTCAAGAAGGTGAATAAGAAGGAAGCGACACTTCTGCTGGCACATGGCTTGTACCAAAATAGAGCGGGCGAATATACGATGTCGGAGGTCCTTGCAGATATGCAAGCATTGATACCCGAAAAGTGTCGAACAAAGAAAACGGTCTTCCATTGCTCGCTCAATCCGCATCCAGACGAGAAGCTATCCGATGAAACGCTCTCGCAGATAGCTAAGGAGTATATGGAGGCTCTGGGCTATGGCAAGCAACCCTACATTGTGTTCAAGCACAATGATATCGCCCGTGAGCATATACACATCGTATCGCTAAGGGTAGACGGTGATGGTCGAAAGATCAATGACAAGTTTGAAGGCAGACGAAGCAAGAAAATTACGGATGCGCTGGAGAAGAAGTACCATCTAATTCCCAGCACAGAGATTACAGATAAATCGCTACAAGAGCTCTCAAAAGTGGATATGGCAAAAGGAAATATCAAAGAGCAGGTAGCATCTATAGCTCGTTCTGTTCTGAAGCATTACCGCTTCTGTTCGTTGGGAGAACTCAATGCCATTCTTTCCCACTACAATCTTGCCGTGGAAGAAGTCAAGACAGAGTTTCGAGGGAAGAAGTACGATGGACTGGTCTATGTACCGACTGATGATAAAGGCGATAAGGTAAGTACACCCATCCATGCCTCGGAGATAGGTCGTGGTGTGGGCTATACAGCCGTGCAGAATAGGATGCAACAATCCAAGCAAGCTATCAAGCCACTGATACCAGCCGTAAGGGAGAAAGTCTTACAAGTAATGCGTACTTCTCCCCAGACAGAGGAAGCACTGCGACATCGATTGGAGGAGCAAGGCTTGCGAACGGTTATCCGAAAGAATGAGAGCGGGCGTATCTATGGTATTACGTTCATAGACGATGCGAATGGCATTGCACTCAATGGCTCCCGACTAGGCAAGGGGTACTCAGCCAATACATTTAATACCTACCTCTCCAACCCGACCTACAATCCATTTATGGATGAAACATTGTATGGCACTTATTCCTCTCAATTGAAAGAAGAAGTTCCACACGCTCAACCGTTACAGTCAGATGCGGACGAGGGAGATAATCTTGTCGATGAACTGGTAGATGATATTGTCGGTGACCTTCCTCTCGGTAGTAGCAATGATGATTGGAAAGAGGCGGCTTGGCAACGGAAACTTCGCAGGCAGAGCAAGGTTCATCTCAGACGACGGAAGAGGTAGGTCAAGGCAGGGCATGATAAAGAGGAGGGCATCGCACTCTTCACGGAGGAAATCGGAAATAGAGACGGAGGAAAAAAGAAATCTCCACGGAAGGACAAAGTAATAGTTCGGAAGAGTGAAATCAAACTTCGGAAGAATGGAATGAAACTTCCGAGGAAATAGATCGCCCCTCCGTGGCAAATAGAAAATGGTCACGTAGGTATCTACTGTTTTCTCTGTGAAGATATAGTTCGGTGAAAAGGGGAAGCAGCGAAGCCTACGCATTTGACTTTGACGAAATAGTGATTAGACAACGATTAAACAACAGATAATTATGGCACAAGAAGATGATTTGAGAGCATTGGGCAAGATTATGGACTTTATGAGAGGGATCTCTGTACTATTCCTCCTCATTAACTGCTACTGGTTTTGCTACGAAGCATTCCACACTTGGGGCTTGACGCTCTCGGTACTTGATAAGATTCTGATGAACTTTCAACGAACAGCAGGGCTCTTCTCCTCGATTCTTTGGACGAAGCTCTTTTGTGTGCTGTTCCTTGCTCTTTCTTGCTTAGGAACTCGTGGTGTAAAGGAAGAGAAGATTACTTGGGCTAAGATTTGGACGGTCTTAGCCATTGGGTTTGTGCTATTCTTCCTCAATTGGTGGCTGCTGGCACTTCCGATTGGAGTCGTTGGTGCAGCTTCGCTCTACATCTTCACTGTCTCTGTGGGGTATATCTGCCTGCTAATGGCTGGCGTATGGATGAGTCGTCTGCTGAAAAACAACCTTATGGACGATGTATTCAATACAGAGAATGAGAGTTTCATGCAAGAGACGAGACTGATGGAGAACGAGTACTCGGTCAATCTGCCGACACGCTTTTACTACAAGAAGAAATGGAACAATGGCTGGATCAATGTGGTCAATCCGTTTCGAGCTTCAATGGTCTTGGGTACGCCTGGCTCGGGCAAGTCTTTCGCTATCGTGAATAACTACATCAAGCAGCAGATTGAGAAAGGCTTTGCAATGTACATCTATGACTACAAGTTCCCAGACCTATCGGAGATTGCTTACAATCACTTACGAAATCACCTTGATGCTTATGAGGTGAAGCCCCAATTCTATGTGATTAACTTTGATGATCCTCGTAAGTCGCACCGCTGTAATCCCATCAATCCAGCCTTTATGACGGATATATCAGATGCTTACGAGAGTGCTTACACCATCATGCTCAATCTGAACCGCTCGTGGATTCAGAAGCAGGGAGATTTCTTTGTGGAGTCTCCAATTATCTTGCTTGCAGCTATCATCTGGTATCTGAAGATTTATGAGAATGGAAAGTACTGCACCTTTCCACATGCTATAGAATTCTTGAATCGACCGTATGCCCAGATATTCCCGATACTCACCTCTTACGATGAGCTGGCGAACTACCTTTCGCCTTTTATGGACGCTTGGGAGGGTGGTGCACAAGATCAGTTACAGGGGCAGATAGCATCAGCGAAGATTCCTTTGTCAAGAATGATTTCTCCCGCCTTATATTGGGTGATGACGGGCGATGACTTCTCTCTAGACATCAGCAATCCAAATGAGCCGAAAGTGCTTGTGGTAGGGAACAACCCCGACCGACAAAACATCTATTCGGCTGCTCTTGGACTCTACAATAGTCGCATTGTGAAGCTTATCAATAAGAAGCATCAACTTAAGAGCTCGGTGATTATAGATGAGCTACCTACTATCTACTTCCGTGGTCTCGATAACCTGATCGCCACAGCTCGTAGTAACAAGGTGGCAGTTTGCTTGGGGTTTCAGGACTTCTCGCAGCTGACCCGCGACTATGGGGATAAGGAGAGTAAGGTGATACAGAACACCGTGGGTAATGTCTTTAGCGGACAGGTCGTGGGAGAAACGGCTAAGACGCTTTCCGAGCGTTTTGGTAAGGTTCTACAGCAACGGCAGTCGATGACCATCAACCGTAATGACAAGTCCACATCTATATCTACGCAGATGGATAGCTTGATTCCTGCAAGTAAGATTAGTAACCTTACACAAGGTATGTTCGTTGGGACTGTCTCTGACAATTTCGATGAACGCATCGATCAGAAAATCTTCCACGCTGAGATCGTTGTGGATGTTGCCAAGGTCTCTGCTGAAACGAAAGCTTACCAGCCTATCCCCATCATAGCGGACTTCACAAACGAAAATGGCTCCGATAATCTCAAAGAGACTATTGAAGCCAATTATCGCCAAGTCAAGCAAGAGGTGCTATCCCTCGTAAGTACTGAGACTGAACGTATTAAGAACGACCCAGAACTGAAACACCTCATTAAAGAATAAGAAATATTCTTGTTGCACTTGACACTGGAATGTGCGCGATAAGGTCAAAATACAAATCTTTGTTGTTTTCCTTAGAATTGTCTATATGACAACATGCTGTGAGATAGCGAGCAAACACCTTTCTTTTCTCTAAGTGCAATTCATCCTTTGTCTTTTGAAGTGCCACAAGAATATCCCTTATATATCCAGCCGATTCACGATAACTATTATTTACTGCCCCCTCTTTAAGTAATGACAATTGTTCTTCATGGTTTCTCAGAAGATCAACAATGTTATTGTATTGTATGTCATAAAATAATTATCCGCTATTGAAACAAAAGCGGATAAAACTGGTATGGCCTTCATGATTTATTTTAGAACAGAGCTACTTACGGATGAAGGCAATTCAATTTTTTCAAGATCTGTTGCATTCATAGGTGCTTTATGCTTTGTCAAAATTAAACACAACAACTTCCAGCTTAACTTCTCTGTGGCCATCTTGGGGCAAACCGAAGATGTAACTTAAAGATGTTTCATTATGCTTTCCGCAGGAGCGTTTGTAATATTGATGCTGTGTGACAGAATCCTCTATTACACTCATGACAGTAGTAAGGTCCGTTCCTTGGACAAAAACCATAAGTGCTGCATTGGTATCTCTCCAAGTAAGATATCTGTCAAACAGTTGGTTAATGGATTCCATGAAATGCTTTTTACCACGCCATATTTTACATTCGCCAATAAACAGATTGGAGCTATCTGTCGCATCTTTAAGTAGGATGTCCGTTTTCCCTATGTGATTGAAAGTTTCGGCTGTGGCGGTTACTGACTGAAATCGTCTTTCTAACATAGCGATAAAAACATCTCGAAGGGCTTCTTCATCCTTACCTTGATACAAGGATGGCTTCTGCTCCATGCTTTTTCCTATGAGATTAATTTCATTGATTATCTTCTCGTAAAGTTCTGCATCACCCAATTTTGGCTCAAGACTTGCACTTTTGGCGATGATTGATCGTGATAATGGGTCATATACATAACCAGCTATGGTTCTGTGGATGATTTTGTCAACGGCCTCTCCAATGACATTGATATTTACACAAAACCATTCACGTGGTGATATAACAACGCCCCTGTCATCTGGGATGTTGATATTAAGTCGAACTTGGTCGAAGAAGGTATGCAACCTATCCTCTAGCTCACGGGGTTTGATATTATAGCACCTATAAACCTGCACGACTTCAACACCTGCATAAAGGTAGGTTGGTTCATTGAGGGCATTTTTAATGCGGTCTGTTACAGATGTTGTTGTGCTCCCAATCTTATATACATCAGGAACGTTCCGCAATTTGGCGTGTTTGCTTTTAAGGACATAAACAAAGCCTCTTGCCTGATCGTTTTTTTCAATTCGTTCAGCAACAAGCTGTTCTTCGTCAAAGTCGGTTATAGCATAGCCTTCTTTTTGGAGAGCCTTGTCTAGTGAACGATATAACATATCGGACGTTGTCCCATTATCAAAAATGCAACACGTGCGACCATCAAAGCGTTGCCTATCACCACTTTTGAAGCGGTATAGGTTCGACTTGCCATCCACCGATTTTAAGTATACTATGACACCTCCCAAAACATAAAATTTGTCGGGGACCAAATCTTGTGGATGATAAACAGCCAATTTCCTTTTGCCTTCTTCCAAATCCTTATGCAGAGATTCGAACATTGGTCTGTAGGTGTCAAAGTCCTGACAGAACTTGCGCCGCGATATATACTCTGGCTGTATGCGGTCAGACTTTTGCACATGACTCATCTCAAAGATAGAACTATCGTAATCACCGGACAACAGATTTAAAGGATCGTCTCCCAAGATGTCTTCCAGAGTGATATTGGATATGCTTACCCCTTCCAAAAGTCCGTACATATCAAACTCTTTTAGCTCTTTTACCATCTTAGAGTTATTCCGTATGGCTTCAAGACGGCAGAACAATTGAAATTCGTATATATCAGATGCCGACTTTTTAGGTTCACGCTCATGCTCTTCGAAGAAATTTACAATTTCCTCGAAGTTCTGTAATAGAACGGTTTTATTTGATCTTTGTTTAGCTTTAGGTTGCTTTTTCAACAAACCTAAAGGGTCGTTCTGAAACAAAAAGTCTATAAAATCAGAATTCTTTTCAGCCATGACTTTCCATTATTCTTCTCTTCGCGTAAAGTAGCACTTCTGCCAATCTACGCTCATATGGGTCGTTACTATCCAAATTGGGTTCTCTCTGCATCTTTTTGGCAAACTCAGTAACTTTTGGCCAAAAAGCCTTGGCCTCATCATCGGTTACATCAATTCGCATCGATTTGATGTATGCCTGAATAGAGCGGAAGACTCGGGCATCTAGAGATTTGGATAATACCTCGTATGCATCATGGAATGGGTTTACCGAATATATCAGGTCTATGTTTATGTCATTTACGTTAATTAGCCGGTTAGCAAATTCCAAAAACTTCTGACCATTAATATCCTTCACGTCCTTGTGTGACAGAACGGAGTCTATCACAATGTACGTGCCCAATTCCTTAGATTCTTCTTCGTTTAAGTCGGGAAGTACCTCGCGAATAACCTTGGGAATTAGACCATTGTTAATTGTCTCAGCAGGTACATTCTGTCCGATTGCGTGTTGTACATCAGGATTCTGAAGAATTCTTGCCTTTAAATCCAGAAGGTCATTCTCGATGATATCTTTTACCCTATCCGATTTAATTCCACGGAACCCTTCAATGAAAATGGTATGCCCGCTTCCATCATCGTTTTTGGAAGCTCCATCAGTTTCCCCTTCTGTAGAAGTTGAAGTCTCTTTTGGTTTGAAGTTATATTTGGGGGCTATAACTTCTTCCATTAACAATGATGCAGATATCGCTTTCAGTATATTGTTGACACTTTCAACAATTTCTTCACGATTAGCGCTTGGCTCTGCTACGAGGTTGGTGAACTGTGCATGGGTCTTGTTCTTGCTGTCACGTGTGCATCTACCGATAATCTGAACGATTTCAGTCAATGAACCTCGATAACCAATTGTTAATGTTGTCTCGCAGAAAGGCCAATCGAAACCCTCTTTAGCCATACCCAAAGCAATAATAATATCCATATCTTCGGGCTTTTTGATAGCCCTTAGATAAGACATGATTTTTTCACGCTGCTCATAGTCTGTATCGTTCACCAAGTCAGCAACACGCAATTCCCGTCCATCACTAGAACATATGTGATAGACACCGAAGTCATCAGTATATTGGTAAGTTCCAATACAGCCAAGTATTTGGTCAACCTCCATTATTTTTTCACCCGTTGATTCTGACGAATTTACATTAGGGATGTAGATAATTGTCTTTTTCGACAAGTCCAAGACCTCAGAATCTTTCAGGGCTTCAAAATACACTCCATTGTAGAAATGGAAACCAATCCCGAGGGATTTCAGATATTGATAACCATTCAGTTGCTCGTAATAGTTGTATGTGACTTTCTCAAACTTCCGTTCATCACTAGGACTCAAGACGGCAACGCAATCACCACGGAAATATGATCCTGTCATTGCCAGGACGTGAGCATTAGTATCGGCCATTATAGCTCTGATAAGTTCGCCTAGTTTGCTATCTGCCTCTGCTGACACATGATGAAACTCATCGATGGCCAAAAGGCAATCATTGAATTTCTGGCAACCTATTTTTTCATAGGCGAACCTCAGTGTCGAATGGGTGCATAGAAGTACTGACGCATTTTCATCCTCCATAAAGGCAGCAAACGCTTTTGTCTTCATTGGCTCTCCGCCTGGCGCACATAGGTCGTATTTCTGAGATATCACCCAGTCCGAGTGGAAACCATTTGCTTTGAGTTTGGTGCTGCAAAATGACTTCCCGATTGAACGCTCAGGAACTGCTACAATGACCTTTTTTACCAGACCCTGTTTGAGCTTCTCTATGGCTACAAACATAAGAGCCCTTGATTTGCCTGATGCAGGGGGAGCTTTCAGCAAAAGATACTGAGAAGCATATTTCTCATATATTCTCTGCTGCATTTCGCGCATTCCCAGAGCGTTTGTTGTTACGCTACTACCATTCCTGTCGTATGTCGTATTGAAGATATTATTCATTGGCTATAAGCGTATTATACATGTTTTTTAACCACATCAACCTTTCTCCGTTTGAAGAAAAAGGTTGGTTCCTGTAGTATGAATCCACGGTATCATCTATCAATTTATGAACCCGAACTAATTCAGGCGGCATATTCAAGTACATATCGGCTAATGATTTGTCGCAATACTTTTCCCTCACCTCAAGTAGCGTTCTTGATAGATTTCTTAATGTAGATATTTGTTTGGATGTCAAGTCTGGAACAGGAAAAGTATTATAGCGTAGTGCGCTTGAATACCTTGGACGTGTTTCATGCCCTCCACAGGCATTCTTAGCCCAGACTCCATGCATCCGAGATTCCAAAAGTGCTAATAGCCATATATCGCAGTCAAAAACAACGCTAACATTATTATTAACGATAGCATTGGATCCAAGAATGCCCATCTGAAAATATTGGCGGTTTTCAGATGTAACACAAGGCACAATTAACGAGACCTTTCCTTCACTTGTAGTTCGGTTCTCCCTAAACTTATGTGGATTCGCTTTGCTCTTATTTGAAGAGGTTGAACTTGGCTTATGGCGTTGTTGGCGTACTTGCTCTATTCTGTCAGCGATTCCTTGTATCTGTTTGGCTTCTTCTAATTCATTATCTGTTATCCACAAGACCCATTTCGGTTTTCCATTAACGAACTCCTCGCCTCCATACAGAGGTTTAATGAATTTGGTCGCTTCCGGATATGCGTCCAGGAAAGCATCTAATTCGGTTGACGTGAATGTCAAGAAAGTAGCCCCATCTGGCATATTGCCCTTGCACATATGTGGCAATAATGGTGACAGTGGTGTTGTCCGGCTCTTCACACGTATATCAATATCGGGCAAAAGACTCGCGCCGATTTCTTGACAGCGGAACTTTTTGCCTCCTTCAAATAGATACTTCCTTGACAACCGCCCCTTTGTGCCAATTCCAATAATAACAACAGTTACGCCACTATTGTCATTGGATGTCTTCCATTTAAAAGACCTATGTGCAAAGATGTATTCACAACCAGCTTCATTGATTTTGTCTAGAATGAAAGTTGATTGTGTACCCTGTGACACCGAATTCGTAAGAACAAACGCAGCCTTTGCAGAAGTGCCAGAAATAAACCTGGCGGCTTTCATAAGCCATGCTGAACAATAATCGGCACTATTTAGTTGTTCGCTTTTGAAGATACGCAACATAGCCTGTTTTGCAGACGCTGGAATCTTATTGTTGCCCTTAAAATCAGGGCTCCCAACAACATACACGAAATCTGCATCTGCAGGGCGGACATAATTTTCCCATGGAGTATTTAGTTCATCTCCAACGTGAATAGCCAACTGATGGTATGTGTCCTGTATCGAATCTGTGCTTAGAAGTCCGAGACGTTTCAGCTCAGAACTATGCACAAATGTAAGTGCCAGACGGGAAAGTTCTCGCGTCAGTTCATTGGACACTAGTCCTACAAACTGGTCAATATGCAAGGGGTCTCCACATGTGATATCGAATTTGGTCTCAATGTCTCGCAATTGTTGAAGCAAACCGTTGTAGGAAGCGACCAAATAGCAACCGGGGCCATTGGTCGGGTCCAAGACTCTTGTATCGTATATTTCTGTTACAACTTGGGACACATTTTCTGTGGTAGATGCATTCGCCTTCCGTTGCATCTCATTTAGGAATAATGGTTGCAACAGCTTTTCTACATTTATAAATGAGGTTTGATGCCCATACAATCCTGCCTCTTCCTTACCTGTCATCTTATAGATTAACGAGGTAAGGAATTCGGCATCAATCAAATTCGTGTCAAATTGTAGTATTGCGAAGATATACTTATATGCATCGTTGCTCAATCGTAAGCCCCGTGTATTATCCGTAATAAAGGGACACTTCCATGCAAAGAATAAATCAAAGACCTTGGATAGCTTTTCTTTATCACTCTTATTATAACCCTTGATACTTTCTTGTACCTGTGACATCTCTAGCAAAGTGCTAAAATGTGCCATATAGAGAAGGGAGAAAATGAAGCAACGTGTGTTTTCCTCATCGTTGTCATTCAATATTAATTCTCGGTACAATGATTCCACGAGGCTATCAAGTTCTAAAGTACTATAGTGATCATTGCGATTTATATCCCAACTTTGCAAAGGAGCCAGATAGTTGATATATTTAGCAACATCCACATAGTCGCATATAACACTACCAATATATTCATTGGTAATGATAATCTGACGTGGGGTGAACACAATTAGTAAAGGCATAGTCCGTTTGGCGGAGATATACTCTTCCGCCGACATCATGTCTTCAGTACAATACACAACAGCACGTCGATATACGTAAAATGGCCCGCTTTCACCTTGGTCTATTTTAGAGGTGATTTTAGCGATGGTTGTTTCAAGTATACCGAATGCAGAGAGCAGATTAGAAACTGCTTTCGCATAACCTTGAAATTCAAAGTTTTCCAAGCGTTGTCTTATGGCGTTCTCGTCAATCATAATCCATCATGTATCTTATGATTCGCTTTGCAATATATTCAGCCATCTTGACAGGCACAGCATTGCCAATGGCTTGCTCTATATCTGTTTTAGCTCCTACAAATATAAACTCTGCAGGGAATGTCTGCAAATAACTCCGCTCCTTTGAAGTAAGAGAGCGAACAAGATTGATGTCTCTTGTTTTATCTGCGGGATGGAATTGATAGCCAGAAGGAATCGGTCTATTTACGCCTCTAATAGTTGCACTTGGCTCATCAATAGAGAATATGGCTCTTCGTGCATAACTACGTGGGTGCATATAGTAGTATTCTGTATCCAAAGGAGAATCCTTTAGATATTGTCTCACTGTCATGCGTTTCTCAGTAAGTCCCTTTAACAAACTGCGCATGAGGAAATCATCGGGTGCGCCAAGCTTTCCGATTACAAAATATCGTTTCCTCATTTGAGGAACCCCCATATAACTGGCGTTCCATATTCGTTTCGTTATGCCATATCCAGCTTTTCGGAAGTTTGATACGGCTTGTGCAAACACGGGAGATTTCTCTATATTATACACATTCTCCATGACGAACCAACGAGGCTTAACCGCTGAAATAATATTACTATATATCAGGGTTAGATTGGCACGTTTACCTTCAAATTCGCGTTTGCCCGCTATGGAAAAGTCTTGGCATGGTGGCCCTCCTATGATTATGTCCGGGTTTGCAGCCGCAAGTTCTTCGCTTATATCCTTTTGAGACAAATCAACCTTGTAAATAGGGTGCTGGAAATTCTCCTTATATATATCTATGGCTGCTTGCCAAAAATCATACGCTGCAATAACCTCAAATCCTGCATTTTGGAATCCGAGGCTCATTCCACCGCACCCGGCGAAGAGGTCTATTAGTCTATAGTTATTTTTTGCCATTGATATACTGTTTTAGGCATCGTGCAATATACTCTGCCAATTTTACAGGCACAGCATTCCCTATTGCAAGATTTAAGTTTGTCTTGCTGCCTTCGCCCCAATCAAAATCGCATGGAAATGTTTGTATCCAGCTACGTTCTTGAGGCGTAAGTGTTCGAATAGATGGATTTAATGGAATTGGATCATTAGGGTGTCCAGAATATCCAGATGGGACAGGCCTATCTACGCCTCTAATAGTTGCACTTGGCTCATCAATACTGAATATGCCACGTCGTGAATAGGAACGTGGAACTCTGAAATAATATTCAAATCCCAACGAATCTCCAAAATAATCCCTCAATGTCATACTCTTTTCGCTCTGTCCTTCTAATAGGAGGCTGTCTAAGAAACCATCATTCTCGTTCAGACCACCTATGACGATGTATCGCCTTCTTTTTTGAGGTACACCGCATTTACTCGCATCCATTACCATGCGAGTTATTCCGTAGCCTGCTTCTTTGAACATGGATAAGACAATTCCCAATTTCTCACTCTTTTGTATATTGGGAACATTCTCCATTATGAAGAATTGCGGTCGAATCCGTGTTATAATTTCGGCATACTTAATAGTGAGTTGAGCGCGGCCAAGATTCTCGTTCCTATGTCCGGCACTTGAATAGTCTTGGCAAGGAGGGCCACCGATAATCACATTGGGTCTCAATGCCTCCATATCACTCAGATCATCAATATCATTTAAGTCACGCTTGTAAATAGGGTGATCAAAGTTGCGTTTATATATGGCTATCGCTTCATCCCAAAAATCATAAGCGGCAGCTATCTCAAAGCCTGCATTTGAAAAACCGAGAGATAAACCTCCGCATCCAGCGAATAGGTCAATAACACGTATCGTTTTTTTTGCCATTGCTATTAATCTTATTTATCCACAATCAAATCTTTCATTTCCACAGATAGGATAGAGGCTATCTTTTTTAGAACTTCAAGCGTTGGCTGTTGCCTGTTCAAATTGTCGTTCCCTGAAAATGGTTGACTTATTTTTTTGCTGAAACGGATGTCGGTTGACATCGTTTTTGTTGTCAAACTAGAATGAGTTGTCTTGACTCTTCAAAGATACTGATTTTAGTTGACTCAGGCAATTTGGGGTAGTTTTTCGTGGTATACCCCAGGCTTGTTTTTTTCTTTTTCATCACCACCTTTCCTTATAATTACCTGAGACTTAGGAGAGGTGAGTTTAGCCCATATATTTGCTGTCTGAAAGGTATTATTCAAATCAAACAGAGTGAATTATGGAAGCAAATAGCAATGACAACTATGTGCTGGTCTTAGAGGACCGCACCGAGGTAAAGAACCAGCAAGAAGCGGGGAAACTCACTATCGTTTCGGGCATTGATGATAAGGGCAAGCTCAAAACAACTGAGCCACTTGAAGCTAATCAGGCAGCTTTTCTAAAGTTCAACAGCAAAGATGGACTGCTGAAGAACTTTATGACCAACTTTCTCAAGCAGTTCAACAACCCCTCCCATTTCGGGCTATACAAGGTGTTGGCAAACAATGTGGAGCAAGGCGTGGATAACCTACGTACTCTGCTTCAAAGCCGAGAGACTCCTGAAAGCAGACAGCAGTTGGCAGAGGTTGGTGTACCCTTTGAAGACTATCTGCCACAGCAGAAGAAGAGCACAGCCATTGATGCAGACACGGTAGACTGGAAGATGCTTGACAGTCTCGGACTCTCCCGTGAGCGGTTAGAGCAGAGTGGTGAGCTAGAGAAGATGCTCAATTGGCAAAAGAGTAACCTCGTGACCATAGCCATCCCCATAGGAGATACAACTATCTACACAGAGGCTCGCCTTGCTTTTCGCACAGATAATGAAGGCAATATCGGGTTAGCCATACACGCTATGCGTAAAGAGCCACAGCTCGACTATCCCTATATGGGCTACAAGTTCTCCCCCGAAGAGAAGGAACAACTACTCGCAACCGGCAATCTCGGTAAAACCATCGAAGTAACACCCAAGAGCGGAGAACCTTTTGCAGCCTACGTCTCCATCGACCCGCAGACCAATGAGATTATCGCCTTGCGTGCCGACCGTGTAAGCATTCCTCAAGAGATCAAAGGCGTCACGCTCTCTGATCAGCAATACAAAGATCTAGTGGAAGGCAAAGCGGTGAAAGTTGAAGGTATGACCGCTAAGAGTGGCAAATCCTTCGATGCTACGCTTCAGGTCAATGCAGAGAAGAAAGGCATTGAGTTCATCTTCGGAGAGAACAAGAGTCTCAAAGAGCGTCAGGAACAGCGACAAGATCGTCAACAAAGCAAGGCACCTCGCAAACTTTGTGGTCTAGAGCTGTCAGAGAAGCAACGAGAAGCCTTAGACAACGGTCGCACACTTTACCTCAAAAACATGATCGATAAAGAGGGGCAACCCTTCAATGCCTATGTCCGTATGGACAAAGAGCAAAACCGCCCACGCTTCTACAAATGGAACCCTGACAAGAAGCAAGGGGCGGGAAAGGTCGAAGCCGTGGCGGAAGAGCACAAAACGCAGGTAGCCGTGAATAATCACGGCAAGACCAATGAGGCTACTAAGTATATCAAGGAGCCTCTCAAGTCTGGGCAGACACAACCCACTGCACCCCAACAGCAGAAGCAGGACGAAAAGAAGCAACAGCGTCGCGGACGCAAGATGTAAAAAAGAGACTCGCTTTTGCGAGTCTCCGTATGTGGCGGCAGTGGGGTTAGTCACTATATGTTTTGGGAATAATCATCTTTATGTATAAAGGTCTTTATCTGCCACAACCCCAAGAGCCAATACAATATAATCCATAAGCTGTATCTCCTTTCTTGTAAAACTTAAAATTGTAAGACAATCTGCAGTAAAACTTACTAATAGAGGCAGCATATAAC
Organism: Porphyromonas levii DSM 23370; assembly: GCF_000379925.1. Taxonomy (GTDB): domain Bacteria; phylum Bacteroidota; class Bacteroidia; order Bacteroidales; family Porphyromonadaceae; genus Porphyromonas_A; species Porphyromonas_A levii. Next base: position 13,361 of record NZ_KB904238.1, on the reverse strand, counting down.
TGATTATACAAAAGCCTGAAAATACTCCCCATAAAGTGCGAGTAATAACAAGCGCAAAGTTACAAATAAATAGTTGAATAACAAATGATTTTATGTATTATCGCTGAGAAGCCCTCGGTAGCACGAGATATAGCCCGAATCGTTGGAGCGACAACAAAGCAAGACGGTTATTTAGCGGGAAACGGCTACCTCGTCACGTGGGCTATGGGACACCTCATTACACTTGCCATGCCCGAAGCTTACGGCTATTCTACCTACAAAGCAGAAGAATTGCCCATTTGCCCCAATCCTTTCCAGCTCATTGTCCGACAAGTGCGTAAGGACAAAGAGTACCACGAAGACCCTGCAGCACTCAAGCAACTGAAGGCAATAAGCTCTTGCTTTAATCAGTCAGATCGTATTATTGTGGCAACAGATGCCGGAAGAGAGGGCGAACTCATTTTTCGTTGGATTTACCGACACTTAAACAGTCACAAGCCATTTGATCGCCTATGGATCTCCTCCCTTACTGACAAAGCTATCCGGGAGGGGCTAGCGAATATCAAGCCAGGAAGTCATTATGACCATCTCTATTACGCAGCTCAAGCACGAGCAGAAGCTGACTGGTTGATGGGAATCAATGCTAGCCGAGCACTCTCCATTGCTTACCGTGGAAGCTACTCACTAGGACGTGTGCAGACCCCGACTTTGGCCATGGTGTGTCATCGCTATATGGAGCATAGAGACTTTACCTCTGTCCCTTATTGGAAGCTCTCTGCAATGATAGAGGACGAGGGCTTATCCATCAAAGCCGTGAGCCTACAGAACTTTGATAATGAAGCTGCTGCCCAAACTGCTCTCACTTCATTACGCAGTCTCGGCTCGCTTACGGTCACAGAGGTCACAAGAAAGGTGACGCATACAGCTCCACCCCTCTTGTATGACCTGACCGCTCTGCAAAAGGAGGCTAATGTACGTCACGGCTTTTCTGCAGATAAGACCCTCACCCTCGCACAGTCGCTTTATGAGAAGAAGTTCACTACCTATCCCCGTACGGGTAGCCGATATATCAGTGAAGATGTTTTTGAGGAAGTTCCCGACCTCCTTCGCAAGATTGGCAAACCATTGCCACAAGAGCTGAATCGCCACTCCGTAGATGACAGCAAAGTTACCGACCACCATGCCATTATCCCCACGGGAGAAACCACATCGGTATTGTCGGTAGATGAGACCACGCTTTATCAAATGATTGTTACCCGCTTTGCAGAAGCCTTCTCGGCAGACTCAGAAGAGGAGCGTATGCAGGTACTATTCAAGGACGAGACCAACAGCTATGTTTGGAAAGCGTGCCGTCAAGTTTCTTTGGGTTGGAAATCTGTACAGAGTGCCACTCCTCAAGAGCATAAAGAGAACGAGGAAGACGAGCCACTTGTGTCCTCATTGCCCAACTTGACCGAGGGGCAAACTTTATCCTTGCAACAAGCAGACGTAATTGAGCAAAAGAGCAAGCCTAAGCCACTCTATACAGAAGCAACCCTGCTCTCGGCTATGGAGCATGCTGGCAAGGAGGTAGAGGATGTTGCAAGTAAAAAGGCTTTGGCAGAGTGTGGCATAGGCACACCTGCCACACGAGCCAACATCATTGAGACACTTATCCTGCGTGACTATATCCGTAGGGAGAAGAAGAGCATAGTCCCAACGGAGAAAGGATTAGCCGTCTATGAAATCGTTAAGGACAAACGCATTGCCAATGCGGAGATGACAGGAGCGTGGGAGGTGGCACTAGCTGCAATTGAGGCAGGAAGTATGGACGCGGGTAAGTTTGCACAAGGCATCAACTCCTACGTTTCCACCATCTGCGAGGAGTTGCTCTCACTCGCCCCTGCACCTAGACAGCAAAGGTACCCTACATATCACTGCCCTAAGTGTGGTCGTGAGAGTGTGGGGATCTATGCCAAGGTGGCAAGATGCAAGAATGATGATTGTGATTTCCACATATTCCGTGAAGTATGCGGTACGTATCTCTCTGAAGAGAATATCCGAGACCTCCTAATCAAGGGACGTACCCCTATCTTGAAAGGTTTGACGAGCAAGGCTGGTAAGAAGTTCAATGCCCGATTAGTTCTACAAGAGGATAGTTCTACCAAATTTGAATTCGAGCAAAAGAGAAAGAAGTAATAGTCCGCACAAGCGACTTAGCTCAGTGCCACAACTATCTCTCACGGCATTCCTTACTTGTCTATCGTAGTTAATAGGAAGCCGATTCGTGGGATTGACTTCCTCCCACCATAGCTAACAACTATCATCAACAAACAGAGTACCTCTATGGCATACAACAAGAAAGCAGTTTTGGCAGCGAATACGGAAGCAATCCGTGTGGTGCTACGATTAGAAAAAGAGCATCGTCCAGCTACTGAAGCAGAGAAACGCATCTTGCGTGGCTACCAAGGCTTCGGAGGTCTGAAGTGCGTATTGAACCGCACAGACACGCCAGCGGACATTCGCTATTGGAGCAAATCAGAGCAAGAACTCTTTGCTCCGACACAACAGCTCAAGCAGATGATCTATCGGGAAGCGGTTGATGCTCACACCGCCAAGCGGTATTGGGAGAGTATCAAGGCGAGTGTACTCACCTCATTCTATACAGATAGACGTATCGTCTCTGCGATTTCAGATGCTCTAGCAACAAGTGGTGTGACGCTCAAGCGATGCCTCGACCCCTCCTCGGGGATGGGAGCTTTTGCCGAAACATTTGCCAAGCAGGTGGGCATTGTTGATGCCTTGGAGAAAGATCTGCTCACGGCTCGCATCAGTCAAGCGTTGCACCCTTATGGCGAGGGCAACATCTTCGTGCGAAATGAACCCTTTGAAGCGATAGCACCCTTAGAAGAGACGGAGAAGTATGACCTCGTAACCAGCAATATCCCCTTTGGAGACTTTATGGTCTATGACCGTGAGTATAGTAGGGGGAATGATCTCTTCAAAAAGGAGTCAACACGAGCCATTCATAATTACTTCTTCGTAAAGGGCTTGGACTGCACTAGAGAGGGAGGTCTCGTTGCATTTATCACTTCACAAGGCGTACTCGATGCGGCTCTAAATGAGCCAATCAGACGCTATCTGATGCAAAACAGCCGACTCATCTCTGCTATTCGTCTGCCAGCAGGGATGTTTAGCGAGCAGGCAGGGACTGAGGTCGGAAGCGACTTGATTGTCTTGCAAAAGCAGTCGGGCAAGGAGATTGGCGAGGAGCTGGAGAAGCAGTTTGTTCAGACAGTCGCCGTGCCCAAGGGGGATGGATTTTCTATGGCTTTCAACCACAACTTACTTTTCGAGGGTTCGTGGTATGATGTGGCACCTCGCACCATAGCCACCAGTCGTGAGCTGGGTAGAGACCCTTACGGCAAGCCAACTTGGAAGTATCGCTTTGAGGGAACTATAGAGGATATGGCTGAGAGTATCCGAATACAGCTCACGCAAGATGTGACAGCACATTTTGACCGCAAGCTCTATGAGACGGGAATAGCGATGAGCAAGGAGGAGCGACAGAATGAAGCCGAGAAGCAATTCCGTAAGCTGGGCGTAACGGTCGGATTGCCTGGGGTGGAGCCTAAAGTAGACGAGGAGCAAGAAACAGATAACGCTTATGATCTAATGCCTGATAGCATCAAGAGTCAACTCCCCAAGCTATATGACACAGAGAAGCAACTTATTGGCGACCGCACAGCTTATGTCCGATATTTCTTCCCGCTGGGAGCTTATACAGCCTACCTCTTAGAGTACAACCCAGAGGAACGTCTTGGGTTCGGAGCAGTTACAATGGGTTACGGTTGGGAGCTCGGCTACATCTCCTTGGACGAAATGAAAGAGGTCAAGATACATGGCTTGGGGATTGAGCGTGACCTTCACTTTTCACCTACAGCATTGCATAAGATAGCCGAGCTAGAAGAGCTTGTCCAAGGACGGTATAGCAAAGAGGTGGTACAAACAGAAAACCCAACGGAAGATGTCGTGGAGAAGTCCTTTTCAGAGGGAACTCCCATCAACTCCATCGAAAAGAATGAATTGGTAGAACCCATCCAGCAGGAGCAAGCCTCATCAATGTTAGAACCAGCACCCGAAGGTGTGCCAGCTCTAACGCTACAGCATCAGTATGAAGCGGATATACGTACAGATTTAGAAGCCCCACGAGAGATGGGCGGACAGATGGTTTACTTTGATGACGACCATCATCCCGTGATGGATACTACCGATGTCGGTTTGGAACAAGCAGGTTATTTATTTGCTCCCGAAGAGTACGAACTTTGGACGCAGGAGGTCACCCGTGTTAATAGGGAAATCAAAGAGATTGATAAGCAACAGACAGGCTCTAAGCCCAAGCAAAGCTCAGTAAAGCGTCCAAGAGCAAGGAGAAGTACTAAGCTATCCTCAATTGAGCAACCATCTCTATTTGACTTTGCAGAAGTGGAGAGCGAAGTACAGCCAGTTACAGAGGTTAAGAAGTCGTTTGATGCTTCACCTCGTCCATTCCTCTCTTTGCCCGACTCGCATCTACGAGACGGGTCGATCGTGCTGCAAAATGGACAAGTGGGGTATCTCTCGAATCTGAAGCGACAGCCTACCTTTCATCCGATGGACTTACCCTATGAGCGCCTGACCAAACTCAAAGCGTACATCGAGATACGAGAGAGTTATCATCGGCTATACGACTACGAAGCGAACAATAGATGTGAGGATAGCGAGGAGCGTATAAAGCTCAATCGGCTCTATGACGACTTCGTCAGTCGCTGGGGGTATCTCAATCAGAAGAGCAATACAGACCTCATCAAGATGGACGCTACTGGGGTCGAGATACTCTTCTTAGAGCGATCCGATAAGGGGGAATACATCAAGGCAGACATCTTTGACCATCCTACCGCCTTTGCCACTACAGAGGTGACAGTAGCTGCCGACCCCACGGAAGCTCTCGTCTCTTCTCTGAATAAGTATGGCTCTGTGGAGCTAGACTATATGAGTTCGCTCCTCCCCGATATGGAGGAGAGTGACATTATCTCAGCTCTAGAGGGGCGTATCTACTACAATCCAGAAGTAGATGGCTACGAAGTGGCAGACAAGTTTATCTCAGGCAATGTGATAGAAAAGAGCGAGCAGATTGAGTCGTGGCTACTAGAGCATCCCGATCATGAAGAAGCACAGCAAAGCTTAGCTACCCTACGAGCTGCCACACCTACTGCGATACCCTTTGCTGAGCTTGACTTCAACCTTGGGGAGCGGTGGATACCGGCTAAAGTCTATAGTGCTTTTGCCTCAGAGTTCTTTGAAACAGAGGTCACCGTCACCTATCAGAGTACGATGGATGAATATGTTTTGCAATGCAACAGACGCAATGGGAACATTTGGCATAAGTATGCTGTGCAGGGAGAGTTCAGACGCTATGATGGACTTAATCTCTTAAAGCATGCGCTACACAATACCATCCCCGATATCAATAAGAACAAAGAGGTTCGAGATCTAGAGACAGGCGAGACGAAAACGATCAAAGTGCGTGATGGACATGCGATACAGATGGCTAATGCTAAGATAGAGGAGATACGTCAGGGCTTTGTAGATTGGCTAGGTAGAACACCAGAGAGCTTTAAGCAACAACTATCCGACAGATATAATAAGCTATTCAACTGCTTCGTGCGTCCCAACTTTGACGGTGCGCATCAATCCTTTCCCGATCTAAATCTGAAAGGACTAGGTATCTCTGACCTCTATAAGAGTCAGAAGGATGCCGTATGGATGCTCAAAACCAATGGCGGGGGTATTTGTGACCATGAGGTAGGGGCTGGTAAGACCCTCATCATGTGTACGGCAGCCTATGAGATGAAGCGCTTGGGCTTAGCAAACAAGCCGATGATTATCGGACTAAAGGCAAATGTCTTCGATATTGCCGACACTTTTAGAAAGGCTTATCCCAATGCTAGAGTGCTTTATCCAGGTAAGAATGACTTCAATAAGCAAAACCGCCAACGCATCTTTAACGACATCAAGAACAACGATTGGGATTGCATCATATTGACCCATGAGCAGTTTGGGATGATACCTCAAGCTTTAGAGATACAGGAGGCAATCTTGCAAAAGGAGAAAGACTCTATAGAGGAAAACCTAGAAGTTCTTCGTCAGCAAGGTGCGGACATTTCCCGAGCTATGCTCAAGGGATTGGAGAAACGAAAGCAGACCCTCGAGGCCAAACTACAAGGCATTCAAGATAGCATTGCCGAGCGTAAGGATGATGCTGTGGACTTCAAAATGATGGGCATCGATCACCTCTTTGTGGACGAGAGTCATCAGTTTAAGAATCTGATGTTCAACACTCGTCACGACCGAGTCTCTGGCTTAGGTAATCCAGAGGGCTCACAGCGTGCACTCAATATGCTCTTTGCCATACGTACTATTCAGGAGCGGTCTGGGAAAGACTTAGGAGCTACTTTTCTCAGTGGCACAACCATCAGCAACTCACTCACAGAGCTCTATCTGCTCTTCAAGTACCTACGTCCTCAAGCACTCGAAAAGCAAGGCATCAATAGCTTTGATGCTTGGGCTGCTGTCTTTGCGAAGAAGTCTACCGACTACGAGTTCTCCATCACCAATGACATCATACAGAAGGAACGCTTCCGCACCTTTATCAAAGTGCCAGAGCTGGCAGCCTTCTATGCGGAGATTTGTGACTATCGTACCGCTAAGGATATCGGCATTGACCGCCCAGAGAAGAACGAGATATTGCATAACATACCGCCCACGCCCGAGCAGGAAGAGTTTATCAGCAAGTTGATGGAGTTCGCGAAGACAGGGGATGCGACCCTTTTAGGACGAGATGAGCTATCGGAAAAGGAAGAGAAAGCCAAGATGCTAATCGCAACGGACTATGCCCGCAAGATGAGCTTGGATATGCGAATGATTGACCTAGAAAGGTATTCGGACCATATAGACAACAAAGCCAGCCACTGTGCCAAGCTCCTCAATAACTACTATCAGAAGTATAACGAGCAGAAGGGAACACAGTTTGTCTTCAGCGACTTGGGTACTTACAAGCCAGGCGAGTGGAACGTTTACTCTGAGATTAAGCGTAAGTTGGTAGAGGAGTATCACATTCCATCTCACGAGATTCGCTTCATTCAGGAGTGCAAGAATGAGAAAGCTAAGAAAGCGATGGTAGAAGCGATGAATAGGGGCGATATACGTATCATCTTTGGCTCTACATCTATGTTAGGCACGGGTGTCAATGCCCAGCAACGAGCTGTAGCTATACATCATCTTGATACTCCGTGGAGACCGTCAGACTTAGAGCAACGCAACGGACGAGCTATCCGAAAAGGCAATTTGGTTGCCAAGGAGTTTGCCGATAACAAGGTCGATGTGATTATATATGCAGTGGAGCGTTCGTTGGATAGCTATAAGTTCAACCTACTACACAACAAGCAGCTTTTCATCAATCAATTGAAGAGCAATCAGCTCGGTATGCGTACCATCGATGAAGGCTCAATGGATGAGGATAGTGGTATGAACTTCTCGGAGTATGTAGCTGTGCTATCGGGCAATACAGACCTTTTGGAAAAGGCAAAGCTAGATAAGAAGATTACCGCATTAGAGTCAGAGCGCAAGAACTTTCTCCGTGAGCGAAATGGAGCTATCGGTAAGTTGGCAGAGATTGACCATTCACTCTCTTACCACACGGGCAAGATACAAGAGGCGAAGAAAGACCTCGCTTGCTTTGAGCAACGAGTGGAACGAGATGCTGAAGGCAACCCAGTCAATCGACTTTCAATTAAAGGCGTAGAGGATTGTTCTGACATCAAAGTCATTGCTCATCGTCTTCAAGAGATAGAGGAAAAGGCTCGTACCAATGGTGAGTACAACAAGATAGGAGAGCTTTATGGCTTCTCTGTTATGGTCAAGACGGAAAGTTCCTCTCAGAACTTATTTGACCTATCGGTGAACCGCTTCTTCGTAAAGGGCGAGGGGAGTATTTACTACACCTACAATAACGGCAAGTTGGCAAATGATCCTAAGCTGGCTTGTCTGAACTTCTTCAATGCGTTAGAGCGCATTCCCAAGGTGATCGAATCTCACGAGAAGGAGATAGCAAAGGTTTCAGCAAATAAGGAGGTCTACACCGCCATTGCCAACAGCTCGTGGAAGAAGGAGGAGGATTTGCGTTCTCTCAAAGCCCAAGCAGCCGAGCTGGACAGAAAGATTGCCCTCACACTCTCTCCGCCAGAGGAAGAAAAAGAAGAAATAGATAAAATGAAGCAAGGAGAGGATTTGTCCGATAACAATCATTCAGCCGGAGTAAAGGACGAGAGTCATCCTGCTCAAGACAAAGAAGAAGACTACCGGTCACAAAACTTCAGACCCAAGTGGAGACACTAAACGCATGTTTATTATCCAACGGAAGTGAAACAGTCTTACCTTCATTTTTTAGTAGATATGAATAAAGTGCGGGAATATTGCAATTGATATTCCCGTCCAAAATTATCGCCAGATAGATTCCCTATTCCAATGGTCTGGAAAACCTATCTTATAAATAGGGATGTCCGGATTTTCCTCTATCAGTGAGATTATCTTTCTCTTATATGTATCTCCTGCATTGATAGCATTGCACAAGTATAACATGGAAGTAATGATTAGATATGGCTTCTTTTTGGAGAATTCCGATAAAGGATATTGTAGCCAAATGCCTCTTGGATTACTAATATCCATTGGACGTTTTACCATATTTCGACTCCATACTCTTGAATGATGGGCTACAATATTTCTCAAATATGAAATGGCTTCTAACCAACTTGATAACTCATTATGCAGATTGAGCCCGAACTCATTAGCAATTTTCGCTTTCTCAGGAATTTGGTGGTTAAGATTCTTGTATAACTTTGAAAGCGTGCCAAAGGTAGCTACTTCAAAAATAACCCATGCATCAGGTTGCTGAGTAAGAGATACACATTTTCCACCTTTCCAAACGCCATACTTTCGTTTATACTCTTTTATGAAAACCTCACCACTACGCAGAAATTCAGTCCTTAAATCTTCCAAATGTTGCTGATGAAGCGATTCGCTGACAAAGAGAGTGTTATCCATATAAAACAGACCACCATAGGATTGAGACAGATGGTAAATCATCTTTGTTCGTAAGGCGATCTCTATTGTTTCAATGGCATCAAACAAGATAAGCCGTAATTCTTTGTCAAAAGAATACCGTGCAATAACATCTTCAAAGCGAGAATCCGTTTGAAAAACATGGTCTTCTTTGTCTTTCTGCATATCCCACCAATACCCCTTCAAACGGTAGTAGCTGATATGACTTAAATGAAGATGGGCGAACTCCTCATCTTCTATAATCATGCCTCTATGCTTCAGTAAATCAATTTGTTCCTGAATGGAGCGTGATTCTTTATTCGACATAGTATCTATAAAAAAAATGACTCGCCAGCAGATCTTACGGTATGCTAAGCGAGTACTGTTATATTTGAAGTGCAGGCAACCTGCGACTATCTTTCTGCTTGCAAAGGTAAGCAATTATTTTAATTCAACCAAACGATCGGGAGAAACTATATTACCAGTCATCTCGTTTTCGTAGCATCTCATCGATTTCCTCACGAAGGAATAATAGGCGACCATTGGCTTTGAGGTAGGGAATCTTACCCGCCCATACCCAATTGTAGATGGTCTTTTGCTCAACCTTTAGCAATTTAGACACATCAATGATGTCAAGATACTCAGGCTTGAGCGGTGGCCGAACAGCAGCTTCTATGGCTTGCTCTCGTAATACCAGCAAGTGGTCTAGCTTTTCTTCCACACTCGCAAGCTTATCGAGCAGACGTTTTTGCCAAGGATCTTCTGTAAGATAGTCTAAGTATGACATAGTTCCCCTTTTTGATAATTCCCTACTGTATCTTGTAACAAGATACGTTGCTCTCTCATATAAGCAATATACTTCTTTGCAGTGCGCTCTTTGACTCCCAGCTCTCGCATTAAGACATCGCACAACTCTTGGTAAGAGAGACGGCGGTTACTTTGAAAGGTCTCAGTAACAATTGAAATTAATTCGTCTGTTTTTCGCTTCTCCTTATCCTCCTTAGACTTTTCCCCACGATAGACATGCATCTCCAGCTCTTTATCCCATCCAAAGAGCATCATCGGGACATCTAAAGGGCTTCCATCTCTCACCTTCAAAGCCTTGACTACAGAGTATTCAGGGTTGTCATCCTTCTCAATTGAAAGAATTCCGGCTGACTTACGTTGTAATTCTGAGCCTATGTGTCCACGAAGCTTGATACCGTTTGGCACAAAGTGTAATACACAAATGATGCAGGTGTTATAAATCCCCGCTAGTCTGTAAAGCTCATCTACAACAGCGATACTCTCGGTCTCATCGTTTGCAGAACGCACCAAGTCTGCAATCCCATCAATAACTACTAAGTGTATCCCACCATGTTTATGACGAAACAAGTCCATGCTTTCACGAATAAGTTTCAACCGATCCTTACGAGAAAGTGAGGCTAGATATAGAGAATGGTAAAAGTCAGGAACAGTCTCTATATCGGCTCTCCGTAATGTCTTTCCCAAATTCTTGTATAGTTGAGCCTCAGACTGCTCTGTGTCATAGTGCAAAACAGCCAAGGCTTTCGGATTGGGAGTTATTTCTAATCCTAATGTTCGCTCTGAATCTAACCTTTCAGCACATAATGTGCCTGCAAGGATAGAACCAATGTAATTACTCTTGCCCGTACCCTCTCCACCTGTAATGCAGAAAAGATTGTCCTGAGAGCCGAGAGGGACTCCATTGACTGAGACAACCGACTTAGAAACATCTGGAGGGTTGTCGTAATCAATCTCACAAGATTGCAATATCATCATTGTTTCGCTGTATAGGCTGGAAAACATTCGCGCGAGAAGATCTCTTAAATCCTGCTGACTATGGCCTAGGGCAAAGTAGTCAGAGATGTCTTTCTCCGTTTTGATGCCGCTCAAAGGGAGTTGTAGTCTAAGCACTCCAAATTCAGAAAGCGCTTCCACCTGTTTCTGTGCCTCTCTGATCCCTGTTTCATCAGAGTCGTATAAGATGATGAGGTGTAAGAAGCGAAGTGAAAGACTTTCGATAATACCTCTTGGTATTTGTGCAGTCTCGCTATTGAAACAAATTGCATTGAAATGGTGTGCAGAAAGAGAGAGGACATCTTTTTCTCCTCCCGTAATAAATAGGATATCTCCTTTATTAGGCAGTTGTGCTAGCCCAAATACATACTCTTCCGATTTTTCTCCACCATATAGAAACCTCAGTTTACTATTCGGTCGATATATTTTGACGAAGTCGTTGTGAGCGTAACAGAAAATGGGTTCTTCGGAAGAAGAGATGAGCTTAAAAGGTTTTCCCTCTCTACTCACCGATTCGTAGCAAGACAACGATTTGACATGGTATTGCTCCAATGTTTTCAAGGAGATCCCATATTGCTCCCAAAAAGCAAGTTCCTTTTGAGTAAAGGGTCGCTCATAAACTCGGAACGAATTTTTGTTTGCTATGTATTCCACTTTATCCATCGATTCTGTACACCTCTTTTGACACTGTTCAACGGATTGCCTAGGATAGGTGGAACGGACTGCTTTCATGTTTGTGTCTCTTCTGTATTCAATAGAAATCTTTAGATTTAGATCCTGGATAATAGTCACTAGAACCTTCTTGAACTCAGATCGGACATCAAGCCCCAAAATTGTTGCAGCAAACCAGAAGCAATCACCTGAGTATGCTTCATTTCCAAAGTCTTTCATTCGATAGGAGTCTGACTTAGGATCAAAATAGACATTACAAGATGCTCGTTTGTCATCATAGAGAGGATTGCGAAAGTTCCGCTTGGGAACAAAGTCAATTGGCATATAGAAGTAGAAAACCTCTAATCCTCGATTGGTCAACTGCAGGATTTCTTCTTTTAGTGTCATAGCTCTTCAAAAAGATTTTGTGCATCTTCCCCCAAATAACCTTTCAGTATGCCATCCTTGTAAGCATTCAACCGTTGCAATGCTTCTATGCGTCTAAATCCTTTGAACGTAGCACGTCCTGATTTTACAGCTATATATAGACCCTTAAAAGGATAAAGGACATGATTACAGGATACATAGCGATATGGAACAGCATTGGCATCTCGCCATCGAGCAAGAGAAGCTTTTGATATTCCTAATAGACGCATGATGTCTGATGAATTTAGCTCAATCTTTTCTTCAAGGACGCTATACTCTCTTTTGAGTTCTTTGATGAAGTCTGCAACTTGGCGTACTTCCTCTCGAAGGCCTTGAATTTCATCGAGAAGTGTGCTAGGGTTATACGTCTCCATAGGATTCTGCCAATGTTTGAAAGGTTTCAGCTAGAAGTGGAAGTAGCTTCTTCAGTAGCTCATGTTCGGTTTCTTTCAGGAAGATCTCAATGAGACGTTCAATATTGGATAATGCGTCATCTATTTCCAGCGGGTGAAAATGGCGAAGAATACGTAGTAAGTCCTCTTTCTGACCATAAGACATTGATTACCATGGTGAGTTTGGACAGAGGCGAAAGATTCAACCGCACCTAACGGCAAGTGCAGAATAAGCGTATCCATACCAAAAGCTTCAGCACATCTTTGATAAGTACTAAGGCGAATGTCTCTTTGGAACTTGCAAGTCTTTACAAAGTTCGAGTAGTCTAATCCGCTGTCATATGCTATTTGCTTGACATTGTCACACGAAGCCAACATCATATCTAGTGTTGGACAAATGACATACAATCGTCTATCTCTTGCGGGCTTAACGGGTCGATTTTTGTTCATGTTTCTTCTACTGTCGAATTATCATCTGCAAAGATCCTATTCAAAGCCCTTTATAGACGAATATCTAAACACCATTCATTGGTAATATTCTACCAGTGTATTTTCATCAACACACTTCTCTGCATAGCGATAGCACTTCATAGATCTTTGGGCATACCCCCTCATCGTTTTAGGGACGTAACAATATATGATAAGCTGAAGTGAGTAGCATCTCATATAATGACCGCCAGTGCACGGTGCAAGCCTTATCTATATATAAGAGACTGTTGCACATTCGAGTTTAGACGTTTTTGACTGACCTTTTTTCAGATTTTCGTCTTGTCTAGCTTGAAAAATCGCCTTGTTTTTTGATTATTCTCCTCTGTAAAAGCTCTAAATATGAGCTTTTACAGAGGATTTCTAGTACTTATCTCATAACAAGTGCTCCTCTTATAGAGGCTTCTTCATTTTGCAATAATGTATTGAGGTATAACTGGGGAGCTCTTTTGATGTTGTAGCAAATGGCTTCAAGTATATTTTGTGCATGCGTCTTAGCTAACCCCCGAT
>NZ_KB904237.1 GCF_000379925.1 Porphyromonas levii DSM 23370 | reverse complement strand
AGTTTTGTAGTGTGTAGCAGTACATTTGACTCCAAGAAGCCCATATACATGTCGTAGAAAACTGGTATCCATTGCGTAATTAAGCGTTTAGTGGATAATTCGCTCAATTATAATGGATTTCCAGTTTTCTTTCAAATTTTCAAAGAGAAAAATAACCCCGTCGCCCATATCTTGCGGATTTCATCCCGCAAGATGATTGGTGTATACAAGCTGACGCAGGAGTCTCAAGGGATCACGGTAACCGCCATCACGCAGAATATCGGATGAGACCAAAAGATATCGTGTATAATGCAGAGAATGAAGATCCTAGATCCGTTAAGAACGGTGGATTCAATAGCGTAGCTACTCCTGGTGTACTATGGGGTACTGACCTTACTTCTGACATGGGGCTCAACCTGCTTAGTTGGTATGGTATGGTTGATATCTTCACCTATAGTTATGCTGCTGCTGGTGATATGAAGGTGGTTAATAACCGTCTCTATGATCAAATCCGTAATGATGATGTCAGAAAGAAACAGTTTAATGCCGCTGATGAGCCTGTTGAGTTTATCTTAAACCAAAAGGGTAACGATCTCAACTTAAGTATTCCATTACCTAAACTTTTAGGACCTAATGCTGTTTTACTACCTGTCAATAAGTTCTATCCTCCATTGCGTAAGTTTATGGGACAGAGGCATATTGATTCAGATTACATCTATCTGAGAACTGATGAGATGTACCTACTTAATGCTGAGGCAAAGGCAATGCTTGGCAAAGACAACGAGGCTAGGACTGTTCTAAAGAACTATCTGAAGGGTAGAATAGGAGATCTTTCTTATATCGATGCTCTTTCTGGAGATAAGCTAAAGAATGAAATCTTCCTTCAGACTCGTATTGAGTTCGTTGGTGAGGGTCGTGCTTTCCTTGCTCTTAAGAGAATGAAGCAATCTGTTATCCTTGGTGAGAATAGGTTCGACGCTGTAAATAGGAATGTCCAAATTTCTTACAACGACGATCGTATGCACTTTAAGTTGCCAAACAATGAGGTGGTCAACAATCCTAACCTCTACAAGTAATTGAATACAATTTTGTAATGTGGAGGGCGGGCACTTAGAGTGCTCGCCCTCTATTTTTTGCATGTATTTGGAAGGGGGTACTTTCCATAGTAAGACTGATGCATACGAGTAAACTACACGGAGCTGCTTGCAGCATACTGGGCATGTCGTTTACTTCCGTGCAAAGTCTCAGTTGATTGGCGAGCAAACTGGTGAGAATGATGCTGTGTACAGCAATTCTTTATTATGAGGAGGAGCTATTATTTGAGTAGATATCCAAGTATTTCTTAGGATAGTGTTCAGAATATGACTGTATTTGTCTATAGTTATGAGCAGTATTGTAGAGAAGTTTGGAAGGGTACCTATTAGGAGCTCTGTTATTGAGTCGCTTTATCCAAATCATTTGGCAAAGCACCAGAAGGTTATGAACCTAGAAAAGGCGGGTGTTATCATTCGCCTCAAGAAAGGTTTGTATGTCGCAAGTCCAAGGGAAATAGGTAGGGCACTTTCTACTGAACTTATTGCCAATCATATCTATTCACCATCTTATGTTTCGAAGTCGTCAGCCCTTCGGTATTATGGCTTGATTCCAGAGGCAGTATACAGCGTGCAATCCATGACCATCAAACACTCTAGGGTATTTGAGAATGATCTCGGGAGATTTGAGTACGCCTATGTCTCTGAGGAGGTTTTCTCTATTGGTGTCACATCAATGGAGGATAATGGCATTTACTTTTTGATTGCAACACCTGAGAAGGCACTCTGTGACTTGATTGCCAGTTCTCCAAAGCTAAATCTTCGGTACCTCAGGAGTGTAGAGCAATACCTCAGATACGACATTCGCATGGATATGGAGGCATTCTACAGAATGGACGCAAATATTTTTCAAGCGTATATTGATGCTGGTGGTAAGAAGAGTAGTTCTATAGCAATATTGATTAAGTTCTTGAAGCGATGAACAAGATGTACGAAATGATGCTGGCTGATATGATTAAGTTTCAGTAATAGTCGATTGGGGGTCAAATCGTCTTTCGCGAAAGGGGGTAACATTCTCATTATATGAGATATTTATGTATCTTTGCGGGTGCGTTTCACCCCGATAGGTCGTGTACCTGTTTCGGGAGACCGTGGGACGTAGAGTTTATAACATATAAATACCAATACAATGGCAACAGTTATTAGATTGCAAAGACACGGTCGTAAAAATTATCCTGTATACAGGGTCGTCGTTACTGACCGCCGCGCACCACGTGATGGTCGTTTCGTAGAGATCCTAGGTACTTACAACCCTAACACCAACCCAGCTACTATCGACTTGAAGTTCGACAGGGCTCTATACTGGTTGAATGTAGGTGCACAGACTTCTGACACTGCACGTGCTATCCTCTCACGTGAGGGGGTGCTGATGATGAAGCACCTAGAGGGTGGTGTAAAGAAGGGCGCTTTCTCTGAGGAAGAGGTTAAGAAGCGCTTCGAGGCTTGGAAGCAGAATAAGAATGCTGCTACCGACCAGGTGAAGAGCAAGAACGAGGCGGCTAAGCTAGAGGCAGCTAAGAAGGCACTTGAGGCTGAGCGTGAGGTGAACAAGGCTCGCCAAGCTGCGCTTGCTGAGAAGGAGGCAGAGGCTAAGGCTGCTGCTGAAGCTGCAGCAGCGGAGGCTGCTGAGGCTGAGACTCCAGCTGAGGAGAACACCGAGGCTACTGAGGCATAATCTCGCCCTCAAATAGGATAAGCAAATGATATAGTGCAGTGGGGTCTCCCCGCTGCACTATATTTTTGAGCCTTAATGCGAATCGATGGTTACGTACCAATATTAGTGATGGAACTACACCTCACGACCCTAATAGAGGTCGGACTGTCCTTAACGAACGATAATAAAGCATATTAGCGCAGTGTTTGCTAGCCATGGTTGAGGGCGAAGCCCGAGGCCGTGAATGGAGAGTTACACAAACAAAGTCCCCCTCCCTCCCCCTATGTAGTGCGGCAACTGCCGCACTACATAGGGGGAGGGAGGGGGTAAGGGGGAGGGAGGGCGTGGCTAACGAAAACTCACTAATGTAATCAACTAACTATTAATCGGTCAGGCTGTTCTCCTAATAAACATTAGTAATAACTATGTGAGGCTTGTCAAGAAGACATTCTCTCTTTTGACCTTAATCCTAATTTGATTATTAGCTACGTTCCTTTTTGTAGACCTTATAATAACTGTTGCACGAAAGCAAACAACGGTGTTGCTTACTTCTTCTTGCCTTGGTTAGCGACAGCCTCCATCAGCTTCTTCACCTCCTCAGGATCCCCAACGAAGTAGTCCTTCACTAGCTTCATACCATCGTTCTCGTCAAACTCAAATACGTAAGGAACAGCGGTAGGGAGGTTGAGCGAAACGATATCCTCGTCCGAGATGCCCTTGAGCTTCTTGATGATAGCGCGAAGACTATTGCCGTGTGCTGCTACGATCACATCGTTATGCTCCTTAAGTGATGGGAAAATCTCCTGCTCCCAGTAAGGGAGGATGCGCTCGATAGTATCCTTGAGGCTCTCGGTAAGTGGGAGGTCTTTCTTGTCGATACCTGCATAGCGGCTATCGCGGAGTGGTGAACGCTCGTCGTCCTCTGCTAGTGGTGCTGGTGGCACGTCGAAGCTACGGCGCCATACGAGCACCTGCTCCTCGCCATACTTCTCTGCTGTCTCCGACTTATTCAGTCCCTGAAGCATTCCGTAGTGCTTCTCATTGAGGCGCCAAGTCTTACGCACAGGAATCCAATCGAGATCCATCTGGTCGAGCACCGTATTGAGGGTCTTCACCGCACGCTTTAGGTAGCTCGTGAAGGCAAGAGTGAAGTGAAAACCATCGGCTTTCAGCTGCTTACCAGCCTTGACAGCCTCCTCGATACCTTGTGCTGTCAGGTCTACATCTGTCCAGCCTGTAAAGCGGTTCTCAAGGTTCCACTGGCTCTGTCCATGACGAATCAAAACTAATCTCTTCATAAATCTTTCTTACTTATAATGTGAAAATAATATGTTGTTACTTCTTACGCTTGACGATATAATCGGCAACGAGTAAGAGGGCATCACGGCTTTCACAAGCGGGCAATGCCCCAGTTAATATCTCTTTGGCTTCGCTCACCATCTCCTCCATACGGTGTGTGGCATAGTCGATACCGCCTAGCTTCTGGGTAAAACCGATGACGAAGTCGATATCGCTTCTACTCAGTGACTCGTGCCGTAGGAGCTTGAGTACCTTGTCGCGCTCTCGGCTTGGTTGGGCAAGGGCAAAAATGAGCGGAAGCGTCACCTTATGCTCCTGTATATCCTGACCCGAAGGTTTGCCTAGACCTGGTGTGGGACGGTAGTCGAAGATATCGTCTCGTATCTGGAAGGCGCGCCCCAATAGGTTGCCCGCCTGCTCAAGTGCCTCCTGTAGCTTAGGGTCGTCCTGCCCAGCGAGCATGGCACCTATCTTGAGACTGCTCTCTATGAGCGAAGCGGTCTTGCGGTCGATAATCTGTAGGTAACGTTCCTCGGAGTAATCCCCTAGCTCGGCGGTATCCATCTGGAGGATTTCGCCTTCGGAGAGTATCTTCCCGAGTTTTGCCAATTGTAGTACCATCGATTGTGAACCCGCTAGAACCGCCTGAATCATTGCGTTGGAGAGGAGAAAGTCTCCTATGAGCACCGCCTTACGGTTGTCGAAAATCGCATTCATCGAGGGTACACCGCGGCGCGCGTGACTCTCGTCGATGACATCATCGTGCACGAGCGTGGCGACATGCAATAGCTCGATAAAGACCGCACCACTTACGATGTGATCGTTGAGGCGTTCGTAGCAGTTGGCAACGAGCAAAAGGAGAAGTGGACGTACATGCTTAGAGGTCTGCTGGTGCAGTAGTTCCACCGCTTTTTGTAGCGAAGGTACCACACTCTCTATGGCAGAGAAGTATAGCTCATCGAATCGAGCCAGCCCCTCTTGTCCCGCTATTGGCATAGCGGCGAGTAGGCTACTCTTGTGCTCTGTATTTGGCTCTGTATGCATACACGTGTATCTAAATCGGTTATTGGTGCCCCTCTCTACCGCCCGAAAGGAGGCGCTGGATGTTGCTCAACTTATTGAGGGCGTCGAGTGGGGTCAAGGTATTGAGGTCGAGCCCGATTATCTCCTCCCGCACTTGGGAGAGCATAGGGTCGTCCAACTGGAAGAAGCTCAGCTGCACAGGACCCTGCTGCACCTGCTTTTGTGGCAGTCGCTTGGGTTGCTTGCCGCTCTTCTCCTCGCGCTGAGCTGCCGATGCTTCTAGCTCCGCCAGTATCTCTTCGGAGCGGGCAATAATCTCCCGAGGCATACCCGCCAGTTTCGCCACATGGATACCGAAAGAGTGCTCGCTGCCACCGCGTGCCAGCTTGCGGAGGAAGATAATCTTGCCCTCCGCCTCTTGGACGGTGACATTGTAGTTCTTCACCCTTGGGAATATCCCCTCTAGCTCGTTGAGCTCGTGGTAGTGGGTAGCAAAGAGTGTCTTGGCTTTGCCCCTTGGGTGGTCGTGGATATGCTCCACGATTGCTTGTGCAATAGAAATACCATCGTAGGTGCTCGTCCCGCGTCCCAGTTCATCGATAAGCACGAGGCTACGATTGGTAATGCCGTTAAGGATCGCTGCCGCTTCGGTCATCTCCACCATGAAAGTACTCTCCCCACGAGAGATATTATCCGAAGCGCCCACTCTGGTGAAGATACGGTCTACAATCCCAATCTTCGCTGCCGTGGCTGGCACATAGCTCCCCACCTGTGCGAGGAGCACTATCAAGGCGGTCTGCCTGAGGAGTGCCGACTTACCGGCCATATTCGGTCCCGTAATCACCATCACTTGCTGAGCCTCAGTATCTAGGAATAGGTCGTTGGGCACATAGCTCTCACCTGGGGGCATCAGCCGTTCTATCACGGGGTGGCGCCCCGCTTGGATATCTATGGTGTCGCCATTGTCCACGGTGGGGCAAGCGTAACCATACGCCTCCGCAGTAGTAGCAAAGGAGAGGAGCACATCCACCTTGGAAAGTATGGCGGCATCGCTCTGAATCTCCTTGATATACCCCCGTACAAAGGCGACCAATTGGTCGTAAATCTCCGCCTCCAGTATCTGTATCTTCTCCTCCGCTCCCAGTATCTTTCCCTCATACTCCTTAAGCTCGGGGGTGATGTAACGCTCAGCTTGTGTGAGGGTCTGCTTCCTAATCCATTCCTCTGGCACCCGGTCTTTGTGGGTGTTGCGCACCTCGATATAGTATCCAAAGACACTATTGAAAGCCACCTTGAGGCTTGGGATACCCGTCTTTTCGCTCTCCCTATTGCGCAGATCCACAAGATACTCCTTGCCCCCATTGAGGATGCGTCGCAGTTCATCCAGATCCCTATCTACGCCCTCTGCTATCACGCTCCCCTTGCCCACTTGGTTGGGTGTCTCCTCGTGGATGGTTCGCTCTATGCGGTTTGCCACCTCGGTAAGTGGGTCGAGCTGGAGTGCCAATTGCTTCAGCGCCTCCTCGCTACGCTCCAATAGCCGCTCTATCAGTGGCTGCACCAACCTTAGTCCTCCCGCCAGTTGCCGAAGTTCCCGAGGGTTGATTCTCAGTACCGATACCTTACTTGCCAAGCGCTCAATATCGCCCATACCAGCCAGTAGTTCCGCAACCTCGTTCCTCAGTTCTCGGTGACGGAGTAGGGCGGTCACTGCTGCTTGTCGCTCCGCTATCTCCCGCACCTCTAGGAGCGGGAATACGAGCCACCGCTTCAGGAGCCTTCCGCCCATCGGTGTCTTGGTATGGTCTATGACCTGAATCAGTGAAGTGCCGTCCTCCGAGATAGGCTGGAGGATCTCCAGATTGCGCAGGGTGAAACGGTCGAGCTGAACAAAACGGTTCTCCTCTATCTTCCACAGCGCATTGATATGCTTGAGCTCTGAGTGGTGGGTCGCCTCAAGGTAATAGAGGATGGCTCCACACGAGAGAATAGAGAGCTGGTCGCCCTCTATACCAAAGCCCTTGAGGTGCTGCACCTCGAAGTGCTTCAGGAGTTTGTCACGCCCGTAGTCGAGACTGAAGACCCAGTCTTCCAGAGGGTAAAGGTTCAGCTTCTCCCCGAAGAGTCGCGCCACCTCATGCTCTGTCCCACGCTTCACCAGTACCTCCTTAGGGGCGAAGTTGACCACCAACTTCTCCACCTCGTCGGGCATCCCTTGGCTTGCCATAAACTCGCCTGTAGAGAGGTCGAGGAGCGCTAAGCCTGCTCTGCCGTTATTGAGGGTAATAGCTGCAAGAAAGTTATTCGTATTGGCATCGAGTACAGAGTCGTCCATCGTAAGCCCCGGAGTCACTACCTCCGTCACTGCTCGCTTCACTAGCTTCTTGGTGAGCTTAGGGTCTTCTATCTGGTCACAGATAGCCACCCGCTTCCCTTTGCGTACCAGCTTAGGGAGATAGTTGTCGAGCGAATGGTGGGGAAAACCGGCAAGCGGTTCGCCTGCGCGTTTGGTAAGGGTAATGCCCAAGAGGTTGGATACCTCTATGGCGTCGTCGCAGAAGGTCTCGTAGAAGTCCCCCACACGGAATAGCAATATCGCACCGGGGTATTCCTCCTTATACCTCCAGTACTGCTGCATCATTGGCGTATCACCACTCTTCTTAACCACGCTCACTTCCTAAAATATGTATGCCAATCCTACACTACCGCCAAAGCCCTTGAGCCGATATTTGGGGAGGAGGGTATAGTCTACTGCGAGGTTAAGAGCCATACGGTCGGTGAGGACATAGCTCAGTCCCACGCTTGCTTGTGCTACAAAGCCACCTTTGGTCAGCTGTAGGGCTTCGGTACGTGGCGTGCCTCTATACCCTTTGCTTAGCTTAATAGGAAGATGGTAGCCTGCCCCCACCTTGCCATCTACCCATAAGCGCCCATGCCAGAAACCCTGCATGAAGTCGGCGCCCAGCAATACGGCGAAGCTCTGCACACCTTCGGCATGCTCGGGATTGTAGCTCTCCCATAGAGAGCCTTGCATCTGTAGCCCTATCTGTCGGTACATCGGATAGCGTACTAGGAGGCTGACATCGCTTCCCAGCTTGCCTTCGTACGCCCCTTTTATATTGGTGAGGAGGTCACTGCGTCCCTTACGAAGCATCAGGTAGCCCCAAGAGAATGCATTTTCCCGCTCTTCTGTAAGTTCAAATCGTTCTAGTCCTCTGCCCCACATCAGGTCGTTGAGGAGGTAACCAATGTAGGTGGCAGCAATACCCACGCCTGCACCTGTGACCACGTCGGTAGCCCAGTGTCGGTTATTGAGCACCCTGCCCACCGCTGTCAGTGTGGCTACCCCATATCCTGCGGCCGATAGCCAAGGATACCTGCTCCCATACTCGGCATCCAAAATGGTCGCACCAGCAAAAGCGAAAGCGGTATGCCCCGAGGGGAAAGAGTATTGATTGCTTGCGTCGGGTCGGATGCGCTTTGTGAGGTACTTACCGGCATATACGGTACCCATCGCCACAGCATACGATATGGCATGTGCCGAAAGGGCTTCCCAATGGCTTGCCGAACGACCTTCGAGACCAGACAAACGCATCCCCCAAGTAACCCCTAGGGGGACAAACTGAGTAACGTTGTCCCACCCCATTTTGTAACCAGGGGTATAGTGCTCCCTCATCCTAGAGATAGAGACATCCTGCTTGTAGTACATGAAGTCGTATGCCACCATAGGCAGCACCACGCCTAGCCCCATCCTCAATGGCTTAAGATCGACCAGAGAGGTATATGCAGGAGCTTGTACTTGTATGCTATCGGGCTGCTCTTCGCCGGCCATAGGCAAGGCGAGCAACAAGGGCATAAGCGCAACTAGAATCATCTTCTTACTCATGCTACAAATATACCAATTTTGCCTCTAATCGTATACACAGGTCATTACTGCGCTCCACCAGTGCCTATCTAGAGACTGTGGCACGGTGGCGAACTACTGCGTTACTTTCGACATTCGGCTTCGGTCACGTACGTGAGTACGCTCCCGTCAGCCTCAGTCTCAGTGTCTTGTATTTCACCACCGTGCAACGTCTCAGCCGATTTGCAAGCAAATCGGCGAGAATGGCACTTCGTGCAACATTCTCATCTAATAACGAACCTTGCCCAAAAAGAAGGGCTGACCCTATGGATAGGAATCAGCCCTTTTCTTTGCTCGCTACACAATATATATTATATCGGTAGCCGTAATCGCTAGTGGATTAGAAGGCGATATTCAAGCCCAACCTAAGTTGGTTGAACGCACTCCTCTTGGTCATAAGGTAAGCCAAGTCGACCGAAGCAAACTTGTACTGACCACCCAGACCTATAGAGAAGGTATTGAGGTTAGCCCTGTAGTTGTAGCCCGCACGGAGTGAAGCGTACTTCATAAACTCGTACTCTATACCCAAGCCACCAAATACGCGGTTAGAGACAGACGAACGCAGCTCGCAGCCCATCAAGGCAGCCAAGGACACCTCGTGGTCGTCTGACACAAGGACACCCATACGTCCGCCTACCTCCATTGCTGCAGGCAGTCCCACCTCACGCTTACCTACATCGTACTTCATGCCCCAGCCGAAATTGGTCAACGCTGCGGTGATAGAGTAGTCTACTGGCAGACTATAGAGCATAGCTTCGCTAACGTAATTGGCTCCGATAGAGAGCCCGAAGCCCGAGGCATTCAAGCCTTGGTAGCTATGGATATAACTACCCCTCACGAATCCCTGCCATTGCTCAGTGATAGCCATAGTAGCGCCGAGGTCGAGACTAAAGTTATTGGGGCGAACAGCACCTACTTCCATACCAGTCTGGTCTACCACGGTCACCTTGGGGCTCGTCTGAGTCCTAAAGCCTGCCATGATGCTCCACCTAGGGCTGAACTTATAGCCAGCCGAGAGGCTATTCCAGAAGGTGTGTCCCTCTCCACTCTGTGGCAATACCGACATAGAGTAGGAGGCGTACAAGCGGTCACTAGCCTTACCAAAAGAGGTAGGATCACCGTAGAGGTACATGCCACGCCCACCACCTAGGTACGTATGCCCCATACCTGCGCTCTGAGCATCGGGATTGTATTGCATAAACTCCATTGAAGAGTACGCAGTTTGTGCCCGAAGACCTACTGTACTCATCGAGAGTAGTAGAGCTGTTACAGTCCAAAATATACGTTTCATATCCTAGGTTAGTTTTTAATTATGTTTTGCTTGAATACTTTGCCATTGGCGGTGACTTCGAGTACGTAGGAGCCAATCTCAAGCTCTGAAACATTCAGAACCACCTGGCGGTCTTCGTCCTCTCTAACCTTGACAAAGCGCCTCATCTTCTGAGCACCCATAGGCGTCAAGATGGTTATCTGTGCGGAGTACACCTCATCGCTCAAGCGGATATTCAGATCCTTAGCTACTGGCACTGGATAAACCACATACACGATATCGTCCTTTACCACCTGGAGGTCGAAGTTGAGGCGTGCTTTAGCGCCGAAGCTATCCCGAGCGGTCACCTCGATATGGGTGGTGCCCATCTTTATTGGTTTGATGGTGAACTTGTCATCAAGTACCTCCGTGATTGCCACTTGTGGCACAGTAGAGCGTACCTCATATTGGAGCGCATCGCCATCTGGGTCACTAAAGAATTCATTGAGCGAGATGCTCAAGGCTTCATGCTCAAGAGGTAGATACTGCTTTGCCAACGTCTTGGTGAGCAAAGGTGATCTATTCTCAGCCACTACAAAAGGCACCAATAGCTCACTGGTCTGATACTTATTAGAGACCATGAGCTTCAGACCATATTCTCCCATAGGCAATACTCTCCTCAGCTTTATAGATATCTTATTGCCTTCGCGCTTAGAGGTGACACCTTTCAGATCACCTGCCAATGTGTATTCCCAAGGCAAGTTATTAGGCTCCATCACCTCTACCTCTAAGGTATAGGGTTGGGTAGAAGCGAGGTGTATCGTCTCAACCAGAGAGGGTGTAAGGCTTACAGATCGTGCCTGCTTCGTGGTAACTTCAAATAAGTAAGGTGATGAAGTATGTCCCCAGCGGTCTTCGGCTACAATAGCAAAGTGATAGAGGGTATTGATCTTAAGACCCGAAATTACTTGTACAATAGTATCACCGTCTTTCTTCCCAACAGCATTTACACGAATGTGTCCTGCCTTACTAATATTCTTTTTCGTAATAGAACCGTTGCTGCTCCAGAACACATGATAAGCCAAAGCAGTACCATCGTCAGCATCAGCGACGGCCTTCCAAGAAAGAGTTATCTCTTCAAAACTTGTATCAATAGAAGCTGAAGAGACTGATTGAGGGGGGATAGTCCCAGCATCTTGAAGAGCAGCATAAGCATCTAAATATCCTACTCCCATCTTCCCCTTAATGGTTGGATTCACCTCGTCTATGTTGAACGGACGAAGAGAACCAAAGAGTCGACGCTTCAAATCTTCATTAGTGTAACCCTCGCCACCAAACTTGGAAAGGACTAAGGCTGCAACACCAGAAACCACGGGTGTCGCCATTGAGGTCCCCTGCATATAGCCATAAAGTCCTTCGGCAAAAGTATTAAGAATTAGACCTTGAGGGTTACCATAGTCAGAGTCTCCTCCAGGGGCGGAGATATCTATCCAAGAGCCATAATTGGAGTACATAGCACGCTTACCAGATGGTCCTACAGAGGCTACCGCAACATTCTCTGGGTAAGCTGCTGGCATATAATAAAACTCCTTATTATTATTCCCTGCCGAGAAAAATATTATGCCTCCCTTCATAGGAGAATCGGCACGCTGCTTCCCAGAGGAAGCATCCACTCCAGCATTTCTGATAAAATACTCAACACCTGTCTTCACAGAAGGACTGAGGTCGAAGATATTACTTCCAGCACCATAACCCCAAGAATTCTGTGCAATCACGGCTCCATGATCGGCAGCATAGACAAAAGCAGCAGGAACAGAAGCATTGTTATTGAGTTTTGAAGATATAATTTCTAGGCACATCAACTTCGCACCACTCTCGGAACTCCCATCGCCACCAGCAATACCAGCCACCCCAATGCCATTGTTGCGAGTGGCAGCGACCGTCCCAGCAACGTGAGTGCCGTGGTTTTCCGCATCAATCTCTGCCTGATTAAAAACAAAGTTCCAACCGTGTAGGTCACCACCAAACTCAGGCTTTGGATTACGCCAAAGGTTCCCAATAAGATCAGGGTGCGTAATATCCACTCCAGTATCCATAATAGCTACGATTACATTCCCTTTTCCAGTTTCTATTTCCCAAGCCCTTTCTACATTGGCATCCATACCTGCAACAGAATTAGGTAGCCAACCAGTATTATTGAGATACCACTGCTCAGAATAGCGGGGGTCGTTCGGAGCGAACTTCCCTTGAGAACGTGCTTGGGAATAAGATGGAGCAACTATACCTGCTGGGATGGGGGTTGGATCAACGATTATTTGCTCCACTATTTCTATTCCAGGGAGAGCTCTGACAGAAGAGGAGGCACGTGTGAGGGGGTAGTCATCATTGAAAATAAGATCGAACCAAAGATGCAGTCCTGCTGCACGGCGTCGCTCCTTAATAGCTCCCGTACCCTCGGGGAAAACGCGCTTCATCTCCTGAACTCCAACTTCTGCCATCCATTGGTCTAGTGCAGGCACGCCACTACGGAGTGATTGATTCCCTGTAGTCTCTGTAATATGGAGCTGGCTAGCCAACTCTTCGGATAGCTTTACACGCAATAGCCCTTGCTGAAAGATAAGATCACCGGTTAGAGCAACTTCTTCCCTAGTCTGCTCTATTTGTTCTTCAAGAAGATTGTCTTGTAACGGTTTTCGCTCATTCTGACAAGAAGAAAGAATCAACAGTGTCCCAAAAATAACAGGCCAAAGACCTCTCAATATATATTTACTTTCTTTCATTACTTCTCTTCTCTTTGCTCAGGGATCGGTAAATACATAAACATCAAACAAGGCGTACCATCATTGACCCCAGTTACCTGTGCCACTCTGACCCCAAAGATACACCCCTTTTCATCATTACGATAAAGCTGGCGGAAGTCATCTGGTGTTTGCTGATAGAATTTAAAGCCCTCCTTCTTTAGTAGGTTCTTAAATTCGTCTGTCATTAGGTAACTTGTCCCTGCTCGATAGAAGACTTTGGAAATGTCGTAAATAAATGCTCGCATCTGAGTCACTTGGTCACCTTCTTTTGAGAATGAATAATCTCTCCCTATATATGTGGTGTCAAAGATATCGAAGTAAAGGAATGTTGGCTTTGATTTACTACGAGATTGTATGCCGCCATGGGTAGATTCCCATGCCACAACAGCATTCTTATTGAGCTTCTTGATATAGAGCTCGGAGAGAGGAATCTTCTCAAATGTAGGCATGACCTTAGGCTGGCGAGGTACAATCCTAAAGATGATACTAGGGTCTGTATTAGGGATTGCAAAGGCTACATTCGCCACAATCTCATACTTCGCCTCACCTACTTCGGTATGGCGGACATAGACTTTTTCGTGCTGGCTCTCCGCCTTGGCTTGGTAGCCCTCCTTGGTGAGGAAATGATGTAGCCCCTCACTCGTTAGCATCCCAGTATCTTTTGGGTAGAGGGTGGCACCATTGATGATATCCTTGGAGAAGGTGTAGACCACCTTGTAGAAGACAGGACTCTTTGTGAAGTAGGTATGTGCCCCTCCCTTAAGGTAACTATCATCTGTCTCCAATAGACTATGGCGTGCTAGCTCAAACTCCCTCACATCTCGTATATTACTGCCAGGCGTGAGTAAGGGGAGGATGTAGTAAAGGCTACCACTCTGGTGTACCACTATTTCCTCTATCTTTTCGCCAGCCTGTACAAAGAGCTTGGCACTCCGGGAGTCAGTGCTACTATTCTCTTTCACACTAATGTAGAGCAAGCGCTCCTCTACAGAAGCTTTGGCTGTGATCCACTCTGGGGCTGTATTTTCTATAGACCAATTGTCTGATACAGTATTGACCTTGATGGTCTTTTCCTGTTCAATTTGGTCAAACTTCACCTCATTCTTTTGCACCTCCAAAGCACTACGCCCAGCAGCTTGGGTCACCATCAAAGTCTGCGTCACACCAGTACCCTTAGCGTGGACTAGGATACTAGCTTTCCGCTCCTCAGTAGTGCTATTAGGCTGAGCTTTTACTAAGAAAGACCCTAGATTATGCTCTATCTCTACCCAAGACGCATTGGGGTAGGCCTGCCAATAGGTAGCATTGGTCGTCACATTAATTACCTTCTCACTCCCTTGGCTTGGGAAGTCAATGGTACTATAGTCAGAAAGCTCTATACTAATCTCTTCGGGTACTTGTTGCTGGCAGCTCTGCAAGAGTACTGCAAAAACCATCGCAACAGCTATGTATCTTTTCAACGGTTTCATGTTATCTTCTGTTTATTCATTTAGTGTTTTTGTTTTTCCCGTGATGAACTTTACATCTGAAGTAATACCATTCTCCTCGTCATAACCAAAGACGACCAAGACTTGTTCAGTATTTGGACGACGTGGGGCAAAGTCGTTCTTCCCGATAGTGTACTGTCCTCTTTTTTTGAGAACCGCTTTGTCTTTTGCACGCTCGTAAAGCATATCATACAATTTTTCTTTTTCGATAGGGTCTTTACTTTCAAGATACTTTTTGAGAAGTTTCGCATACCCACCCTGCTGCAAAGTAATAGCATATTGCATATTGTCTTTGCTAGGCATTATTTTTGCTATTACTGCATCGCTTGTTGTTTGTATTTCACTAATCTCAAAGGTAAAGTTTGGATCCTTTACAGATTTTTTTAGAGTAAAGATCTTGTAAACTAATTCTCCACTAATCTCTCCCTCCACAGTGAGCCCATAAGCATAAGCAATCATTTCGTCTCCAGGGCGGGCATCTGCACCATAGTCTCTTGGGGTATAAATATGTTTGCCACGATCAAGATACTTAGGTAATACATTGCGCCAAGCATCCTCGGATTTTGTTATGCTAACAAAAAAAGGCTTATCTAGCTTTTCAAAAACTTCTTGTGCATTCTTCGGTTCACGTTTCCCCATGTTCTTTAACCAAGTACTCATTTTCAAACATCCAGCACAATAGGTAGCTGTTTCATTGTCAGGCGTAATATTCAACTTGGCAGAAATCACCTTGATATCTGTGACCTCAAGACTAATGGTCAATAACTTTTTCACCACCACATATATCGTCACTTTCACTTTCCCTACCTTTGCAGTAATTTCGGCTTCTCCAGGTGCTGTGGCCGTCAGAATCCCCTTTTCTACTGTCACCACATCTGGTGCAGTGCTACTCCATTGAATATCATCGAGGGTGTAATGCTCTTGGGGCTCTATCTTCACGTCCAGAGTATAGGTTCCATTTTCATATATTTCCACCTTTTTTTCTTTGATTTCGAGACGTGGTGCTGGTTTTTGTGGGTTAATAGGTTGATCACCACCTGTGCCACTGCCTGCTCCTGTCTTGGAGATGACGAATACTTGCCCCTTAAAGGTGATAACAATGTGGGTACTGGTCTCTTTGATATCCAGTACCTCCTCTATATTCTCACCATTGGCCTTTACTGGAGCAAAGTTGGCATCGAGCACTAGGTGCCAATTCTTGCCATCTAAGCTGTATTCCCAGTAGCCTCTTTCGATCCTTAGCTGTGGAGTGATACCAGGTGCCCCATCTACCCCTTGTGCTCGAATCTTATTGCCGTGTTCATCATACATAAATGCTCCATTCATGGTCCAGTATAGCAGCCCATCGTCAGTGGCACGCTTTACCCCAATGTTAGATGAAGCACCATCTGCTCCGTTTTTGAGGACAATGGTATTTCCATCGCTCATAGTGAGTACGTAGCCACTCTTATCATCTAGTGGGCGCCAACTCTTAATGGTGATATTATCCTCCTGAGCTTTGATTAAAGCCTGAAGAGTCTTGATGTCTCCGTTAGCGATGAGTACTTTCTCTTCCACACGGGTTAACCGTGTTCCGTAATCATCTAAACGACGATAGATTTCGTCAAGATTGGTACAGCTCGACACTAAGATCGCTAGAAAGATCGACCAAAGCAGAGCAAAGTTTCTTCTGTTCATACTTGTTTGCTATTTTATTATTAGTAGTGAAAAAAATATTAATCCTCGAGTAATTTCTTTAGAAGTGAATAACGGCGGTTATGTTTTCATGCGCTAATTAGTTATATCTTTGGCACTATCCCAATACCTCCAAAATACTATTTCTAGCATCTCGTAAAGCTTGGCATGCTCAATAACCACAACTGTTAGGTTTGGTTCGCTCATTAAAGCATCCCTTAAGGGCAACATAACTACCCTTTTATCAAATAGGGTTAATTTCATTGGCAATGATGAAATTATTCTTGCGTTTACACCCGCAGATGCACATTGCCGATAAAAGAAGTTGTCTCCAGAACCCTCTATTTCATGAGCTTCATAAATTACATTCATCTTTACTCCGGACTTGATGATCCGTTCGTTTTCTTCTGCTTCCAAATCCCTTTCCTCTTGGGTCATTACGTAGGGCCCTTTACTCAGCTCTAATATTTCTAGCTTTGCGCTATTCCTGAGTGTCATATATCTATCCAATATCTCCCCTCTACCTTTAAGGATCTCTACGAAATCGTATTCTCCTAGTCTATCGGTACTACTATTGTAAATCGATTGTAGGGTAGTAGATAAAACCTTATAGGTATTGTTGATTTGAGTAAAATGCTCTTTGGCTTCGGCAATCAGTCCTCCTAACGCAATCTTTGGATCTACGGCAGAATACAGTTTCGCTCCACCGTCTTCAGGTAATCGCTCCTTACAAAATCCTATTCGA
Source organism: Porphyromonas levii DSM 23370 (assembly GCF_000379925.1). Lineage (GTDB taxonomy): Bacteria > Bacteroidota > Bacteroidia > Bacteroidales > Porphyromonadaceae > Porphyromonas_A > Porphyromonas_A levii. The sequence goes on along the minus strand of NZ_KB904237.1, from coordinate 22,536 downwards.
GTCAGTGAATTAAGCACTTCATATACTTTCGTCCGAGGCACATCCGCAAACTTCGGAATTGCTGAAGGTGTGATTTCTTTGACCCCGAGCAATACTTTATACACTTTAGCTTCTCTTTCTGATAACCCCATCTTAATAAGGCTTTCTATAATATTCGTCTCTTCGAATCGTTCTTCCATAGTTTGTTAGTAATCCTTAAAATAAACTAGATACCCCCGATGAGGTAACAACCGCAAATATATGTATTTTTCATAATAAAAATACTACATGGCGAACCGATATATGTATTTTATGTTTATTTAACTACTGAACCACCGAATCCCTCTCTACTGAGAAGCACCAGCGGCTCGCCTGAGCAACGAAATTTATTCCTAGAGATAAATAAATTTATTTGTACAGATAAATAAATTTATTCCTAGGAATAAATTTCAGTGATATAGGGTATTCAGAATGGGTGTGATGCTGTAGGGCGGCGGTCATTATCAGAGAGGTTGGTGGTGTCGGAGAGGTTGTAGGGGCGAATAATTATTTGCCCCTACAATAGGGGGTGTCGGAGCTCTCCAAAGCGTCCGAGGGCTCCGATTCCACCGATAGTGAGAGCCGAGGGCACTGGCACCACCGATACCACCGAGGTCACCGATCAGGCGGTGGTGTTGGTTATTCGCTGTAGTATTGCCGGGCGATGCGGCTGCTGAGGCGGCTTAGGATCTCGTAGGGGATGGTTTGGCAGGCGTCGGAGAGGCGGGTGATGGGTAGCCCGTCGCCAAAGAGGGTGACCTCGGTGCCCGCCACTGCGCTTGGGGCGTCGGTGAGGTCGAGCATGAGGGTGTCCATGCAGATATTGCCTATGGTGGGTACGAGCGTGCCATCGGGCAGGCGGAAGGTGATATGCCCATTGCCCAAGAGCCTAGGTAAACCATCGGCATAGCCCACGGGAATGATGCCGATGCGGCTGTGGCGCTCTATCTTGCCCTTTCGGCTATAGCCCACGGTCTCTCCCGGATCTAGCTCCTGCACCTGCAGAATCTGTGTGGTGAGGGTGGCTATGGGCTCCAATCCCATCTCGTCCTGCGCGAGAGGGGTAATGCCATAGAGCCCGATACCGAGGCGCACATAGTCCGACCGATATTCAGGAAAACGGATAGCCCCAGCGGTGTTCAGCGCATGCTTGCGTACCGAGTAGCCGAGTCCCGCTTCGAGCCGCTGTTGCACCTCATCGAGTCTTGCCAATTGAGTCCGTGTGAAGTCGTCCTCACTAGGGTCATCGGCAGCGGCTAGGTGGGTGAAGATACTCTCTACCCGTATAGAATGCGAGCGGTGCAGGAGGTCCACCACCTCCGCTACTTCGTGTGGCATAAGCCCCAGACGGTTCATGCCGGTATTCCACTTGAGGTGGATGGGGAGAATGCGGTCGCCATAGGTCTCTGCTGCTTGGCTAAATGCTTGAAGCATCTCCAGACTGAATATTTCGGGCTCTAGTCCGTTCCAAATCAGTTGCCTAAAGGCAGATAGCTCGGGGTTCATCACTAGGATAGGGCTCTTGATGCCCTGCTCCCTGAGTGTCCTGCCCTCATCTACCACCGCAACCGCAAGGTAGTCGGTTCCCGCCCTTTCGAGCGTACGTGCTACCTCGTAGGCGCCCGCACCGTAACCATTTGCCTTGATCATGCAGATTGTGCCCATCCCCTTGGGGAGCTTGGTGCGGAGGGTGTGGTAGTTGTGTGCTAGTCGGGTGAGGTTGATACTGAGGATGGTCTGGTGCGTCTGGACCTTCCAGTTCTCAATGACCCTACCAAACTGCGAGGAGTTACTGCCCTTGAGGAGCACGATATGCCCGGCTAGTAGACTGTAGGGCAGCCCCTTATCCAGCGATGCCCAGTCGGGAAACCACCCGTCCACCTGCCGGAAGAGTGCTCTTTGCTCCACTATCCGTTGCCCCACGAGGTAGAGCCTATCGATATGGTACTGCCCGAGGAGCTGCGCCACCCTCGCATAGAGTTCGCCGGTATTGTGGCTACTATCCTCCATATCGCTAAGGATTAGAGCGGTAGGGAGCCCCTCTGGGTTGCGCCGCTTCATGAAGTCGAGAGCGGTTCGGAGCGAATCGTAGTCCGAATTGTAACTGTCATTGATGAGCAACATCTGCCCCTTGCCTTCGAGCACCTCTAGGCGCATGGTGATAGGCTTGAGGTGGGCAAACTGCTCTAGAGTAGCCACCGCTTGTGGTGCTATTTGGCTCGCAATGAGGAGCGTGAGGAGGGTGTCATCGATGGTACCTTGGTCTAGGAAGGGCAGCTCTAGCACTATGCGTTGGCGTGCGAGCGTGCCTGTGATGGTCACGCCTGTGGGGTGGTACTCCTGGCTCTGGATAAAGAGCGTAGCTCCCGACCACTCGCGGCTCCAGTAGAGCGTCTTGGGTGCCAGCCCCATCGTCTCTATCTGGGTTCGGATTAGGGGGTTGTCGTAAGGCGCAAAGAGGGTACGGCAGTTGCGGAAAAGCTGGAGCTTCTCTGCCACCTTCTGCTCTAGGCTCTCGAAATGCTGCTGGTGCGCTTCCCCGATATTGGTGATGGCGCCATAGGTGGGACGGATGATGGCTTCGAGCCGAGCCATTTCGCCAGGGCGCGAGATACCTGCCTCTATGATACCGAGTGCTTGGGTATCCTCCAATCCCCAGAGCGATAGCGGCACGCCTATCTGACTATTGTAGCTTCGGGGCGAGCGACCTACCGAGAGGGTGGGGGAGAGGAGCTGATAGAGGAGTTCTTTTGTGGTGGTCTTGCCATTGCTGCCCGTGATGGCGAGGATAGGCATAGCCAGCTGTGCTCGCCGTGCTTGCCCTACGGTTTGGAGTGCCTCGAGGGTATCGGGGACTTGGATAAATACTGCGCCAGGGTAGGTGCCTTCGATGGCTTTGGAGACGACAAAAGCCCGCACCCCTTCGTTGTAGAGCTGCGGGATATAGCTATGCCCATCGCCACGAGGGGTGACGAGCGCAAAGAATAGTGTACTCTGTGGAAAAGTGAGCGAACGGCTATCGGTGAGCAGTAGCTCTATCTCCCTATCCTCAGTAGGGATAGCTCCGCCTAGGAGGGCGGATAGGTCTGTCAGTTTCATCGGCAATACTTATCAATCTGTGACGCCAGCTCTTGCACGTAGGGGTGGCTGGTTTCATCGGCAAAAGTAGCCAATTTTTGCGCTACAGTGTTATAATGTGCCGCTATTTTTAGGGGGTCAGTGGTGAGGGGACGGTGCTGCGCTAGGCGGAGGAGTTGCGCCCAACGGCGGTCGAAGTCGCTCTCGGGCTCTAGAGCAAAGTCCTGGAAACGGCTGAGGATGTACCGCACAGCCTGAGGGGTGGGGTGCGCCATGTCCTCCTCGAAGTAACGGTAGTCGCGTAGCTCATCGAGCTGAATCTCGTAGCTCGGGAAGTAGTGGATGCCCTCGCCCTGTAGGGCATCGATGGCGAGGAGGAGGGTGGACTTGGAGAGGCGGCTCTCGTGCGCTCCATCGCGGTAATGGGGGATGGGGCTGACGGTGAAGAGCACTTCGGCATCTCGGGCACGAAGCTCGGTAAGGAGCGGTTGCCAAGTGGCGACAATCTCCTCTACCGTAAGGCGTCGGCGGTGGAAGTACTTGGCGGGCAGGCGGTGGCAGTTATTGACCACCGTGCCGCTCTCTCCCCACTCATAGACATAGGCGGTACCGAAGGTGAAGACCCATAGACGGGTATCGGGCAGGGTGTGCCAAGCCTCTTCGAATGCCCCGAGTATCTGTGTCCGTGCTGCGTCTTCGGTAGTGCCCGAGTAGCTGCCGTGGTGCATGAGGCTATGCCAAGTGCCTTCGTGCTCTAGGAGATGAAGCTCGGGACGATGCGCAAGGAGCCGCTCCAATCCCTCCGCCATGGAGAGGGGATTGTACATGATGCCGAAGGGCGAAAAGCCCGCATGGTAGAGGCGGGTGTAGAGGTGCTGCTGAAGCTCTTGGGCAAAACAAGAGCCCCAAAGGCTGATTCTATCGTGTCGGCCATAGCGGTGTGCCAATGGCTTTAGGACGACTTCCTTGCGCCACTCCATAGTCTAGCGGGGGAGGATGGTGGCAATGGAAAGACGGTCTGCCAGCTGGAGGTTGCTCTGGGGGGGCTGATGTGCCTCTACCGTAGCATAGGCAGGGTGCAGAGTAGGCGTCTCTAGCCATGTGAGCTCCGCCTCTGCTCCGTGCGAGGTATAGGCGTGCTCGAGATAGGTGGTGGTACCGCTCTGGAGTAGCCATTGGAGGTTGTCGAGGAGGTCGGGCGCAAAGGCGCGGGTGCCACTGATGGCGAGCCATACAAAGCCCACTACCTTGCCCTCGTAGTCGCCAAACCTAGTGTAGAGGTCGCATTGCAACTTATTGTGCCCCTGTAGTATCTGGGTGCGATTGACCTCTGCGAGCAGACGGTCGTGGAGTACCTCGGCATCCTCATGGCTGTAGAGGAGGAAGGGGTATTGTCCGTCGTACCCTAGGGTATTGAAGAACTTAGTCCAGTCGGCTTTCTCCAATAGGAAGGGGATAGAGAGGTCTATGGCGGTCAGTTCGTCATCGCCCCAAGCCTCTTCTTCCTCCGCTCGGAGGTTGTATTCATTTTCGTTCATAGCTGTCTATTAATTACCATTCGATGGACTAAGATACCATATTTTGGGCAAAGCAGCCGTGCACTTAGGCTCTAGGACAGAAGCGGGTGCACTTAGGTGGCGAGGAGGAAGTGGCGTTTGCCCAAGCTATCGGCATAGGCAATGAGGAAGCAGTCGCCCCCTTCGGTGATTCGGAGCTGCCGACGCAGTTGGTCGGTAGAGGTGGGGAGGTTCTTGGTGATGAGGTGGAGCGGCTTTTGGGTCACCTTCTTCAGCCACCGTTTATCGCCTAAGTTGTGCTCTAGGATAGTGAAGGTGCGCCCTGGGAAGTCGGTCAGCTCTGTCCGAGAGAAGTAGAGGTGGGTATGGGCGGCTGGTTGCCACACCTCGAAGGGGAGGGCAAAGGTGTCGTAGCCTACCTTGGAAAAGGCAGGGTAGAGGTCGTGCACAAAGGCACCTATCTCGGGCGAGATGGGGGTGGTTTGTTGGGTAGTGGGGCGGGTGCTGTAGCTGAGAGTGTGGTGGGCTTGTAGCTCCACGGCAGTGATGCATCCCGTAGCCGAAGGGTGGAGGTGCAGGAGTAGCTCCTTTGCTTCCCGCTTCAGCGAGACCACGTAGATATCGAAGGTGTAGGGTAGTCGCTCGCGGAGGTAGGTGAGGTCTGCCATGGGCGAGAGCTTAATGAGGTATTGGCTCCGTGGCGCTACCGCTTGTAGCTTAGGGATGAGCGTGGTGATATCGGGAGCGCACTCCTCTATAAGGAATACCCTTGCCGTAGCGCCCGGACGGCGGTCGGGGTCGAGGTAAATGAGCTGTGGCTGGAGCGCTTCGGCTAGTGCCATGCCTCGCTCCTCTGCCTTCCCACTGTAACAGGTGATATTGCTCTGCCCTAGTGCGAGGAAATTATGGGCGGCAAGCTCAGCTCTCTCGGGCGAAGCATCGAGGTAAGTGACCCCCTCCGCTTTCTGTGCTAGTGCATAGCTATCTGCGCCCATCCCACCACTAAGGTCGAGGATCTGCCAGTGGGGCTCTATAAATCGGAGCTTATACGCCGAGGTCTCGGGGCTAGAGGATTGCTCCACTACCACCGGCTGAGGGATAAATACCGCCTTTGCCTCGGCCCACCTAGGGTGTTTGAGAGCGAGCTTCTGCCGTGCCTGAATAGCGCTTAGGGCTTCAGAAAGAGCAAAGCCCTGAGGGGCGTTTTTGCTCCTCAGGGCTAGGGTGCGTACGTCCTCATCCCTATGCGCCCATACGTAATCGATCAGCTCTTGGCTTGGCAGCATAGTGGCGGGGATTTATACTTTGGGTACGTAGCTCTCAACTACCTTGGCACCAGTGGTGGCAAGGTGGAGTTGGTGGATACAGGCAGGGAGGAGGAGGAATTGACCTTTCTCCAGATGCACCTCGCCATTCACCACTACCACGCCCTCCTCTACAAAGAGGATGGTGAAGGAGTCGCGCTCCGAGAGGTCGCAATGGTAATCATCGGTGAGCTGCAGTAGGCTCGTACGGAAGTATGGGCTCTCTGCTAGGAGAATTGGGTGGTTCTCTACCGTGCGGTCGTATGGCTCTGCGCCGTGGTCGTTGATACTGTAATCGATGACCTTAGCGGCATCCTCTATATGTAGTTCACGGGTATTGCCCTGCGCATCCTTACGATTGAAGTCGAAGAGACGGTAGGTGATCTTGCTCGCTTGCTGTATCTCCAGGAGTAGGTTGCCTGCCCCTATGGTGTGCACCTTGCCCGCTGGGAGGTAAAACACATCGCCTACGTGTGCCGTGTGGCTATCGAGATACTGCATCACTTCATCTGTCTTCACCAGCTCAGGGAGGTCGGTAGGATTGGTCTGCTTGCGCCATCCTGCCCTTATCTGAGCCTCCTTGGTGTGCTCTAGGATATACCACATCTCGGTCTTGCCCCAGCTGCCGTCGTGGCGTACCTCGGCATAGCTGTCGTTGGGGTGTACCTGCACGCTAAGGTCTTGGTTGGAGTCTATGAGCTTTACGAGTAGGGGGAACTTGCCGCCGAAGCGGTCGAAGACCTGCTGCCCTAGGAGCTGGCTCCCATACGCCTCGGTAACCTCTATGAGGCTTTTACCCTTTAGGGCGCCCTCCGAGACTACCGAAGCATCGCCCTCCATAGGGGAGATCTCCCAAGTCTCACCGATACCCTCGGCAGGTGCTGTGGTGCCTTTGTACTGATAAATCCTATTGCCGCCCCAGATGGTCTGCTTGTAGGCCTCCTGAAAGCGAAGGGGGTAGAGTGGAATCTGTTGGTTACTCATCAATCTTTCTAAGTATCATGGCAGTGCGGGCGGGTATGTACTGACTGAGCCAGCCTCTGCCATCGAAGTTAAACTCTGGGTCGCACATCGTGAAGTGCGCCACATTCATATCTATTAGCCCTTGCCCACCGAAGCGCTCTTCGTCGCTAGTGAGGACGACCTCGTACTTGCCTGCAGGGGCGGGGAACTTGTAGTCCACGAAGGATTGGGTGGGGTTGAAGTTGTAGATGAAGACATAGGTGCCACGCACGTAGATAAGCACTTGGTCGTCGCCCTTCTCCCATAGTTGGCGCAGGGGTAGTAGGTGGAAGTTGGGCGCCTCCGTCATCAGCTGGAGCACTGCCTTATCCCACTCCGCTAGCTGTCCGTAGCGTAGGAAGCCATTCTCTTCGAGGCTCCACTGTCGGCGTGCGTACTTGTAGCTCCAGCCATTGCCCTCCCGAGGGAAGTCTATCCACTCGGGGTGCCCAAACTCATTGCCCATAAAGTTGAGGTACCCACCATTGGTGGTGGTCATGGTCACCATGCGAATCATCTTGTGGAGGGCTACGCCACGGGCTACCGCTTGGTTCTGATCCGCTTTGTCCATGTGCCAATACATCTCCTTATCTATAAGGCGGAATATGAGGGTCTTATCCCCCACAAGGGCTTGGTCGTGGCTCTCGGCATAGCTAATGCTCATCTCGTTCTGGCGTCGGTTGGTGCACTCCCACCAGATAGAGCCGGTACGCCAATCCTCATCCCTCAGTTCCTTGATGGTCTTGATCCAGAAGTCGGGGATGTTCATAGCCAGACGGTAGTCGAAGCCATAGCCTCCTTCGGTGATGGGGAGCGCTAGCCCCGGCATGCCGCTCACCTCCTCCGCTATGGTGATAGCGTGAGGGTAGACCTCATGAATCAGTTTATTGGCCAGCGTAAGGTAATCGATGGCATCGGGGTCTTGCCCGCCATCGTAGTAATCATTGTAGGTACAGAAGCTCTTTTCTATGCCGTGGTTGAAGTAGAGCATAGAGGTGACGCCATCGAAACGGAAACCATCGAAGCCAAACTCCTCGAGCCAGTACTTGCAATTGGAGAGCAAGAAGTGGAGTACCTCGTGCTTACCGTAGTCGAAGCACATAGAGTTCCACTGCGGGTGTACCATACGCTCGCCCGAGTGGAAGAACTGTGTGTGGGTGCCGTCGTACTTAGCCAGACCCTCCACTTCATTCTTAGCGGCATGGGAGTGTACTAAGTCCATAATCACCACCAGCCCCATACCGTGCGCCGTATCTATAAGGTGGCGAAGGTCGTCGGGCGTGCCAAACCTTGAGGAAGGGGCAAAGAAGCTCGACACCTGGTAACCGAAGGAACCGTAATAAGGGTGCTCCATGATGGCCATAAGCTGCACCGCATTGTACCCCTTAGCCTTAATCTTGGGGAGCACTTCGGTCTCGAACTCGCGGTAGGTGCCCACACGCTCCTCCTCGGTAGCCATACCGATATGCGCTTCATAGATAAGGAGCGGTTCATCGTGGAGCAATGCCCTCGGGTGCTTAGGCACATAAGGGGTTTCCGGTGCCCATACCGAAGCACAGAAAGCATACGTCTTGGGGTCTTGCACCACGTACCTCGCCCAGGCTGGTATACGTTCGCCCTCGCCTCCATTCCACACCATGTAGAGCTTGTAGTGGTCACCGTGCCCTATCTTCTCTAGTGGCAGCCTAAGCTCCCACTGCCCATTATCAATAGGGGTGAGCGCATACTCGGGGCTCCTCTGCCAGCCATTGAAGTCGCCAATGAGGTAGACAGCGGTGGCATTGGGTGCCCATTCGCGGAGGGTCCACTCGCTTGCCCCTCGGAAGAGACCGAAGTGGAGGTGCCCTGTGGCGAAGTCGCCGAGTGTGACGGAAGCGCTACCCAATAGCTCTGCTTCCTTTCTTATTACCCCCTCGTGTCGTCCCATGATTGCCTCCTTGTGCTTCGCTAGCCAAGGGTCGTTGCGTAGTAGTCCTAGCTCCTTCATTGCTTATTTAGTCTCTATAGCGTTTGACGATGTCGTCGTAATTGTCTATCCTGCGGTCGCGGAGGAAAGGCCACCAGCGCCGTACTAGTTCGCTCCGCTCCATATCTATCTCCACTACAGCGGTCGCCTCTTCGGTAGTCGAGAGCATCTCGAGTACTTCGCCCTGAGGCCCAGCCACAAAGGACTGCCCCCAGAAGGTGATACCGCCCGTGCGCCCCGAGGGGTCTTCCTCGTAGCCCACTCGGTTCACCGCCACCACAGGTAGCCCATTCGCCACGGCGTGTCCACGTTGTACGGTGGTCCAAGCCTCCCTCTGGCGGGTCTGCTCCTCGGGTGCATCGGTGCTCTCTGTGCCTATCGCGGTAGGGTAGATGAGGAGCTCAGCCCCAGCGAGAGCCATCAGACGAGCTGCCTCGGGGTACCACTGATCCCAGCAAACGAGTACACCGAGCTTGCCAAGTGACGTCTGTATGGGGTGGAAACCTAGGTCGCCAGGGGTGAAATAAAACTTCTCGTAATACGCTGGGTCGTCAGGTATGTGCATCTTGCGATACTTGCCCGCAATCGAACCATCCCTATCGAGCACCACCGAAGTGTTATGGTACAGCCCTGTCGCACGCTTCTCGAAGAGCGAAAGGACGAGTACCACGCCCGCCTCCTTGGCTACCCCACTGTAGTAGTCGGTGCTATCGCCGGGGATAGTCTCCGCTTGGTCGAAGAGGCGAACGTCCTCTGTCTGGCAGAAGTATAGCCCTTCGTGAAGCTCCTGGAGTACGACCAATTGGGCGCCCTCACGGGCTACCTCGTGTATCTTATCGGTAAGGCGTTGGCGGTTGAGCGCTCTGTCGCTTGTATTGTGTTGCTGAATAATCCCTACTTTCATCGTCTCTCAAAGTGAATGGGGTCAATATATCCTTCGGGTACCTGCATGGTGATGCAGTGGAGTGAGCCATGCTGCTGTACCAGAGCACGGCAGTCTATGCCCACCACCTCGTGGTGGGGCATCGCTTTGCGTATGATCTCGAGCGCCACCTCGTCCATAGCATCTTGGTAGATAGGCACGAGTACCGCGCCATTGGTGATAAGGAAGTTGGCATACGTAGCAGGTAGAGGGTAGCCCTCTTCGTCGTACCTCTGCTCGGGCAGCGGTAGCGGAATCAGGGTGTAGCTCTTGCCCTCCACGGTCGTTAGCTGCTCTAGTGCCTGCTTCAGCGCTACCGTCTGCGGCACTGTCTCGGCATAGCAATAGAGGATGGTATCGTCATCGACAAACCTTGCGATGGTATCGATATGCCCATCCGTATCGTCGCCCTTGAGCGCCAAGTCGCCCGCCAGCATATGGTGGCGCGTAACCCCTAGGTAGCTCATGATGGTCTCGTTGTAGTCGGGGTGGCGACTAGGATTACGGTTGGGCTCTCGGAGCACACACGCCGTAGAGAGCAGCTCGCCCCTACTATTCACATCGATAGCCCCGCCCTCTAGTATGAAGTCTCGGTGCCCACGCCCCTGTACCCCACTGTCGAATAGTCCGCGCTCGAAGAGCCGTCCTACAGCCCTATTGTCGAGGTTGGCGGCAAACTTAAGCCCCCAGCCGTTGAAGCCAAAGTCGTAGGCGGCACGCTGCCCCTCCTTCATGCCGAAGAGCGGCATCACATCGCGCATCCAAGTATCATTGAGTGGGAAGTGGTCGATATAGATAAGTGGGTACTTACCCCCGTGGCGCCAAGCCTTGAGCTGCTGGGGCGAGATACCACCCCCTTCTCCCACCAGGAGTACCACATGAGTGTACTGCAGTAGGTGGGTGATGATTTCAGTATAGCAAGCCCGCACCTCGGGCAGGATATACGCCCAGTCCATACCCTCTTCGGGCCAAGCCATGAGCACGGCCTCTTGCGGATACCACTCGGGTATCAAACCATTGTCTATCTTACGTAGTGCCATCTTTCTTACTCTTTTAGCCACAAAGATACTACTTTTTGTCGAGACCCATCTCGGGGAAGAAGAGCGCCCGTGTCATACCGTTCCTCTGTAGGATGCACCATCCATCCAAAGGCGGTCGCACACCTCGCGGAGGCGGTCGGTGATACGCTCGCCATAGCGGCTGGTGAGTTGCTCTTCCGAAAGATTGCTTGTGAGGATGGTAAACCTCATGCGCTCGTAGCGGTGCAAGAGCAATTCGGCAATGGGGGTAGAGCGTGTACCGAAGCTATTGACCTCCAGAGGCTCCACCCCAAGGTCGTCTATGCCGATGCACTCTTGGTCGGTACGGCTCTCGAAGAGCCTAGGGCTCTCCACCGCTAGTGCAGAGAGACGGCTTGCGGTCTGCACCAGCATCTGCACCCTAGTATTCCCGATGTAGAAGCGCTGGCTATTCACAAAAGCCTGTATCGCCCTCAGGAGTGTGGTCTTACCATTGCCCACCCCGCCATAGATGAGGAGCCAAGGCTTAGCCAGAGGGTTGGTGAGCCACTCCGCCACCTTGTGTAGGTTGGCGCGAGTAGCTTGGTCGGGCACCAGTTGGCGCCCTCTGGAGAGTACCTCCGAAGCGTAGGCAATCTGTAGGGCTTGCTCCAGACGGTCCACCTGTGTAGCAAGCGGTAGGAGGCAGTCGGGTCTAAATAGTTGAGTACCTTGTACCCTTTTCAGATTCTGCTGCATTTGTAATGCTCTCAGGTCTATGTTCATGATGTTTGTTGTATGCTTTAGGTTCAAAAAATCCAGAGTAGTTCATCGCTATACTCCGCTCTATAATCTCCATGGCCACCTTGGGATCTCCCTTGGAGTAGCGCTCCAGCTGGTTGTAGCACGCTCTGAGTGCTCGCTCCGAACGATAGCTCTGCCGCTTCTCTCGCTTGTAGGCTAGCCATTTCTCGAAAGCGGGGGAAAGGGGGGTGCGCGCAACGGGGGGCTTGGGGGCTTGAGGCACTTCGGCGATAGCCCTCCAGGGGTTAAGCTCCTCTGTATCCAAAAGGTCGTCCTTTCCCCCTTGGGGGGTTAGGGGGGTATTCTTCTTGATATGTTCTTTACTTATTATATTCTTATATTGTGTACCATCGCTGTCCCGTCGTTGTCCCTCCGCTGTCCCGTCGGAGGGGTCAGCATCCATGTAATCATCGTATTTCGTGATGGTTATGATGCTAAACTGGTTGTTCCGAATTTTACTAATCTCTCCGCTCTTCTCTAGTTTGCATAATCGGGAGAAGACCATCTTGTAGGTGGAGTGTATGCCTTCGGCCAACTGCTGTGTACTTGTTACGAGTTGCCCCCTACGGATGGTGATACCCCTCCACTGCCGCTCCTCGAAATTGGCTGAGAGGAGTAGGTGGATGAAGAGGTGCACCATCAGAGAGTCGTCGTACCACTGCCAGTGCGTCAGATTGCGATGCAGCTTGATCCATCCTCCCATCATACCGGTTCGCCTAAGTAGTGGACAATAATCTGCTGCTGTAGCGGCGTGAGGTACCGCTTTTGGGGCGACCAATTGGTCGCTTCCAAAGCCTGCCTGAGTGCGGGATAAGTGGCAATCTCCTTGCGCAATGCTCGGCTTGCGCTCTTGGGCAGAATGTCGGGGAAATAGAGCGAGGCGGTATAGAGTACGCCTTGATTGCGCTGTAGTACCTGCGGTAGCGGAGGCAACTGCTCCCGAGTGTGGTCTCCGACCCCCTTTAGAAGGGTGCCACTGAATTTCATGTCTTGTTCCATAGTCGTTGAGTCATAATATATTACACGTTTCTTGAAATCCTTCTCTACCGCAAAGGTAATACAAAATAATATTATACGCAAATATACAATAGCAATATTTGTTATTGTTGTGTTTTGTAGGAGATTATAGTATGTTATCGGAGCCCTCAGATGCTTCGGAGCCCTCGAAGGGTTGTGGGGATGTAGGGGCGAATAATTATTCGCCCCTACGATAGGTGGTGTGGGTGGTGTCGGAGGCATGGGGAGATGTTTTTCGCCCTTACCATTGGAGGGGTTTTGGCGAGCCTGAGCAACGAAATTTATTCCTAGGAATAAATTTATTTATCTGTACAAATAAATATATTTATCTCTAGGAATAAATTTGCTCGCTAGCGCTATCTGTGAGTGCCGCTCTCTACTCTAACTAATACCTCTAGGGTACAAGACATCTTCTCTTACCCTAAGTAGAGAGTGTTGTACGGTGGCGAACTACTGCGTTACTTTCGACATTCGGCTTCGGTCACGTACGTGAGTACGCTCCCGTCAGCCTAAGTCTCAGTGCCTTGTATTTCACCACCGTGCAACGTCTAAGCCGATTTGCAAGCAAATCGGCGAGAATGGCACTTCGTGCAACATTCTCAAGTAATGGTTGAGAGGATCCCATTGGGGGGGCGATGGGATAGGCTGCCGTTCCGCTGAATCTCGTCTTTTTCTAGACAATCCTCACGCACACCAACCTGAGTGATTAGATTATTTAACCTATGAGATAGCCCCCATTCCACCCGTTTTTCTATATTTGTAGCATTAAGTGATAGGCGACGAGAGGAAGCTTACCCCCTTGGCGCCACGATTGCACAATGCTAAGATATAAAGACCCTATATATATGCGCAAAGGTTTATATCCATATACCATCCTACTCCTACTGGTACTGCTTACCGCTTCGTGCGCCAAGCAGGCGTACTATATAGATACCCATACCCGACAGGATAAGGAGGGCGATTACCTGATACAGTGGCAGGTGTACCCTGGGATGGACGGGCAAGTAGCCATCTATGCCTCGTCTGATGCCAACCAGTATCCCGATAAGCCCTACACCGTAGAGCAGATAGCAGCGGCACAATACCGCTACAATACCGAAGGGGGCAACCACACCTACTTCCTCCTTGTGTTCAATAATCGTGATATGCGTGTAGTGACCACGCGCACCATTCCCACCATCGGCATCCTCAACCTCCGCGACATTGGCGGCTACATGACCTACAATGGCGATCAAGTACGCTGGGGCATGATCTACCGCTCGGGCGACCTCTGGCGGAGCTTCGAGCAAGATGTGCCTGCCATTGCTGGGCTGGGGATACGCACTCAGTATGCGCTCTCTCCCTCACGTATCTCCGACCAATTGCCCAAGATACCTATCTCGGGGATGGAGCAAGTATACATAGGGCCAGATAAGGTCATCGACTTCCAGCACATCATAGATAACATCTACGACGGGCACAGTAGCGAGCTTGAGATAGAGCACATGCACCGAGATATATTGGAGAACATCGCTTTTGCGAACCCCAACCAGCTCCGCATGCTCTTCGATAGCTTCCTAGACCCAGCCAATTATCCTATCCTAATCAGTGACGACCTAGGGAAGGATAGGGTCGCCTTTGTGACCCTCCTCCTGCATTATATACTAGGCGTAAGCAAGAGCGACGCCATCAGCGATTATGTCCTCTCCAATGACAACCTCCCGGTGTCGCGCATAGAGCCGAACGGATTTACACAGTCCTCCAAGGTGCAAGAAGCCCTCACGGAGTACTTCCGTTGTACCCCACGGCAAGTGAATGAGATTATCGATGAGATAGAAGAGCGCTACGGCACTATCGATACCTACCTCTCCGACTTCCTCCACTTCGATACAAAAAAACAAGAGAAGCTCCGCACCATCCTCCTCTACTAAGCTCTAGAGCAATGGCAAAACAGATGGATAAATCACTGGACTTCTATGCTATTCGCGAGGGGTTTATTCCGAAGTGCCCTGCCTTCAGGAGGGGCTCTTTGCGGGCTTCCCCTCTCCTGCTGAAGACTACAATGTAGAGACGATAGACCTCACTGCCGAACTGATAAAGCACCCCAATACCACTTTTATGGCTCGTGTGGTAGGGGACTCCATGATTGATGCCGATATAATATGAGGGGGATATCATCATCGTGGATAGGTCGCTGGAGTTTAAGCAAAACGATGTAGCGGTCTGCTTCATCAATGGGGAGTTCAATATCAAGTACATAGAAAAGAGCCCAGAGGGCGAGCTATACCTCGTGTCTGCCAATGACAAGTACCCCAAGATGAAGGTAGAGCCCGAAGACCACTTCACGCTCTGGGGTGTGGTCACTTATGTTATCCACCAGCCCAATCCCCGCAATCGCCATAGATAGTAACGACCTATGTATGGGCTTATCGATTGTAACAACTTCTATGTGAGCTGTGAGCGCCTCTTCCGCCCCCAGCTCAATGGGCGCCCTGTGGTTGTCCTCTCTAATAACGATGGCTGTGTTGTCTCCCGCTCCAATCGGAGAGGATACAGGTACCTATAGTCACCTCGGTTGAGGGCGAAGCCCGAGGCCGTGGGCAGGGAGATACGCAAAACGATGTCCCCCTCCCTCCCCACGCAGAGCGTGGGGAGGGAGGGGGACACCTTGTCCACGCTCTTCTTTAGCCCCTAAACCGAAGGTAGCCCATAGGTAAGGGGCTGTTCTCCGTTGCTCATCTAGCCTACCTGATGTTCAAGCCCCCTTGCCTATGGGCTACCTTCGGTTTAGGGGGTTTGGGGGCTTGTACATTCTGTGAGCAAGGGGGCTTTCAGGTTGGAGGTTACCAATCGCTACGGATAACTCCTGTGTGGAAGTAGGTGAGGTTGATGGTACGGAGCAAGCGGTTGTAGATCGCCTGCAGGTAGGAGGCTTGCGCTTGGAGGCGTCTATTCTTAGACTGCTCCCACTCGTAGGTACCAATGCGACCTGCTGTGTACTGAGTATCTGCCACCTCTAGGGCACGGGTAGAGAGGGCAAGGCTCTCACGAGCCACACGGTACTGTTCGTCCGCCTTCTCCAGATCCGTGCGCGCCAGCAACACATTGCGGTCATCGTTGATACGCTTCTGTACCAGCTGACTCCTCAAATTGGCTTGCTGTAGTTCGGCTACACGTATCTGACGGCGCACCTGTCCCCTATTATAAATAGGGATACTGAGCGAAAGCCCTACGAAATAGCGCCCATTATCCTTCAGCTGATTTTGGAAAGGCTGGTTGAGCATCTTATTTTTCTCTCCAAAGGTATAATAATAGCCATTGGAGTAGCCACCGCTAAGCGATAGCGAAGGCCATAGAGCGCTCTTTGCTATCTTCACATCGTAGTCCGAGAGCTCCAGCTCCTTCTCGAGCTTAGCTGTAGCTGGTAGTACCCAAGCTGCGTCCACCTGCCTTGGCGTTGTCTGCTCTAGTTTGGCAATCACCTCCTCGGGTGTTAGCTCCACGAAGTCTATCTCGTTCTCCGACATCTTATTGAGGTCAAAGCCCATATCGAGTAGCAAGATACGAGTAGCGCGCACCACATCGGCAGCCGTCTCTGTTACCGCCAATTGGTCTCTACCCAACTGACTCTCAATATCTATCTGCTGAGCCGCAGCGGCGCGCCCTACCTCCACTTGCTTCTTAATCTCATCCAGATGCTTCTGCGTGAGTGCAAGGTTCTCCACAGCTGTAGCCGCCAATTGCTTCGCCAGCATCAGCTGGATATAGCTCTGGGTTACCGTGAGGGCGATATTATCCTCCACATCTCGCACTATATAGTCACCTGTGGCGCGTGCGGCATCGCTCTTTTTGAGCTGGTACCACCGCTGACCGCCATTGAATATAGGCACATCTACGCCTAGCGAAAAGGAGGTATTGGCACTTGAAGTATTGGTATAGACGAAGTCACGCCCTTGGGAACGACCGAAAGAGAAGTTCTGCCCTATCTGAGCATTGAGGCTTGGCAAGAAAGCGGAACGAGCTGCTTGGTAGTCTATCTGGAGCATCTCCAGCTGGGCAGGGAGCGGGAGGAGTAGCGGGCTATTCTCCTGAGCGTAGGCAATACACTCAGCGAGATTCATCTGTATCAGTGATAGCTTCTGCTGTGCCGATGCACTAATGGCTACGATCGATAGGGCGATCCAAAGGAATATCTTTTTCATCTCTTAATTGACACCTAAACGATTACCACGAAGCTGCTCCGTACCTTTGAGACCGCTCTTGACCTCCACCTTGAGACCATCGGAGATACCTAGGGTTACCTCCTGCTCCGTGAAGTCTTGTTCGGTATTACCTCCACCCTGGGAGACATACACATACGCCTTATCGCCACGATAGGTGACCGCACTCTCAGGAATCGTCATCACACCCGAAGCCTTCTGTAGTACCACCTCGGCATTGGCACTGAAGCCAGCCTTGATACCATCGAGATTGTCATTGGCGAGCGCTGCTTTTACCTCGAAGAGGATGGTACCGCTCTTATCCACACCCTTAGGAGATACATACTCAATAGTGGCGTGGAAAGTACGCCCTTTCAGTGCCCCTACATGGATCAATACCTCAGCCCCTGGGCGCACCTTATTCACCTCGCTTTCGTTCACATTACCCACGAAGAGGAGGTCGTTGAGGTCGGCGATAGAGACTATAGTAGTACCCTCATTGAAGGAGTTCGCCTGAATCACCGTATTACCCACCTTTACCGGCTGCTCTAGGATAGTACCGCTTACGGTAGCACGTACTAGAGTATTATTTTTCTGTGCCGTACGCGAACTACTACCCGTAGAGACCAGCTGTAGGCTCTCCTCGGCTATATTGAGTTCGATCTCGGCATTCTTGAGGTTCGCCTCGCTGGTCTCGTATTGCTCACGAGGCAGAATCTCCTGCTCAAATAGCACCTTGTCGCGCTCAAATACCTCCTGAGATTGCTTCAGTCGAACACGTGCGCTCTCTACACGAGATGCCGCATTCTGAATGGTAGATACATCGGGGACAATGCTGAGCCTTGCCACTAGGTCGCCGGCATTCACATAGTCGCCAGGGAGGTGAAGGAGCTCCGAGATGATACCATTCATCTCCGGCTTCACCTTGACTTCATCGCGCGCCTCGATAGCGCCGGTAAGCACGGTACTCATCACCACCGAGTCGGTAGCCACAGGGCTTACCAGTTCGTAGGCATTGCCCTTGTCCCGCCCCTTGCTCACTACTTGGGCAATCACCACAATTGCCACCACCGCAAGGAGCCCCCATAGGATCCACTTGCCTATCTTCTTGCCTTTCTTCTCTTTTGCCATAATACTATATATGATTCTATGTTAACTTTTATTCGTCCCTTATCGCATCTATTGCTTTTATCTCTAGCGCCTTGTACACCGGCAAAAGCCCAGCCAGCACTCCGGCAACGATCATAATGATTACAGAGATCGTGAGTGTCTGTACATCGGGATAAGGGCGCAACACAAATTGCCCTATCTTAGTAGACTCTGTAATCGTACCGAAGAGGAGCGATACCAGCATCCCCAAAAAGATACCCACCGACCCAGCTATCAAGATGATCAATAGCGCCTCTGCCATAAACTGCGAACGGATGTCCTGTGGCTTAGCACCTATAGCTCTACGCACACCTATCTCTCTCTGTCGCTCTCGCACGGTGACCAGAAGGATATTGCTCACACTGATGACGCCAGTGATAAGGGTACCCATACCTACGATCCATATCAAGAGATTGATACCCTTGCTGATCATCCCGAATATCTTATTGAAGAGCTCCATACCCATAGGGATGATAGACTGCTCGTCCTGGGGATTAAGGTTTTGTCGCCGAGCGATAATCTGATAAACCTCCTTCCCTGCTTCCTTGGCGGTGACACCGTCGAGCATATTGCCTGCAAGATAAACTTCCTTATTGACATCGGTACCAATTACATTGCTCAGTGGCACCTCGACACAATACCGAGCATTGAAGCCGAAGGAGAAGTTATCGCTATACTGCTTCACCACGCCTACCACCTTATAGGCGACGCCATTGAGGGTAACGATAGTGCCCACCATATCGGCAGGACTATCGGGGTAAAACTTCTCCGCCAGATATTCTCCTACTGTGCACACCATTGCCCCTTGCTCCATCTCTTGGCGCTGCATAGGGCGCCCATAGATAGCGATATGCTCCTCTATCGACGTATAGTAGTTGGGATTAAGTCCCACCACTGTAGTCTGGCGGCTACGACCATTGGCAACCACCTGAGTATTTCCCCACTCACCCATAGAGGTATAGCAAGAGATAGACTTCAGGAGCTTAGCGCGTGCGTCTATTGCCAGATAATCTTGGTAGGTAAGGGTAATCTTCCTATTCGCTTTGTAGCCCTGATACGGCATAGTGGTACGCCCGGGCAGGAAGAAAACACTATTGCTGGAGATAGCCTTTAGCTGCTCTGCGGTTGCATTGCCTAGTCCATTGCCCAAGCTCGTGAGCACCGTGAGGAAAAACATCCCCGCGAAGACCCCTAAGGAGGTAACGATGCTCCTCCGCTTATTACTCTTGAGTGTGTACCACAGCTCCTGCCACTGTTCTTTTCCGAATCTCATGATCTCTCTCTTACTACTTAGTATCTCGCATTGCCACTACTGCAGGTATCTTTATCGCCTTCTTAGCCGGACCATAGCCTGCCAATAACCCTGCCACCACCAGCACGATAAGTGCGCCAAAGGCAACGCCTAGATTGACCTCAGGGTGCTCAAATAGATTAAGGATCATCACATTATCGGGCGAGCTTCCCACGGGGATAGACTGTTGTCCCCAATGATTGACCGCAGCCAGATAGTCTAGAACATTGATAATTACAACACCAACTACCAATCCCACAAAACCTGCTACGATAGAGAGGAGTAGACTCTCGCCCAATACCAGTTGCATAATATCCTTGGGCTTGGCACCGATAGCCTTACGAATACCTATCTCTCTCATACGCTCTTGCACGGTCACGTGCATGATATTGGAGACACCTATAGTACCGATACTGAGGCTACCTACACCCATCACCCAGAGAAGGATTTGGAGACTGAGGAAGATCATGTCCATAGTCTTGGCTTGGTCGGCAGAGTTTTGCATATCCACTGCGAAAGCATCTGTAGGGTCTACCTTCGCAAGCTGCATCACCGTCTGCTTCATCTCATCGGTGAGCTGCTGCACTCGGCTTGCTTGCCCCACCTTGGGATAGATAGAGAAAGAAGTCATCTGCACCATTTGATTGGGATAAAGCCAAGCGTAGGTATTGAGTGGGATATAAACCGACCCATAGAAAGGTACTGCCGCTTTGACCACCCCTACCACCCTAAAGGTAGCGCCCATCATCGTAATTATCTTCCCTATGGGGTCTTCGCCTGCCTCGAAGAGCGAAGAGATATGCCCATCGGTGATGATCGCTACTCTAGCTCCATCTTCGTGCTCCTGGCGACTAAAGAAGCGCCCCTGCTGAAGCTCTAGCTTATTGAAGTTCTGCTCCGCCCAGCTCGTAGTATTGACCTGCATCGTTAGGCTCCCGAAGGTAGTACTCACCTCTTTGAAGTTGCTTAACGAAGGCTCTATCAGATCCACCCTATCACTGTAGACCCCCCGCAGATAGTCGAGCTGTTCAGGCTTTAGGAAAGGCTGACGATTGGCCTGATATCCAGCATAAGGCTTTTCGGTAAAGTAGAGGTTCATGGTCACTTTTATCTGATTGGCACCACTCGACTCCACCATACCACGAATACCATTCTCCACTCCTTTCCCTGCGCCGAGCATCACTACGAGGATGATGATACCCCACGCTATGGAGAAGCCGGTAAGAAAGGTGCGGAGCTTGTTATTCTGTAGCGAATTGGCTAGCTCTTGGAAATACGCATTCATCACTCCTCCCCCACTATTAGTCCGTCCTTGATATGAATCGTACGCTGGCACTGCTCTGCCACCCCGGGCTCGTGGGTCACGATAAGCATGGTGAGACCTTGTTCCCTATTGATCTGCTTGAGTAGCTCCATCACCTCTATCGTCGTCTTGCTATCGAGAGCACCTGTCGGCTCATCGGCAAGTAGGATAGACGGCTTGGTGATGAGTGCTCGCGCCATGGAGACACGCTGTTTCTGACCGCCCGAAAGCTCATTGGGCAGGTGGTGCGCCCAAGGCAATAGACCTACACTATCGAGGTACTGCTCAGCAAGCGCATTACGCTCCTTCTGCGATACCCCTTGGTAGTAGAGCGGCAGTGCCACATTCTCTAGCGCCGTCTTGAAAGGAATCAGGTTAAAGCTCTGAAATACAAAGCCTATCTTCTTGCCTCTCATCTCGGCAGCAGAGTTTTCGTCCAGCTCCTGGATCAGGTCGCCATCGAGAATATATTCCCCTTCGTCGTAATCATCGAGGATACCTAGGATATTGAGAAGCGTAGACTTACCGCTACCGCTCGCCCCCATGAGGGCTACCATCTCCCCTTCGTACACCGTCATATCCACCCCTTTGAGCACGTGGAGGGGCTGAGCACCTGGATAGGTCTTATGAAGCGCTTTTACTTCGATTATTGCCTTACGCTGCTGATTCATTGTATCTATTAAATGTATCTATATTATTCACTCCTCTTGGCTTCGTTCCATAGGGCATCCATCTCGCCTAGCGTCATCTCCTTGAGTGACTTGCCAGCGGCTTTGGCGCGCTCTTCGATATAGCCAAAGCGACGGATAAACTTCTGATTGGTACGCTCCAGACTGGTATCGGGATCCACTCCGTAGAGGCGACCCATATTAATGAGACTGAAGAGGAAATCGCCTAGCTCGCCCTCCTTATGTGCCTGAGTGCCGTCACCCTCGATCTCTTGTTGAAGCTCCCGAAGCTCTTCCTCTACCTTGTCCCACACATCAGAGCGCTGCTCCCAGTCGAAACCCACATTGGCGGCTTTCTCCTGCACTCTGTACGCCTTTATCATAGAAGGCAAACCGCTGGGCACACCGGAGAGCACCGTCTTATTGCCCCCCTTCTCTTTGAGCTTGATCTGCTCCCAGTTTTGCTCCACATCGTGGGCGTCATTCACCTGAACGCTTCCGTAGATATGAGGGTGGCGGTAAATGAGCTTCTCGGCTTCGCCATGCGCTACACTTGCGATATCAAACGCCTCCTTTTCTTCGCCTATCTTGGCATAAAATAGCACATGAAGTAGTACATCGCCAAGCTCCTTGGAGATCTCACGGTCGTCTTCATGGAGCAAAGCCTCCGAAAGCTCAAATACCTCCTCTATTGTATTGGGACGAAGAGATAGATTGGTCTGCTTAGCATCCCAAGGACACTCTACCCTCAGGCGATCCAGCACATCCAGTAGGTGACCCAGCGCCTCTAGCTTCTCCTCCCTCGTACTCTTCTTGTATGCACTCATATTAATTTATTCACTCAATTTATGTACTACTGTGATAGTACACCACAAATCTATAAAGTATTTCTCAAATAGCCAAATATTCCGACTGGTTTTTTCATAGTACCCTGTAACATTTTAAGTTAAAGCCCTCCACGCTCCCACAAAAATAGACATATCGCCCGACATAACCAACCAATCGCCCCTCACGAAATACCCTGTACCCTAACCCCCAAAATGAAATCGCCACCTTCCCCTCCCTAGAGTATCCAAAAGCCCTCGCCTGCGCCGCATCCACGGCTAGCGCGAGCAAGCAAATTTATTCCTAGAGATAAATAAATTTATTTGTACAGATAAATAAATTTATTCCTAGGAATAAATTTCACTGATATAGGGCCTAGATTCCGCAAAGTATAGATCGGCGCTGTTGGGGGTAGTATTTGGGGGTACTTTGGGGTGCTCTTTGCTGTATTTTGGGAGGTGTTTGGCTGTTTTGGAGATTGGTCTTTGTCTTTTTT